>JAUIIJ010000050.1 GCA_030431825.1 Alphaproteobacteria bacterium
TGGATGTCACCTGTCTCGGGGAAAAGGCCAACGCGACGCGGCCCGAGATCGAACAGATCATCCTGTCCAACATCAAGGGTGTCGATGAAGAAACCTTTGAGCGTGAACTGTATGTGATCCGGCGGCGCATCGAAAAGGCGGCGGCGGCGGCGGGGATCAACGATCTCTATCTCGCTTCCTTGTCCTGCCGGTCGATCATCTACAAGGGAATGATGCTGGCCGAACAGGTGGCCGAGTTCTATCCCGATCTGATGGACGAGCGGTTCGAAAGCGCCTTTGCAATCTATCACCAGCGCTATTCCACCAATACCTTCCCGCAATGGTGGCTGGCACAGCCGTTCCGGATGCTGGCGCATAACGGCGAGATCAATACGCTCAAGGGTAACCTGAACTGGATGAAGAGCCACGAGATCCGCATGGCCAGCGCGGCTTTCGGGGACATGGCCGAAGACATCAAGCCGATTGTCGCCTCGGGCAGTTCCGACAGCGCGGCGCTGGACTCGGTGTTCGAGGTTCTGGTTCGGGCCGGGCGCAGTGCGCCGATGGCCAAGACCATGCTGGTGCCCGAAAGCTGGAGCAAGCAGGCCATCGAACTGCCGCAGGCGTGGCGTGACATGTATTCCTACTGCAACAGCGTGATGGAGCCGTGGGACGGACCGGCGGCGCTGGCCATGACCGATGGCCGCTGGGTCTGTGCCGGGCTGGATCGCAACGGATTGCGCCCGATGCGCTATGTGGTGACAGGTGACGGGCTGGTGATTGCCGGGTCGGAAGCCGGAATGGTCCCGGTAGACGAGGCGACCGTGCGCGAAAAGGGCGCGTTGGGTCCGGGACAGCTGCTGGCCGTCGACATGAGCAAGGGCAAACTCTATCGCGACAACGAAATCAAGGACAAGCTGGCCAAGGCGCTTCCTTTCGGCGAGTGGGTCGGCAAGATCAACGATGCGGATGAAGCCCTGTCCGGTGCGCAGGAGGTGCCGCTGTTCGAAGGGGCCGAACTGCGAAAGCGCCAGATTGCCGCCGGCTATTCGGTCGAAGAGCTTGAGCAAATCCTGTCGCCGATGGCGGAGGATGGCAAGGAAGCCCTTGCAAGCATGGGCGATGACACGCCGAGCGCGGTCCTGTCCAAGCAATATCGCCCGCTGAGCCATTTCTTCCGACAGAACTTCAGCCAGGTGACCAACCCGCCTATCGACTCGTTGCGCGAATATCGTGTGATGAGCCTCAAGACCCGTTTCGGCAACCTCAAGAACGTGCTTGATGAAGACAGCAGCCAGACCGAGATCGTGGTTCTGGAGAGCCCGTTTGTCGGCAACTCCCAGTGGACCAAGCTGATCGAACAATTCAATGCGCCCTGCATCGAGATCGATTGTACGTTCGAGCCGGGCCAGGGGGCGTTGAATGCCGGGCTGAACCGCATCCGGTCCGAAGCCGAAGACGCGGTGCGGTCGGGCGCGGGGCATATCGTGCTGACCGATCAGTTTTCCGACGCGGGCAAGGTGGCGATGCCGATGATCCTCGCCACCAGCGCGGTGCACAGCCACCTGACGCGAAACGGATTGCGGACCTTCTGTTCTCTCAACGTGCGCAGCGCAGAATGTATCGACCCGCATTATTTTGCAGTTCTGATCGGATGTGGCGCCACCGTGGTCAACGCCTATCTGGCCGAGGATTCGCTGGCTGACCGTATCCAGCGCGGCTTGCTTGAGGGCACGCTGACCGAGGCGGTTGCACGCTACCGCGAGGCGATCGACCAGGGATTGCTCAAGATCATGGCCAAGATGGGGATCTCGGTGATCTCGTCCTATCGCGGCGGTCTGAATTTCGAGGCGGTGGGTCTGTCGCGCGCCATGTGTGCGGAATATTTCCCCGGCATGCTCAGCCGGATCTCGGGGATCGGGATACACGGTATCCAGCACAAGGCGGAAGAGGTGCACGCGCGCGGCTGGACCACCGGTCAGGACGTGCTGCCCATCGGCGGTTTCTACAAGGCGCGCAAATCGGGCGAGAGCCATGCCTGGGAAGCATCGACGATGCACATGTTGCAGATGGCCTGCAACAAGGCGTCGTTCGAGATCTGGAAGCAATATTCCGCCCGGATGCGGAGCAATCCGCCGATCCATCTGCGTGACCTGCTGGACATCAAGCCGCTGGGCAAGGCGGTGCCGATCGAAGAGGTCGAGAGCATCACATCGATCCGCAAGCGTTTTGTAACGCCCGGAATGTCGCTCGGCGCGCTGAGCCCCGAGGCGCACAAGACGCTGAACGTTGCGATGAACCGGATCGGCGCCAAGTCGGACTCCGGCGAGGGCGGCGAGGATCCGGCACATTTCGTGCCCGAACCCAATGGCGACAACCCGTCCGCCAAGATCAAGCAGGTGGCATCGGGCCGTTTCGGTGTGACCGCCGAATACCTGAACCAGTGTGAAGAGCTTGAAATCAAGGTCGCGCAGGGTGCCAAACCCGGCGAAGGCGGGCAGTTGCCCGGCATGAAGGTCACCGACCTGATCGCGCGGCTGCGCCATTCGACCAAGGGCGTGACGCTGATTTCGCCGCCGCCGCATCACGACATCTATTCCATCGAGGACCTTGCGCAGCTGATCTATGACCTCAAGCAGATCAACCCGCGTTGCAAGGTGACGGTCAAGCTGGTGGCGTCGTCCGGTGTCGGCACGATCGCGGCCGGGGTCGCCAAGGCCAAGGCCGACGTGATCCTGATTTCCGGCCACAATGGCGGTACCGGTGCGAGCCCGGCAACCAGCATCAAATATGCCGGCCTGCCCTGGGAAATGGGTCTGACCGAAGCGCATCAGGTTCTGGCGATGAACAAGCTGCGCGACCGCGTGACCCTGCGCACCGATGGCGGGCTGCGCACCGGGCGCGACATCGTCATGGCGGCCATGATGGGGGCCGAAGAGTTTGGCATCGGCACGGCCGCGCTGATTGCGATGGGGTGCATCATGGTGCGCCAGTGCCAGTCCAACACCTGCCCTGTGGGCGTGTGTACCCAGGACGAGGCGCTGCGCGACAAGTTTACCGGTTCGGCAGACAAGGTGGTGAACCTGATCACCTTCTACGCGCAGGAAGTCCGCGAATTGCTGGCCAGCATCGGGGCACGTTCACTGGATGAGGTGATCGGTCGGGCCGATCTGCTCAGCCAGGTCAGCCGGGGCAACGCGCATCTTGACGATCTCGACCTGAACCCGCTGCTGATCACCGTCGATGGCGCGTCGAAAATCGTCTATGACCGTGACAAGGAACGCAACGCGGTGCCCGACACGCTCGACGCGGAAATCGTGCGCGACGCCGCGCGGTTCCTGCGGGATGGCGAAAAGATGCAGTTGTCCTATGCGATCCAGAACACGCATCGCACGGTTGGCACCCGCACCAGCAGCCATATCGTGCGCAACTTCGGCATGCGGAATGCGTTCCAGTCGGATCACCTGACGGTCAAGCTGCAGGGCTCGGCGGGCCAGTCCCTGGGGGCCTTTGCGGCACCGGGGTTGAAGCTCGAAGTGTCGGGCGATGCCAATGACTATGTGGGCAAGGGCCTGTCCGGTGGCACTATCGTCGTGCGGCCGCCACAGGTCAGCCAACTGCCGGCGGATCAGAACACCATCATCGGCAATACCGTTCTTTACGGTGCCACCGATGGCTACCTGTTCGCCGCCGGGCGAGCGGGCGAGCGGTTTGCCGTGCGCAACAGCGGTGCCAGGGTGGTGATCGAGGGCTGCGGGTCGAACGGGTGCGAATACATGACCGGTGGCGTTGCAGTGATCCTGGGCACGATCGGCGCGAATTTCGGGGCCGGGATGACCGGTGGGATGGCCTATCTTTATGATCCCGAAGGGCTTGCCGAGACACTGATGAACAAGGAAACGCTTGTCACCTGCCCGGTGACGGTGCCGCATTGGGAAACCCAGCTCGAAGAGCTGATCGAGCGTCATGCCGCGGAAACCGGCAGCCGCAAGGCCGCCGACATCCTGCAGCACTGGGATATCGAGAAATCGAATTTCCTTCAGGTTTGTCCGAAAGAGATGCTGGCCCACCTGCCCGCGCCTCTCAGTCTCGAGGCGACGGCCGTTCCGGCGGAATAACGATGAACCATCGGCACCAGACCGGGATCTGGTGCCGAATTTTTCCCCTCAGCGCGCGTCAGAACGAAACCCAGGCGGCATTCCGGGCCGATGAGCGCACGCAGGCATCCACGAATTGCACCCCGCGCAATCCGTCCTGAACAGTTGGATAGACCACCTCCTGGCCGGGCGTTTTGCCGTCGCGATGGGCGATGATGGCGTCGGCGGCTTCGCTGTAGATATTGGCGAACCCTTCCAGGTATCCTTCGGGGTGGCCCGGCGGAATACGGCTCAGGCGTCCGGCGGCATCACCAGCGCCAGCGCCGTTGCGGGTGATCAGTTGCTTGGGCTGACCGAAGGCGGTGAACCAGAGGTAGTTGGGATCTTCCTGCGCCCATTCCAGCCCGCCCCTGTCGCCATAGACCCGGATTTTCAGGGCGTTCTCGTTGCCCGGTGCGACCTGGCTTGACCACAGCATGCCCTTTGCTCCGCCCCTGAAGCGCAGCAGGACATGGGCGTTGTCGTCGACCGGCCGTCCGGGAACAAAGGCATCAAGATCGGCGGCGAGGCTTTCCGGCTCCAAACCGGTCACGAAACAGGCGAGGTTGAAGGCGTGGGTGCCGATGTCCCCGGTCGAGCCGCCGGCACCCGAACGCGCCGGATCAGTACGCCATTCGGCCTGTTTGACATCCTGCTCCGTGGTGAGCCAGTCCTGTGGATACTCTGCCTGCACCACGCGCACCGTGCCGATATCGCCGGCGGCGATCATCGCGCGGGCCTGTCGCACCATCGGATAGCCGGTATAGTTATGCGTCAGAACAAACAGCGCATCTGACGCCTCCGCCGCCTTGACCAGCTTTTTCGCGTCCGCAAGCGTCGATGTAAGCGGTTTGTCGCAAATCACGTGAATCCCGCGCTTCAGGAATTCACGTGCCGCGGCATAATGCACGTGGTTCGGCGTTACGATGGACACCGCCTCGATCCCGGTCTTGAGCCGTGCCTCGCGGATGGCCATCTTTTTGAAGTCGTCATAGATGCGCGGCAGGTTCAATGCCTCGCCCGACGCGCGGGATTTTTCCGGCGTCGATGACAGTGCCCCCGCCACCAGTTCGAAACGGTCGTCGATCCGCGACGCGATCCGGTGAACGGCGCCGATGAAGGCATCATTGCCGCCGCCCACCATGCCAAGCCTGATACGCGCCATATCAGGCAATCCCCAGCATCTTGCGATTGGCGGCCTCGTCGGTGCCCCCGTCGGCAAAATCGTCAAAGGCCCTTTCGGTGACCCGGATGATGTGGTCGCGGACAAATGCGGCCCCTTGGCGCGCGCCGTCTTCGGGATGTTTGAGGCAGCATTCCCATTCGACAGTGGCCCAGCCATCGAAATCATTGGCAGCCATTTTCGAAAAAATCGCTGCGAAATCGACCTGGCCGTCGCCAAGGCTGCGGAAACGACCGGCGCGGTCGACCCAGGGTTGATAGCCGGAATAGACACCCTGACGCCCGGTCGGGTTGAATTCGGCATCCTTGACGTGGAACATCTTGATGCGCTCCTTGTAGATGTCGATATTGTCGAGATAGTCCAGACATTGCAGCACATAGTGCGACGGATCGTAGAGCATGTTGCAACGCGCGTGGTTGTCGACGCGCTCGAGGAACATCTCGAAGGTTATGCCATCATGCAGATCTTCGCCGGGATGGATTTCATAGCAGATATCAACTCCGTTTTCCTCGGCATGATCCAGAATCGGACGCCAGCGGCGGGCGAGTTCGTCAAACGCGGTTTCAACGAGCCCCGCAGGTCGTTGCGGCCACGGATAGACATAGGGCCAGGCCAATGCGCCGGAAAACGTCACATGCTTGTCCATGCCCAGATTGGCGGACGCGGAGATCGCCTTTTTGACCTGATCCACGGCCCATTCCTGCCGGGCTGCGGGGTTTCCGTGCACGCTGGGATCTGCAAAGCCGTCGAACGCGCTGTCATATGCGGGATGCACCGCGACCAGCTGCCCTTGCAGGTGGGTCGACAGATCGGTGACCTCGATTCCATTGGCAGCGGCCTGTCCCGTGAAGTCGTCGCAATAGGCCTTGCTTTCGGCGGCACGGGAGAGATCGAACAGGCGCGAGTCCCAGCTGGGTACCTGCACGCCCTTGTAGCCGCAGTCAGCGGCCCATTTGGTGATCGCGTCCCACGAATTGAACGGGGCTTCATCGCCCGCAAACTGCGCCAGAAACAGCGCCGGTCCCCTGATGGTCTTCATGTGTGATCCTCCCAACTCTGCGCCGCGTCACTGCGGCATGTTTTCCTTAAGGTATATGTCGATACGGATACGTTCCTGGGCGAGATTGATGGGCATGCTGTCGCTGTAGGCGCGCATGATACGCACCGCGCTGCGCACCAGATGCCCGCAATCCTGACTGATCACGGCATCGAACGCACCTGTCGCAAGGGCAGACCGTGACAGAGGCGTAAGCTCGTGTGCGATCACCACCGGACGGCGGGCCGGCTGCCATGTGCGAAAGGCGCGCAGCAGACCTTCGTTCCCGGCGGCGGAGGAATAGATGCCGATGACATCGTCGTGGCTCGCCAGAACCTCTGGCACCAGCTTTTCGATCAGGGCAGGGTCATCGCGACCTTCGAGCGAGGCGAGTATCTCGAGGTCGGGAAACTCCCGCGCCATCACCTCGTCAAATCCCAGCCGCCGCTCAAGGTGGTCCCGCGCCAGCATGGAACCGGTCAATACCGCAATCCTGCCCCTTGTCTCACCCAGGAACCGCCCCAGAAGCTGCGCCGCCGTGCGCCCGGCGGCAACATTGTCGAGCCCCACGTAGAAATCCCGCTCGGAACTCGGGATGTCGGCGACGAGTGACACGACCGTGACGCCGTTGGCCTTGAGATGGGCGATGGAATCGCGGACCGAAGGTGTCTCGGGGCCGAAAATAGCCACGCCATCGACCTTGGAGGCATCGACCGCATCAATCGTTTCGGCCAGCGCCATCGGGTCGAACGCGGTGACGCGGGTACAGGACAGCCTGGTACGTTCGTGGCGCATACGCCGGTTCAGCTGTTCGATCTGGGCTTCGAGCATGACCAGGAATTCGTTGCTGTTCGACGGCAGGATGAACATGAAATGATAGATCCGGCCGCGGGCGAGATTGGCGGCGGCGGTGTCGCGGACATAACCGAGCTCCGCTATCGCCTTGTTGACTTTCTCAACCGTCGCCTCGCGCACCCCCGGGCGCGCGTTCAGCACTCGGTCCACCGTTGCGAGGCTGACGCGCGCAACGCGGGCGATATCGTTGATCGTGGGGTTCGAGAGAGCGCGCGTGGCAGGCTTCATGGCGTCAAGCTCGCTGCGATCAAATCGTTTTGGCCAGCCCCTCGAACAGGCGCGCGACCGCCTCGGCTCCGGGGTCATTATGTCCGACAAGATTTTCAGGCGGCACGTAAGAGGCGCGTCCCGCCTTGGCCCGATCCATCGTGGCCGTGCCGTCCGCGCCGGCACGGGCAGCGGCGGCGGCAGCGGCGATCCCTTGGGGCAGTGCCGCAAGCGCAGGCGCAAGCGCGTCGATCATCGTGCGGTCGCCCTTGGCGGCACCGCCCACCTGGCTGATCCGGTCCAGCCCCGCGAGGAGTGCCCGGGGTGTCGGTTTGCCGTTGGCGCAGGCATCGCCTGTTGCGCCAAAGAAGATCGCAAGGATGACGCCCGACGATCCACCCATCGTCTGGCTGAGTTCGTTGCCGACTGCCCGGAACAGCTGCGTCAGGTCCGCCAGCGGCATCCGGTCGAGCGCGCCCTTGAGCGCCCGCGCCGCCGTCGCCAGCGTGCTGCCGGTGTCGCCATCGCCGGATTTGGCGTCGAGTGCGTTGAGATCGTCCTCGGCCGCGATCAGCAGGTCACAGGCGTGTTCGATGACCGATCGTGTGTTCGGGTTGCTGGACGGAATCGGCTGGATCGGGCTGAGCCCGTCGGGCAGCGGACGGGTCGTGACCGGTGAGATATCCGACATGCCGGGCCATGCCGGCAGCTCCACGGGAGCGGACAGCAGCGCCCTGGTCGCGTCGTCAACCGGCAGGATCGAAACCGAGAAGCCATGCATGTCAAGCGAGGTCATCAAGGGTGCCGGTCCGATGACATGTTTGATGTTGGCCGCCTTGGGTGAGATTGCCAGTTCGTGTGCCAGAACGCTCATTTCCAGTGGCGTGGTCGAGCCGAGATTGTTCAGCAGTGCCACATGCGGGCCATCCCCGATCCTTGGCGCAAGCCGGTCCAGAACGATATCCATCGCGGTTCGGGCATCCGTGAATGCAACCTGTTCGATCCCGGCCTCGCCATGAATGCCAAGACCCAGTTCGGCCTTGCCGGGCGCGATGCGTTCTTCCTTGGCCGATCCCGGAACCGTGCAGGTATCAAGGGATTTGCCAATTGATGCCATACCGGAAATTGCCGATTGCGCCGCCGCTGTAACAGTGTCGAGATCGGCGCCGTCCTGTGCCAGCGCCCCCGCGATCTTGTGGACAAAGAGTGTGCCGGCAACGCCGCGTGCCTGCGGCAGATCGGGCAAGGCGATGTCGTCATCGACCACCACCATCGACACCTTGAGCCCGAAGGCGCGCGCGCGTTCGGCGGCGAGGCCGAAATTCAGGCGATCACCCGTGTAGTTCTTGACGATCAGCAGGCATCCCGCCGCGCCCGTCACCGCAAGAATACCTGCCAGAACCGCATCGACCGAGGGTGAGGCGAAAACCTCGCCGCAGACCGCCGCCGTCAGCAGGCCCGCACCGACAAATCCCGCATGCGCGGGCTCGTGACCCGAACCGCCGCCGGAAATCAGCGCGACGCGTGACTTGTCCCAGTCGGCACGGACGACAACCTTGATATGGGGATAACCGTCAAGCCGCGCCAGCGCCCCGCCCGATGTCGCAAGCAAACCGTCAACCGCGTCGGTGACAAGCGTGTCCTTGGCATTGATGAACTGGCTCATGAAGTGTGTTCTCCCTAGCGAATGCGATTGCCCTGCGCGTCAAAACACAGGGGATTGCGCGGTTCGATCTTGATATGCGCGCCGGGTTGGTAATCGGTGTCGGGGGCGGCGATAGTGGTTATGTCATGTCCCTGCAGGTTCAGATGCAGCCGTGCCTGGTCGCCCAGATGTTCGACCCGTTTGATGACAGCATCCTGGCCGCTGCCCTGGTTGATATGTTCGGGGCGCAGTCCGATCCGGTCGGTACCGTCGGGAACGTTGCCGAAAATACCGGCCGGCAGAATGTTGATCCGGGGCACTCCGAGGCGGCTTGCGACATAGAGGCTGTTGGGATTCTCATAGATCTCGCGTGGGCTTCCGAACTGCACAAGCCGGCCATGGTCCAGAACACCCACGTGGGTGGCCATGGTCATCGCCTCGATCTGGTCGTGCGTGACATAGAGCAGCGTCGCGCCCAGGGATGCGTGGATACGTTTGAGTTCGACCCGCAAATCGGTGCGCAGCTTGGCGTCCAGCGAACTGAGCGGTTCGTCCATCAGATAGATCGACGGGTCTCGCACCAATGCCCGGCCGATGGACACCCTTTGCATTTCGCCACCGGACAGGGCAGTGGCCTTGTTGTCGAGCTTGTGGCTGATCTGGAGCACGCTCGAGACCTCGGCCACCTTGCGTTCGATTTCATCGGGCGGTGTGTTGAGTATCGGCGATTTCAGCGGAAATGCGAGGTTGTCGCGCACGGACAGGTGAGGGTAGAGCGAGTATTGCTGGAACACCATCGCCACATCGCGCTGGGCGGGGGTTTCATTGCCCACATTTCGACCACCGATCCAGACTTCGCCGCTGTCCATCTTCTCAAGGCCCGAGATCAGCCGCAGCGTGGTTGTCTTGCCGGCACCGGTCGGACCAAGCAGGACGACAAAGGCACCATCGGGAATGGTCATCGTCATGTCGGCCACGGCAATATCGTCGCCATAAGATTTCGACAGGTTCCTGAGCACCACCTCAGCCATGAGCGAGCACCTCGCTGTTCAGCGTCGAGCGAATGGCTGTGCCGCTTGCCTCGTCAAACAGGGTGATCTTTCGCGCGTCAAACTCGAGTCCGACGGTTTCGCCGATCGCTGCGGTCTGGGCGCTGTCGATGCGAGCCTTGATCTCTCCGTTTGCTGTGGCCAGTGTGACGATCTGGGTGGTGCCGAGATACTCCGACGCCAATATCTTGCCGCGATAGCGGCCGGTGTCGGTCAGGGCCACATGCTCGGGTCGTACCCCGAACACGAGCGTGCCGGCCGCGCCCTGCAACTGTCGCGGCACGTTCAGTGTCACTCCATCAAGCGAAACCCAGCGCGCGCCATCCTCGATGACGCCGTCGAACCGTAAAAAGTTCATCGAGGGCGAACCGATGAAATCCGCGACAAACATGGTTGCAGGCTTGTCGTAGATCTCTTGCGGCGTGCCGAATTGCTCGACCACGGCGTTGTTCATGACGACGATCTTGTCGCCCATCTGCATCGCCTCGAGCTGGTCATGGGTCACGTAGACGGTTGTGGCATTCATCCGGTCGTGCAGCGCGCGCAGCTCCTCGGCCATGTGTTCGCGGAACTCGGCGTCGAGCGCGCCGAGCGGTTCGTCCATCATGAATGCCTTTGGTTCGCGCACGATGGCCCGACCCAGGGCGACGCGCTGCCGGTCGCCACCGGACAGGCCGCCAACGGGACGATTCAGGATGTCCTTAATCCCCAGTATTTCCGCAACCTCGCTGATCTTGGCCCTGACCTGTGCGCGCGGCATGCCCTGGCTGATCAGCGGGTAGCTGAGGTTCTTGCGCACGTTCATGTGCGGATAGAGTGCGAACATCTGAAAGACAAAGGCGATGTCGCGCTGGCTTGGCGGTTTCTGGCTGATGTCCTCTCCGTCGAGGAAAATCTGCCCCGAGGTCGGCAATTCAAGCCCGGCAATCATGCGCAGCGTCGTTGTCTTGCCGCAGCCCGACGGACCGAGGAGCATGAAGAATTCGCCATCCTCGATGGTAAAACTCGACTCCCGCACGGCGGTGAAATCGCCGAATTCCTTGCGTATTCTGTCGATGACGATCTGGGCCACGGGTCAGTCCTTGAAATGGGACACGATGATGAACATCACGGTGCCCACCAATGTGGTGATGAACGAATAGGTGTAGGCCCAGAGCACAAAAGGCTGCATCAGCATGAGCACCCCGAGGCCGATCAGGATGGTCGCCAGCATTTCCCAGGGGCCGCGACGCAGGCGCAGGAGACCGGTGAAAAAGTTGCTCATTTGCGGACCGCTCCGAATGTGATGCCGCGCAGCAGGTGCTTGCGCAGCAGGATGGTGAATATCATCACGGGCAGAAGGAAGATCGTGGCGCCTGCCGCCACTGCCGGCCAGTCGAGCCCGCCAACGCCGATGATGGTCGGGATAAAGGGCGGTGCGGTCTGGGCGGTGCCTGACGTCAACAGCACGGCAAAGGCGTATTCGTTCCAGGCAAAGATCAGACAGAAAATCGCGGTCGAGGCGATGCCGGTGGCGGCCTGCGGCAGGACGACCTTGTAGAACGCCTGAAACCGCGTGTAGCCATCGATCAGGGCGGCCTCTTCGTATTCGCGCGGGATCTCGTCGATGAACCCCTTGAGCAGCCAGACCGCCAGCGAGATGTTGACCGCCGTGTAAAGCAGGATCATTCCGAGATGGGTATCGGACAGCCCCAGTTGCCGATACATCAGGAAAATCGGGATCGCGACGGCGATCGGGGGCATCATCCGGGTGCTGAGGATAAAGAACAGCAGGTCATCGGCGAGCGGTATCTTGAACCGCGAAAAGGCATAGGCGGCGAGTGTGCCCAGCACGATGCTCAGAAACGTCGAGCCGAAGCCGATGATGACGGAATTCAGGAACCGTTCGCCGAACTTCGACGGGCCGGCGATGACCATGTCATATTCACGGACGATTTCCTCGTACCATGTCTTGGGCGGGTTGGCCTGAAGATACTCATCGGTCTGTCGCGTGCGGGTCGTGAACAGGTTGACATAGCCCTCGAGCGTCGGCTCGAACACAACCTTGGGCGGATAGGAAATGGCATCCGACGGCGACTTGAACCCGGTGAGCATGATCCAGGCCAGCGGCACCATGGTGATCAGTGCGTAGAGTATGACCAGCGTACCGGCGAACCATTTCGACCGCGGGCTCGGGTCGGTGACGGAAAAGCTGCTCATGACGCGATGCCTTTCGGACAGGGGGATATCGGGGTCGGGCGCGTGTGCATGATCACCGCTCTTTCACCTTGTTCAACGCCTTGACGTAGATGCTGGCCAGCCCGAACACCGTGACGAACAGGATGATCGCATAGGCCGAGGCATAGCCGGTGCGCCATTTTTCAAAGGCCTCGCGCTTGAGATTGATCGAGGTCAGTTCGGTGGTCGAGCCCGGACCGCCGCCGGTGAGCTGCACCACGAGGTCGAACATCTTGAAATTCTCGATTCCGCGAAACAGCACGGCAAGCATCAGGAAAGGCAGCACCATCGGGATGGTGATGGTAAAGAACTGCCGCAGCTTGGACGCGCGGTCGATTTCGGCGGCTTCGTAGATATAGTCGGGAATGGATCGCAAACCGGCCAGACAGATCAGCATCACGAACGGCGTCCACATCCAGGTGTCGACGATGACAATCGACCACGGGGCAAGATCGACCGAGCCGAGCATCTCGAAACTGGACGGATCCTTGCCGGTAAAGAACCCTACGACATAATTGAACAGGCCGATCTGGGGCTGATAGAGGAATTTCCAGAAATTCCCCACGACCGCCGGCGACAGCATCATCGGCAACACGATGATGGTGGTCCACAGGTCATTGCCCTTGAATTTCTTGTTGATCAGATAGGCTAGGGTAAAGCCGATCAGCACCTGGAAAAAGATCGTCCAGAACAGGAAATGCGCCGTGGCCTGCATGTTCAGCCAGATGTCGCTGTCCGTCAGGATGCGTTCGTAGTTGCGCGTACCGATCCATTCGATGGGACGATTCCGGTTGGCCTTGAAATTCGTGAAACTGAGCCGCACGGTCCAGATCAGCGGGAAAATGTTGATCGCCAGCAACAGGAAGATCGTCGGACCAACAAAGAGCCATGCAATGGCGCGATCGCTCAGCCCCCTGATCTTGCGTGCGACCCGGGGCGGGGTGGCGGCGGCGGCACGGGTGGCTGTGGACTCGGACATGTCACGGGATCCGGTGGTCAGAGTGTGGGAAGGGCGTGCCCCGGAATCGCTTCCGGGACAGTTCGTCATGAAACATCCCCGTCTGCGGGGCGGTCGTGCGGGTCAGAGCTTGCCTTCGTCTTCGAAGACCTCGGTCCAGTCCTCGATCAAGAGGTCGAGCGCTTCCTGAGCGGTGCCCTGGTCAGCGACCACGTAATCATGCATGCGCTTTTGCATCGCCAGCAGCAGTTCGGCATAGGCCGGCTCCTGCCAGAAGTCCTGAACGTTGGCCATCGCTTCGAGGAAATCCCCGGCAAATGGCGCGCTGTCCTTGAATGTCGGGCTCTCCAATACGGCGTTATGTGCGGAGTAACCGCCGAGATCCCACCACTTCTGCTGTACTTCCGGCTGGGCAAACCACTTGATGTATTCCAGCGCGGCATCCTGCTTGTCGGAATAGGAGACTACCGAAATGCCCTGGCCGCCGAGGGTCGAACCGGGCTGGTTCTGGGGTGGGTTGACGAAAAAGTCGATCTTGTCTCCGCCGGTATTCGGATCGGCGTAAAGGCCCGGGAAGAACGCGAACCAGTTCATCGCCATTGCGACCTGTCCGGATTTGAACGCGTCCAGGCTCTCGCCCATGTACGAATTGGTATAGCCCGGCGGCGTCGCTGTTTCGTAGAATTCCTTGTAGAACTCGAGCGCCTCGACGGCCTCGGGTGAATTCACCGCGCCCTCCATGTCATAGGAACCGGGGGTGTTTTCGTATTTGAAGCCCCAGGGATACAGGGCGCCGGTCACGCCCATGGTAATGCCTTCGGACCCGCGCTCGGTAAAGATCGCGGCACCGTAAACGGTTTGTCCGTCAATCTCGCGCCCCTGGAAGAACTGCGCAACTTCGAGCAATTCCTTCTGGGTTTCGGGTTCGGCAAGTTCGCGGCCGGTGGCTTCCTTGAATGCGGCCTTGATATCATCGCGTTCGAACCAGTCCTTGCGATAGAACCAGCCATTTGCGTCGCCCATTGCAGGCAGGGCGTAATAATTCGGCGTTCCCTTGGGCCAGGTGGAATAGGCATAGACGGTGGCATCGGCAAAGTCGCTCATCTCGATGCCTTCGGCTTCGAAAAAGTCGTTGAGCTTGACATAGTGGCCGTTCTCGGCACCACCGCCAATCCACTGGCTGTCACCGATCAGGAGATCGCAAAGCTGTCCGCCAGAGTTCAACTCGTTCAGCATCCGGTCGGCAAAATTGGGCCAAGGGACAAACTCAAAGCTCATCTTGTGACCGGATTCGGCTTCGAATTCCTTGCTCAACTCGACAAGGGCATTGGCAGGGTCCCAGGCCGCCCAGCAAAGCGTAAGGTCCTCGGCTTGCGACGCCCCGGCGAATGTCGCCGCAGCAAAACTGATCGCGCTGGCAGATGCCAGTTTCAGAGACTTCATGATTTTCCTCCCATTCGATGCACGGCGATCTCTTGCGGACGCCGATTCGTCGTTCAGATGACCCGAACGCTAGTTGAGGTGCGCACCTCATGTCTAGAAATTTCTGATGTGCGTACCTCAAGCTGTGCCGGAAAAATGCCTGCCGATATGAGATATTTTGATTATCAGCGGTTTTAAAAGTCATTCATCCCAGCCGTGGATTCGACACTCTTCTGGGTTGGGAATATCCTGTGTGCATGCCCCGTGCGCCGGTGCGCTGTGCCGGCCAGCCTGCTCCGTGTGCAAGAAACGCCGATGCTATTGTCCTTGCCGACGTTACAGCACCGTCGCTTAATCGTGAGTCAATTTGGTTTGGCGGCGCGGGATGAGCGGGCTATTTCCAAGGCAAACGAATTGCGGAGTTTCCATGGCCCATCGCTGGAAGAATGATCTGAGTATGCAAGATGCGACGCCCCGGGGCGTGTTCCTGAACCGTCGCCAGATCCTGGCCGGTGCCGCCGGGATCGGTTTGGGCGTGATTGCCGGACCGTCGGCGGCCGCGACCGACCTGGAACCGACAAGCTGGGAAGACATCACGAGCTACAACAACTTTTACGAGTTCGGAACCGGCAAGGGGGATCCGGCGGCGTATGCCGATGCGCTCACCACGTCGCCGTGGAGTGTGACCATCGACGGATTGGTGGATCGCCCCGGAGAATACGATTTCAAGGACATCATGTCCGAGATGACGGTCGAGGAGCGTATCTATCGGCTGCGCTGTGTCGAGGCGTGGTCCATGGTGGTGCCGTGGAACGGTTTCGAACTGGCCGATCTTCTGGCGATGGCCGGCGTCAGGGACGAGGCGCGCTATGTCGCCTTTCAGACCGCCCTGCGTCCCGATGAAATGCGTGGTGTCGGCCGACCGGTCATCGACTGGCCCTATGTCGAGGGGCTGCGCCTTGATGAAGCGTTGCACCCGCTGACAATCATGGCCACGGGGATATATGGCAAGCCGATCCCTAACCAGAATGGTGCACCTCTTCGGCTCGTGGTGCCGTGGAAGTATGGCTACAAGTCGATCAAGTCTGTGGTCCGGATCAGCCTGGTATCGGAAGAACCCCCGACCAGCTGGAACACTTACAGTTCCCGTGAATACGGCTTTTACAGTAACGTGAATCCGACCGTGGATCATCCGCGCTGGTCGCAGGCCTACGAGCGTCAGGTGGGGGGCGGTCTTTTCGCCAAAAAGGTTCCGACGCTCATGTTCAACGGATACGACAAGGAGGTCGCAGCCCTGTATGAAGGGATGGACCTGGCCAAGTACCACTGACGTGACCGCACAGGTCCAGGGCGTTGCCGACCGGGTAAACCGTGCCGTTCGGCGCGTTCCTGTCTGGGTGGTCTATGCGCTTGGCCTGTTGCCGCCGGTGTACCTGTTCTGGTTGGCGGCGACGGGCGGTCTCGGTGCGGAACCGATCAAGACGTTCGAACAGGAACTCGGCGAGCTTGCCTTGCAATTCCTGCTCGTCGGGCTGGCGATCACCCCTCTTCGCCGGTTCACCGGTCTCAACCTGCTTCGGTTTCGCCGTGCGATCGGGCTGCTGACCTTTTACTACGTCGTTTGCCATCTGCTGGTCTGGCTTTTGCTGGATGTTCAGATCGTCAGCGAGATCTGGGCCGACATTACCAAGCGCCCGTACATTACCATCGGCATGACGGCTTTTCTGCTGATGATTCCGCTGGCGCTCACATCGAACAACTGGTCGGTACGCCGCATGGGTCCGGCCTGGCGGCGCTTGCATCGGCTGGTCTACGCCATCGCCGTTCTGGGGGCGCTGCACTTCGTTATGCTGTCCAAGGGGTTTCAACTCGAGCCGTTGATATACCTGGGCGCGGTATTTTTTGTTTTGTTTTTGCGATTTAGGATTTGATGATTCTGTTGTTTGGTTTGTCTTGAGTTGTGTTTTTTTGTGCTTGTTGTGCCAGATTTGGTGTTTGTGTTTTTCGGGTATG
>JAUIIJ010000078.1 GCA_030431825.1 Alphaproteobacteria bacterium
CAGTCCAGACGCTGCGCCGCCTCCGCCCAGAACCCCTCAGGATCAGACACCGACCGCGCATACATCTCCTCGTATCGAGACGCATCAATATGCGCCCGCGACACCGTTTCGGAGGATGGCGGATACACGGCCGTTCCATCGTTGGTGGTGGTTTGATCATTCATGGTCTTGGTCTCCCCTCGCGCCGCCCGATCCCCTTCGGGCGCTTCAGACTGCGATCACAGATGTGTTATCGCGGCTTGGCTTGATCATACGCGATGGTGAAAACAAATAAATAAGCAAATAAAAAACAGTAAGTTAAGTGTAAATATTTTTCACCACGAAAGGAAAATACGTAAACAAATTTACCCGACGCTACGTAAGGCCCTCTAAAACAAGGTAAGTTCGAATTGGCGGATTTCGGGCTGTTTGCGGTAACCGTGACACGCTGTAGCAGGGCGCGCACTCGCGCTCCGGGTGTGACATATTGATCCGGTATGCCGCTGTATGCCGAATTTCGGGTGCCTAATTTTTCGTCACGCCCCAACAGACCGCCGAAAAACTTGGCACTGAGTCGCCTGTCAGGACCACACGAAGCTTGGTGGCCGGAGCGCGCATCGGGTAGACTTGGACAAAACACAGGAGCGCCACACCCCATGCCCGATTTCAGTTCTTTGGACCGCCGCATCGCCGTTGGACGCGGAGAGGCGCCCGCCGATCTGGTTCTGCGCGGCGCCAAGATGTTCGATCTGGTGACCGGTGATCTGCTCGATGGCGATATCGCCATCTGTCACGGCATGATCGCAGGCACCTGTGGGCAGTATGACGGGGCCGAGGTCAGAGACATGGCAGGCCTGATCCTTGTGCCGGGTTTCATCGACACCCACCTGCACATCGAAAGCTCTTTGGTCACACCCTATGAATTCGACCGCTGTGTCGCCCCGCATGGGATCACCACTGCCATTTGCGACCCGCACGAGATCGCCAATGTCATCGGCGCGGCGGGTATTCGCTATTTCCAAGAGGCGAGCCGCCACACGCTGATGGACATCCGCGTACAACTGTCCTCCTGCGTGCCCTCCACGCATATGGAAACCGCCGGGGCCGAGTTGCTGGCAGCTGATCTTGCGCCGCTCATGGGGCATCCGTCGGGCATTGGTCTGGCGGAATTCATGAACTATCCCGGGGTGATCCACCGCGATCCTCAGGTGATGGAAAAGCTGCATCTGTTCGCGGGAGGCCATATCGACGGCCATTGCCCGCAACTGCGCGGCATGGACCTGAACGCCTATATCGCCGCCGGGATTTCCACGGAACATGAGGCGACAACGGCGGAGGAGGCGCGCGAAAAGCTGCAAAAGGGCATGCGCGTGCTGATCCGTGAGGGGTCCGTGTCAAAAGACCTACACGCGCTGCAACCGCTGCTGACCGAACGCACGGCTCCCTATATGTGCCTGTGTACCGATGACCGGAACCCGCTCGACATCGCCGAAGAAGGGCATCTTGATTACATGATCCGCACGCTGATCGCCTTGGGCACGCCACCGCTGGCCGCCTATCGCGCAGCGTCGCTGTCGGGGGCCGAGGCGTTCGGGCTCAAGGATCGCGGGTTGATCGCGCCGGGTAAGCGGGCGGATATCGTGGCGGTTCGGTCGCTCGACGCCTGCGATGTGCAGACGGTGTTTTGTGCCGGGGTGGAGGCCACGGCAGAGAATTTTACCAAACGGTCAAGAATAGACCCGGTCGGCACCGGTTCGGTCCACGCGCCACATCTGAAGGCCGAGGATTTCCGCACCAAAGCCAACCGCGCAGAGACCGACGTGATCGGCATCGTCGAAGGCAAGATCATCACCGAACATCTGCACGAGACCATTGCGGTCGAGGACGGCGATAAACACCCCGACCCGACGCGCGACCTCATTCGCATCGCGGTGGTCGAACGGCACGGCAAGAACGGCAACATTGCTACCGGGTTCGTGCGTGGGTTCGGGTTGCAGCGCGGGGCGATCGCCTCGACCGTCTGTCATGATCACCACAACATTGCCTGTGTTGGGGTGGATTACGCTGACATGGCGCTGGCTGCGAACCGGCTGTCTGAGATCGAAGGGGGGGTTGTCGTGGCGGCCGGGGGTAAGGTGTTGGCCGAGCTGGCCTTGCCCGTTGCCGGATTGATGAGCCTTGAGCCGTTTGAAGAAGTGCATGACCGGCTGGTCGACCTGCGCGCGGCGGCGAAGAGCCTTGGTGTCACGTTGAATGAGCCGTTCCTGCAACTGGCGTTTCTGGCGCTGCCGGTCATTCCCGCGCTCAAGATCACCGACCGTGGAATGGTCGATGTGACCAAGTTCGAGATCATTCCTTAACGGACGGCGACCGCAAGCAATTCGGTCAGAAGAGGGTTGGGATAGCGACGGTCCAGCGTGACCGCGTAGAAGAGTTCATGCAGGTCCAGCATCGCCGCCTGTACCAGATCCCCGCGCGCGAGTTCGTCTTGCACGACGATCGGTGGCACCACGGCCAAGCCTGTGCCGCGCAACGCGAGAAGGCGGATCATGGCCATGTCGTCAACCTCGGCGGCGATGGTGGGTTTGGCGCGCACGCGGGCCAGCAGCGTGTCGAAGGCGTTGCGGATCTGCGTGTCGCGGGTGGGAAGGATCAGGGGTTGATCGGCCACCAGCTCTTCGAGCGGGCGATTGCCGCGCACCCTGTCGGGCGTACCGAAGAGACCTACGGTCTGATCCGCCAGCTTTTGCGTCAGGTACGGGCTGATCGCATCGCGGGCAGGGGGCGTATTGGTCAGCACAACGTCGAGGTTGAGCGCGTCCAGAGCGGCGTAAAGCTCGGCCGCGCTTCCGGAGCGGAGGATCACCTCGACATCGGGGCGGCCAAGGACCGGTTCCAGAAAGGTGATCTGGAAGTTGCGCGACAGGGTCGACAGGGCGCCAACCCGCAAGGCGCGGGCCGGACGGGCTGTTTCGCGCAGCGTGTCGAGCAGTTCTTCGCCGGCCGAAAAGATCGTGTCGGCGTGATCGAGCGCGATGCGTCCGGCTTCGGTCAGATGCAGGG
>JAUIIJ010000012.1 GCA_030431825.1 Alphaproteobacteria bacterium
CGATCTGATCGATCGACTCTCGCGCCATCGTCCTACGGGTTTCTTCTCCGAAAAACAGGCTTTCCGAGTAGGCGCCGTTCGAGTTCAGGATTTCGTGATTGCCCAGAAGGATATGAAAATACTCTACGCCCGTGGCGTCGTCCAGAAAATCGATACCGTCGAGATCAACGAGTTTTTTTGCCGGGATCAGTATTTCGTTACAATCATAGAGCCTTTGAGCAATTTTCGACCTGACCAGCATGCGATGCTGTTGTGATACGATCAGGTCCCGACAAGGGACATTGTCGCCGAGAGCGCCTTTGCGGAAGCGGATCGGACGCAATGCCGGGTTGGCCGCGACCTGAATGGCATCGAATTTACTGGAGTTGATCCAGACGATCGGCTGAAGCCCATTATCCAGGGTCTCGACCCGGTTGCCGACCGCGAGATCCTCGACGGCTGAAAATCCGTCTGCTGTCAGAATGGATGTACCGCGGGCAAAACACGTAACAGCGGTTTCATCCGTCGCGAGCCCGCCGGAAATCCCGGTCAGGGTCAGCGTAGGCCCACCCATGCTAACGCCGTTAAAACTGATCACGCCATCTGCGGCATCGTGGTTCAGTGCCTGCAGCGGAGTGTGAAAATCCGTGCCATTGGCAAGATTGTAAGCCTCGAGGGTGGACGCGTTGAAAATACCCGACAGATCGACAAAGTCATTGTTTGTCGCGTCGCCATCGCCTGTGGCGCCGCTGTTGCCGGTGCGGAAATCGGTAATCGTGTCACTTGACGCGCCATCCCAGACGAATGTGTCGTCACCATCGCCACCGGTGAGCGTATCAGCCCCGGAGCCGCCGCTGATCGTGTCGTTGCCCGTTCCGCCGTCGATGACATCGTTTCCCGATCCACCGGAAATGACGTCGTCGCCCCCGACGCCGAAAATGGTATCGTCGCCGGCACCACCGTCGATGGTGTCGTTCATCGCGCCGGTCGCGGTCGGATCGGTGACCGTCAACGCGACGTTGTCAAAGTTGATGTTGTTGGTGAGGCGCGCGCCCTCGGCTTTCATCTCGACGATGCGTATCTGAATCTGTCCAAACGGATCGGCCGGCGTATTGCCGTTAGGTACGAGGTCGAGCGTAAAGCTCTCTAGGACGTTCGTGGTCGGATCCGTCCTTCCGATAGCGCTGGAGACGACAGTGCCATCCACAACGAGCTCGACCCGGAATTGGTGTCCGCCGGCTTCTGTCCCGCCGGGAACGATCCCCCGCTCGGCCTGGCTGGTTGCCTCGAGCGTTACCGAATATTCGAAATCGGTGTTCCAGGACGGCCCACCCACGTCGGCCGACGCCGAATTTTCGAATCCGTTATCGTCCAGAAACAGGACCCGGTCACCTGCACCATTGTACGGTGGGTCGTAGGTTCCCCCGCTACCGCTGACCGTCCAGACACCCAATCCGGTCTGGAAGTCTCCCGGTGGAGGTGCGAAATCGGCGTCGCCGGTGATGACATCATTGCCGTCACCACCATTTATCGTGTCGTCGGAATTGCTGCCGTTGATCGTGTCGTCGCCGCTGCTTCCTGTATAAGTGGCCATACCTACCCTGTTTTCATGCTCTTAATTTCCTCATTCGCCACGCATGGCTGGGTGCGCTGGCAAATGTCGCAGGCAATTTTCAGGCTACACTGCGTCTGACGCTCAAGGGATCTACTGTCTTCGTTGAGTTATTTATTTTCAAGCTGACCCTAAGGATAGCTTTACGAGGAAATACCTGTCCTAAAGTATAGTGTTGTAAAATAGCTTCTGCTTTGGCCTGATTTATTTTCAAGGCTTTTCCGATCTTCGGAATCCTTCGATAGCCCTGAAACATCTGCCATAACACAACACTTTGCAATGATTTATTTGTGAAAATCCCGGATGATCCAGGATTATCGCGAAGCGCTCTGAAGTTCAGAATTCCGCGAAAATTCCTGCTAAATGGTCGTCATTTTCCACAAATCATCATACTGCACTCTGTGCATTTGAATTTGAGAAAGGCCTGTCCGATCAGGAAACGGCCACTTTTCTCGCCTCTTTCCATTATCGATCAAGAGAACTGCAATTTCGCAAAATATCAGGAAATGAACAGGTGAAATTAATTCACCTTCATGAAAAACGGCGCGTAAAGACTGTTAAACGATATCTGTCAAAAAAAATGCGTTCGGCGAGAATATCGCCGAACGCCTTGTCATTTCTGGTGAGCTGAAACCGCCTAGCAGAGGCAGTCGAACTGCTCGTAGTCCAACCCGATGATGAAGGGTTGCCAGTTCTCATCGGCGGCGTCGGGCTCGACAATCAGCCCGATCGTGTCACCGACACCTGCCTGGAAGCCTTCGCCATTGGCCGCGGCCTGGTCGAGGATGTACTGGGTGTCCTCAAGGCTGCCGAATTCCGGTTTCCCGGCAAAGATTTCGCTGGAGTTGAACTGATCGGTCAATTCCCAGATCGCGAACTGAACTTCCCAGCCATTGAAGCCGCCATCCACCGCGTCGGCGTTGTCACCCTCAAAGTCCTGGGCGATGATCCAGTTGATCAGGTCCAGATTGTCCGCGGCGGCATTGCCGTTGAAATTGCTGGACTGACCAGGCTGGAACACCTCCGACGCCTGGGCAATCTGCGCCCCAAAGGTGTCGTTGATGTTGCCCACCTCTTGCGACGGCATGAAGACGTTAAGGTAATACGCCTGCTCGAAGACATTGCCATCGAAGCGCGCATCATTGGTCCCGAACATCTCCACGTCAAAGCCGTAATCGCCCAGCGGGTTCTGCTGCAGACCGGACAAGGCCTTGAAGTTGCCTGAGTCCGGCATCGTCTCCAACAGGCTCTCGACCGAATTCGCGGTGCCGCAGAACTTGACGTTGACGCTCGCGCTCGCGGTACCACCGTTCCCGTCAGAGATGGTGTAGTCAAAGCTCTCGCGGGCGAACTCGTCGATATCGAGCATTTCAAAGGCATCCTGGCCGTCAAAGACCAGTTCACCATCGGTAAGCGTGATATCGACGCCGTTGACCACAACGGTCTGGCCTTCACTGATCGCCTGACCGCCGACAGAGGTGATCGTCAGGCTGTCGCCGTCCGGATCGCTGTCATTGGCCAGAACGTTGACCGTAGCCGGTTCGTCGGCACAGGTGATCGTATCGTCGTCCTGCGCCTGGGGCGGCTTGTTGGTCTGCACCAGCCCGGCATCCACGTTCCGCTGTTGCTCGCCTTCGCTCAGGCTGATGACACCGGTCGTACCGTCTGCGCCGGCATCGCTGTCGTTGTTGGCCTCTTCGGGACCAACTGCAGCCTGGGTCGTGAAGGCATAGCCGCTCGGAGCCACGAACTGCACCTGATAGTCGCCTTCGCTCAGGTCGTCGAACAGGTAATTGCCGTTGCTGTCGGTGATCATGGTCGCGACCACGATACCGCTCTGGATCAGGTTGACCGTGACGCCTGCCGCGCCGGTTTCGCCGTTATCCAGCACACCATTGCGGTTGTTGTCATACCAGACCGTGTCACCAAGCGACGGCTTGTCGCGAACCTCGATACGCAGATTTTCACGCGCGGGTTTGCAATTGGGCAAGTCGGTTTCACGGATCAGCGTGACGTTGTAGATGTTGTCAAGACCCTCATCCTGCGGGTTCTCGTAATCGGGAGCTTCCCTGAAGTTGACCTGGCCATCCGCGCTGACGGTGAACAGATCCGCGTCAGGGCCTTCAAGGCGGTAGGTCACATTGCCCGTTTCCTCGAAGTCTTGGCTGACGGTCGAGCGGATCACTTCGCGTCCCGAAGCGTCGGTCGACGTCGACACCTGACCCGAGATTTCGGTAATGGCATAGCTTGACAGGCTCTGGAGTTCACCCGCTTCGACCACGGCATCGCCGTCATCGACCCAGACCATGAGACCATCCAGTTCATCGCCGGTGATCGTCCCGTCGCCATTGCTGTCGAAATTCGCGCGCAGCTTTTCATAGCCATCCGAATAGACGCCATTGTCGTCGCCGAACAGCCGGGCACCATTCATGTCAGTGGCTGCTTCGCCATCGCGGTTGTCGATCAGGATACCATCGCCAGATCCGTCGAACCATTCGATCCGCTCGGCCACACCATCGGCATCCATGTCGAAGTGAACCGTCTCACCGATCGTCAGACCCGTTTTGTCCTTCGAGGTCGTTTCGCCGGTTACGCCGATCTCACCATCGCGGTTCAGGTCGATCGCGACGGGGGTGGTCACCACCCGCTTGACCTGCTCGCAGGCTTCGTTCAGATCGTTGTTGTAAATGCTGTCGATCTCGATGCCGAACGCATAGTTGGTCGATGCCGCCTCGGTGCCGACATAGAATGCGTCGGACTGGGTCTGACCCGCCCTGACCGTCACTTCGATTTCCTCAAAGCGCGGTGCGTCGATCTCATTGGCCTGATCGGTCAGATAGGCAAATCCGTCCGGCGCATAGCCCGCTCCGCCGACCGCGACCTTCGAAGGATCGACTGTCAGCCGCACGGTAAAGGTCAGATCATTATCGGCCGGCTCTTCAAGGAAGACAAAGAACGGTACTGCCGTTGTGGTCGAATTGTTCCACCGCGTGGTTTCGGCATCGTCAAAGCCATTGCGACCGATCCGCGCGCAGACCTCTTCGCCGACCATGAAATAGACGTCTTCACTGACAAGCTGGCATACGGTGTCGAAATCGTAAACGAAGCCGTTGTTCTCGGTGACCGTGATGGTGGTGTCGATCTCGGCACCGATCAGCCCGGAATTCAGGTTGCCTGTTTCGATGCCGGCCTCGACGGAAACCGCGCCGCTTATCGCCATATCGGAGCCGTCGGGCGCCTGGCTGACCGGATTCTGAACGGACAGGTCCAGACCACCATTGGCGCGGCCATTGCTGTCGACAAAACCGACCCGGTACTCGCCGGCATCAAGACCGGTGAAGGAATAGTCGCCATTTGCATCGGTCAGCGTGGTGACGGGATTGCCATCTTCGTCCAGAACATAGCTCTGGTCGCTGTTCAGCAGATAGACGGTCTGACCGCCCAGACCCTGCTCGCCGGCGTCGTGCTGACCATCCTGGTCGCCATCAAAGTAAACCGTACCCGAAAGCTCACCCGTCTCGAGAACCATCTCGACCTCACGGATCGAAACGTTGTCCAGCGTTGCCCCGGTGCCTTCGTCGGTCAGCGGTGTGTAATAACCGTCTTCGAGGAAGGTAATGATATGCTCACCCGCATCCAGTTCCAGATCGAAGGTGCGGGTCTGGAAGCCGCGGTCGAAATTGGCGTCAACGCCCGAGCCGACCATCTGCACAAGTTCGCCATCGATGATTACCAACATCGAGTTGCTGGCGGAATCAAACCACCAGGGCTCTTTCTGGATGTCCCTGGCGCGGACGCCATAGTCGAAAGAGACCTGATAGGTGCCGGCCTCGCTCACGGTGAAGGTCTGCTTGATGCCGTTGCGCTGGCCACCGAAGGCGTCGAGTTCGACAATGGAGTTACCGACCGTATTACCGGTGTTGTAATCGCCCGTTTGAACCTCGATGTATCTGCCTTCGCCCGCCGCCGTCCAGCCTTCGAGCCCGGTATAAAAGAAAACGCGGTTTGTGCCGGCGTTCGCATGGTTTTCGAATCCGCCGTTGACAATCAGTTCATCCCCAAGCTGACGCACCAGCAGATCGGGATCGGCATCTGCGATAACGCTCGACGTGGTAGCTTCCGTCACGTCGGTCGGTTCGGAACCGTTGTCACGTTTCCGTTTCCGGTCCCGGCGTCATAGGTCACGGCGACGTCAGCGGCGGCATAAAGCTGGCCCGCCTGCAGGCTCACGGTCTCGATCTGGATTGCGGCATCCCCGGCGGCGCCGCCCGGGTACTGACCGGAAACCGAATAACCATCATCCAGCGTCAGCGCGACAACATAATCGCCTGCGGGAACGTCAAAAACATATTTTCCGTCTGCATCCGTCGCGGTCTCGGCCACGACATTCCCCGAAAGGTCCAGCAATTGTACGACCTGGCCAGAGAGATCAACTTGCTGATCATCACCATTGCCAGCGTCTGCACTACCCGATGTCAGGTATCCGTAGATCGTGCCGAGAATGTCGGAGTCCAAACCCCCGGACAAATTATCTGACGTGATCTCTGAAGTCTGGAATGTCATTCGTATTCTCCACTAAAATTTACTGTATAAGGGCCACTCAGGAACTAAGCGGAAGTGCGGTTGCGCCGGCAAGATAGCAGCGATCTCTGGGCAAGAAAAGACAATTATTTCATAGCGATAGCACGTAATGCCTAGGTTGAGTAAAGCTCAAAAATAAGGAGGGGTTGCGTCAATTTTATGAATTTTTGCGAAATTTATATGACGCCCACAACCCATTGGCGAACGCCTCCCAGGTCGACCCTGATGCAGTCAGTCGCGCCCCGCGATCAACGACCTGATCTCTCTGAAAAAATCCAGCGGGTCACGGCGCGCGTGGCGCGAGCACACTTGCGTTCGAAAAGTTGTCATTTCTGATAACGCCCATGCCACGCCGCACGATGACCAGCGCTAACAAGTGCGAAGTGTTGAATTTCCGAACACACCCCGACACGGTCTGACCGTCATTCTGCCCCACAAATGTCGTGATCGACCGCCGGAGCAGACGGAATTTCTGCAGACCGTCAAACGACCTTACCCTTGCTTGACGTTGCAGCCCGGACGCTTAACCTTGCGCCGATTCGGATAGCCAGCCGCCATATTTCATGCGGAGGTCCAGCCAGCCCGTCACCATCGCCAGGAGCTGACAGGAACAACCTCATGACCATCGCACCCGAATTTCCACACACCGCCGAAACCCGTCTGCCCGGCATTCAATACACCACGCTCGACGAGGTGTTGCGACAGCGGATAAGCGACAGCCCTGCAATCGGGAGGATCGAGAGCGCCGAAGCCGGTCTCCTTCTGCACACCCGGAGCGGGGTCGCACATCTTTCCGAGAGCCCGGATGGGGTGCAGATCACACTGTGCGCCGATCGTCCGGACCGGCTGCAATTGCTGCGGGACGGGCTGATCGGTGTCCTTTCGGATGCCATGCCCGGGATTGCCGACTCGCTGCGTTGGGACGACCTGAGCGGTGCCGGCCTCCTGCCGCCAAATCTGCATTTCGCAACCGTCCAATCGGTGAGCCCGCTGGGCAAAGCCTTTCTGCGTGTGCGGATCAAGGCCGATGACCTGAGCAGCTTTCAGGATGATGCGATCCATTTCCGGCTCGTCCTGCCGCCGGCGGGATTGCGCGATGTCGAGTGGCCGCACGTCAAGGAAAATGGCGCCACGGCCTGGCCGCAGGGTGACAAGGCATTGCATCGCCCGGTCTACACCACACGCTGGATCGATCATGACGCCGGTCTGATGGATTTCGATGTCTTCCTGCATGACGGAGGGCGCGTGACCGAATGGGCCGGTTCCGTCCGAACCGGCGATACCGTCGCCTTCATGGGCCCCGGCGGAGGCGGCATTCCGCAAACCGACCGGCTCCTCGCCTTCGCGGATGAAACCGCGTTTCCGGCTATCGCCCGTATCGCGGAAACGCTGCCCGTCAGCGCCTCGGGAAAGATCCTGATGATGGGTGCGGGCGCCGAGGCATGCGGATATCCGATTTCGGCGCCTGAGGGTGTCGAACTCAACTGGATAGACCCTGTGGCTGAGGCAGAGTTGGCGGAAATGGCGCTGTCCGCCCATGCCGACAAGGCCGATCACTATCTCTGGTTTGCCGCCGAGAAATCCGCGTCACAACAGGTCCGCAAGGGCTACAAGCAACACGGCGGCGATCCGCAAAACGCGTATATCGCCGGGTATTGGACACGCGGCCAGTAAGCGGACACACCTTCGCCTTTGGTCATACGGCGCCTTAGGCCGGTGGATCGCAGATCGGCAACGGGCCAAGTTGCTTTGGCCCGCCCCGGCCTCCGGCGCTGATACCCGGATCACGCCCTCACGGACTGCTCTTGACGCGATTTTCCAATCCGCGAAAGCAGTGGTTGCCTGTGGTTTTTGACATGACGGCGCAGCAATGTCTGCTGCCGTTTTCCCCGGACCACCGGCCGGGCGAAAGGGGCGTCACGAAAAACAACCTGCTCCTCAGATTGAAACGCGAGGTCCGGGAAAATGGCGCATATCTCGTCCAGGGCTTCACGACCCAGCATGTTCCTGGCCTCGGCACCCAGATAAAGACTTTCGGCCAACGCACCCTCTGCGTCCACAACCTCGTGACGATCGCAGAGAAAGTGGACATAGGTGACTTCGGATACATCTGTGTCGATGCATATGCCAGGGTAATTCACAAGCTTCTTCGCCGCGACAAGAACTTCTTCACAGTCGAACATGCGGCGCACAATTCTGGAACGAAGCAACAGCCTGTGTTGAGGCGAAACCAGCAGGTCCTGTTCCGGCAACCCGTTCCCCAAGGCGCCCTTCGAAATCCGGACGGGATAAAGCTTCGGATTTCTCTCAAGTTCCTGCTTCACAAAGGTTCGCGAACCAATCCACCTGATCGGTTGTTCTCCGTGATCAAGGGTCAGAACCAGATCGCCAACACCAAGGGTTTCAACCGGTCGTCTCCCGCCGGGCGTGGCGATCAGGGTGCCCGCGGCAAAGCAGACAAAATCAGCGTAGGGTGTATTACCGACCGTAGTGAACGACAAGAAGTTAACCGTTGAGCCGGGCGGAACCGGAAACTGGAAAACGGTATAGCGTGTTGTTCCGACGACCAGTTGATTCGCTTCACCCGTCAAAATCTGTCCATCCGGCGTCGTCACTTGCACATCATAGGTTGCGCGCGAAAATACATTCGTATTGACAGGGTAACCGTCAAATTCTTCCGCAAGCCATTCCTGAGAACCATCCAGGGTCTGGCCATTCGTGGCATTGACATTGTCTTCCAGAACAGTGTCGTCGTCTTCAATCGAAATCGACAGCGATGTCGCCGTGGGACTCAGCGTGTAAATGCCGAGTTCGAGGTTCGTCTTCGGGTCTCCGTTTGCGTCAGCGAAGTCGCTTCCCGCGTAGATGTATCTGAATTGGTAGATGGGCATTGGACAGCTCGCACTCCACTCTCGCACGATTCATATAACAGCGAGACAGCGAATTTAGTAGACTGGAAAATATAAGAAAAAAACGGTGGTTATTTTCAAAAGCAGATCAGTTTTCAGAGCATCTTCAAAAAATGATGTGGTGTTTGTCGCAACCGTCATGGCGTCGAATACGGACAAGAGACCCTGAACATTCAAGGATATCGCGCCCCGCGATAACCATTAAAAGGCACGCCGGCACTTTCCTGATCGGCAATTCCCAGAACAGTTCCTGCATCTACCGACATGGTGAGAAACACGCCACTCCATACGATCCGGGCGCATTGCACAAGACCTGCGGTATCGCGGGAGAAAACGGAGCTGCTGACCGCAGCATCTGACCGGCCATCCTTTACTGCGATTGCAGGATATCCGGTACACAGGATTTTCTTGGCGCAGGCACCCGTGTTGCGCCACCCGCCCCGCGCAGCCGCCCGCATCCAAGGCGTTTCAACGACATCGTTCTTGAGCAAAACGCGACCATCTGAAACGCCGGAGGGTGCCCTGGGGCAGACAATCAGGGCAATTTTCCTGCGATCTTTCTTGAACAGCCACGGTACAAGCCCTGCCCTCCACGGTCGAGCAACCGGCTACCGATGCTGCCCGCGCATCCAAACCGTGCGTTTGGACGCTGGCAACGCTCAAGATGCGAACACGGCATCGTAGACGTCGACAATGCGCGTTGCACGTTCGCGCATGTCACTGGCGGTGAACCCCGGTTTGTATAACGCACTGCCGATTCCGAACCCATCCGCGCCGGCGGCTTTCCACTTGGCAAAATTCTCCGGACCAGCCCCGCCAACGGCAAACACCTCGGTCTCCTTTGGCAGCACGGCGCGCATGGCCCTGACGCCATCGGTGCCGATCAGGTTGCCGGGAAAGAGCTTGAGGCCATCGGCCCCGTGTCGCAGCGCGGTGAAACACTCGGTCGGCGTCATGACACCGGGAAACGACAGCATGCCCGCGGCCTTGGTCGCCTCTATCACCGTGGGGTTGCAGTCCGGTGAAACCACCAGCACGCCGCCGATGTCGCGCAGCCGCATAACATCCTCCGGCGTCAGGACCGTTCCCGCGCCGATCAGAGCATCATCGCCAAAGCCACGCACCATCCGGCCAATGCTATCGAACGGTTCCGGAGAATTCAGCGGCACCTCTATCCTGGTGATGCCGCATTCGATCAGGACCCCCGCCAATTCGCACGCCTCGGGTGGGGTTATCCCGCGCAGGATCGCGATGATTTTCCGGGTCATGTCTCGCCTTCCTTCCGGCCTTCATAAGCCGCGCGCAGTCCTGCGAGTGTCATCGCGTCGCCATTTGCCAGTTCCACCGGAACACTCTGCCGCTCCAGTGCGATCCGATAGAGCGCAGAGAGGGCCGGGTCGCCGACAATCGCGATCCGCTGCCCGAGCCAGTAGGGCCGCACCCCCGCCAGTTCAACACCGATCAGTTGCCCGGACAGACGCGCGCGCGCGACACCTGCCGGCATGTCATCGACCAGCGTCGCCGCGCGCAACCCGAACAACCGCGACGCCAGATTCTGCGGTGCGCCAAGCGCATCGTCAACCGCATCGGCAAAGGCCGCATCATCCCAGTCAGACGTCCGAACCGAATGGCGCAGCACGGATCTGTCCGACAGCAATGCGAATATCTCACCGGTCATGCAGGTCCGAAAACTCACCACCTCGCCCGCGCTGATCTGGACCCATTTGGTATGAGTGCCGGGCAGGCAAAGCACCCCGTCAAAATCGGGATGCCGGGCAATGAAACCTGCGATCTGGGTTTCTTCGCCACGCATCACGTCGGCGGGCGCGGTTTGCTGCATTCCCGGCAGAATCACCGGCGCTATGCGCGGGTCGCGCGCCCTGACCAATGTGGCCTGCCCGATGCCCGGTGGCGCAGCGGGCACCGTGACATAGGCCGCTTCTTGCCAGCCCTGCCGCGCTCCGACCATGCCACAACAAATGACCGGCACCGTGTCATCCCCGAGATACGGTGCGACAAGCCCGAGCAGCGCAGCCTCGAATTCACCGGGGGCCAGCGACCCCATGCCGTGATCCGATCCCAATTGCGCGATGACCACCTGATCGGAGTTCAGGACCCACACGCGAAGATTGGAGGTGCCCCAGTCCACCGCGATCCAGTCTGCAAATTCAGACACGCCCATCCACCCCGTTGTTACGACACCGCCATCAAGGACCGGAGCCCGGCCCGTCATCATACGGCTGGTATCGCGTGCAAGCAACATGACCGCATCGACGATACCACAAATGGCCATCGCTTCTTGCACGCAATGCCGTTGAACCTGCGCCGACGGCCGCCCGGGCGTCATCCACATCTGCTTTTCAGCCAACACTCGATCCGGCACAAGAGAGTTGACGCGACTGCGGTTCACAAACGCGGTGCCTTGGGGTTTTGTGGTGGGGCCATGCCCCCGGCTTGCGGCCGTCAGAGAAGCCCCGCGCCGCGAAACGAGAACTCTTCTTCCTTGCCGATCACCACATGATCATGGATTGAGACGCTGATCGTCTTGCACGCGGCGTCGATCTGCTGCGTCATCTGGATGTCCTCCTGGCTCGGCGTCGGATCACCCGAGGGATGATTATGGACGAGGATGATCGCCCCGGCGTTCAACTCCAGCGCCCGCTTGACGATCTCGCGCGGATAGACCGGCACATGATCGACCGTTCCCGTGGCCTGTTCCTCGTCGGCGATGATCGTGTTCTTGCGGTCGAGAAACAGGATACGGAACTGCTCGGTTTCCCGATGCGCCATCGACGTGCGACAATAGTCGATCAGGTCATCCCACGACGCGAGAACAGAGCGATCCAGAACCTTTGCCCGAGCCATGCGTTGCGCAAAGGCCTCGGCGATACGCAATTGCAGGTACACCCGGTCTGTCGCGCCCTCGACCTGCAACAGGCGATGCTCGGACGCGGCGACGACGCCGTTCAGATCCCCGAATGCGGCAAGCAGGCGCTTGGCAAGCGGCTTTACATCAATCCGCGGAATGGCATTGAACAGCAGCAATTCGAGAATCTCGTATTCCGGCATGGGTTTGTGCCCACCGGTGAGAAAGCGGGTTCTCAGCCTTTCGCGATGGCCCCAGTAATGCGGCCGCTTGTTCCCGTCCTTGTCCGTCACCATGCCACCACCTGCAGACGCGGTTGGGGATAGGCGGTCATTGCTCCGGTGCGGTCGCGAATAGGCCGGCTGCGTCACGACCCCCGGTGGCGGTATACGGGCATCGAGATCGGCCAGACCACGCATTGCGCTTTCGGAAAACCCGCCGGGTCGCCCGCCATCCTTCACGTAGTCGGCTGTGGGTTTTCTGCTGCCGAGGCTCTGCCTCGCCTGTTTCGAAAACCGGCTGACGATCCAGCTGGTCATCCTGCGACCCGTGTTCGATTGTTCTGCATGAGCATGCCACCCCTTGATTGTGACTTGCATCATGCTGATCCGGGCAAGGTTAATGCCGGTTTAACGGCGAAACATTGTGAGTCGCGTACCCCGGGTTTGCAGGCGCTGAATCAACCCTTTTGAATGGATCGGTTTGGCGATGCGGCGGGTCATGGAAGTTGACCGGTTGTGCGTCAGGATCAAGCCGGACGGGCCGAGAGCCACTCGCAAGACGTGTTCAAACGTATTTGGCCCCGGACGAATATCATCGTCCGGGGCCAAATACGTTAAAGACGGGTCGTGTCAGCCGACCTTGGTTTCGGCTTCAGCCTTGGGCTCGGCGTCGGCGGCAGCTTCGGCTTCAGCTTCAGGCTCGGCTTCAAGCAGCGCGCGCAGCTTCTCTTCGTCCTCGCGGGAGATCGAGCTGGTGTGGACCTTGCCCTTGCCCGCGTACTTCTCGAGGCGCTCCATCACCCGGTCCTGCGTCACGTCGCGGACCAGTACAAATACGGCGGCATGATCTGCCGTCAGATCCTCGCCGATCTTTTTCATGAACTCGTCGTCGATCCCGTAATCCGAGAGTTTGCCGCTGATCGCACCGGCACCGGCACCGACCGCGAGACCCAGCAACGGGTTGAGGAACATCATACCGACCAGAGTGCCCCACATGCCGCCGCTGAATGCGCCTGCTGCTGTCAGATTGAGGGCCTGGTGAAGTTTGACCTTGCCATCGGCATTGCGGGTCACGACGACCGCATCGTCGATGCTGAGAAGGTGATCGGCTTGCATCCGCACCAGATCGGCGCGAAGGTCGAAGGCAGTGGCGTGGTCGTCGAAGATAACTGCGATGAGTTTGGACATTTGAACTTCCTTCCTTGTGTGGTGGCCTGTGGCGATCTGCCTTGGCCGTTGCTGATGAAAGAAAGATAGCGGCCGGAGAGCCCTAGGCATAATTAGATAAATTGCACCAATTCATAAAAATACTTATGTTGAGCCATGTCACTCGTTCACCTGAAGACCTTTCTCGAAGTCTACCGCCAGGGAGCGTTCACACGGGCCGCGGACACTCTTGGGTTGACGCAGCCCGCTGTGACACAGCACATCGCCGCGCTTGAGACCATTCTGGAGCGGCAGCTGTTCCACCGCGTGTCGCGCGCGGTCACGCCCACCGACATCGCGCATGATCTGGCCCGTCGCATCGGCGATCACCTTGACCTGACAGAAGAAATACTGGCCGAGTTCCGGGCGCGCTCGTCGCATCTTGCCGGTACGGTTCATCTCTGCGGACCGTCGGACATCCTGTCGGACCTGGTCGCGCCGCATCTTCACATGCTGTGCGCCGAACGCATCTCGCTCCAGTTGCATCCGACCATCGGCGACGAGATTCGAGAGCGACTTCTTTCCGGGAATGCAGATTTCGGGTTTTCTGTTCCCCTGCCGCCGGACGACCGGATCGCCCACGCCCCGCTGGGGCGCGAGGAACTCATGCTTGTCGCGACGCCCTCCCTCGCGGCCCGGATCGAATCGGAAGACACGCTGTCGCGCGGTCTCGAACGCACACCGTTTCTGAGCTATTCGATCGAACGGGATCTGCTGCGGCAGTGGATCGAGCATCATCAACTCGACATCGGCCGGGCCGAAGAGAGCGTCACGGCGCCCGATCTGCGCGCGTTGCGCGGGCTGGTTGCGGCGGGGCTGGGGTGGTCCGTCCTGCCGCGATATCTGGTGTCCGAGGCGCTGGAGACCGGGAAGATCAAAGCGATCGAGGGGCCGAACGGGTGCCTGACCATCGGGTACGAATTGTTCTGGACCAAGGCCTCGGCGCGCACCCCGCGAATTCTGCGTGCACGAGACCTGATCCTGGAAGGCTTCGCTGCGTAAGACACGCATGGGTCGGGCGATTGATGCCCTGCGCGACATCTGTCCCAGCGGCGCAGCGTATGCTCGTGCAAACAATCCGAAAAAACTGTGTCTCTCGATCCCTCAAGTGGCTAGAATGCAAGTATGAATCGGTTTCTCAAGGTGCACGGCATAACCCAGAGCACACAGGTTTCAACAGATCGCGAATACGATGACCGGCGCGTCGCCGGTTGAGTGGTTGCCATAACGAACCACAGTTGAACAAATGAGGAGTAAGAAGATGAAAAGATGGATTTGGTGGCTGATTGCGGGCCTTCTGTCTCTGGCAGGCGGTATCATCGCGCTTGCGTATCCGCTGGCGGCAACGCTGACGGCAGAGCTTTTCGCAGGCTGGAGCTTCATACTGGTCGGCATTTTCGTTCTCGTCTCGGCCTTCAACGATCAGGGCTGGGGCGCGCGGGCCATGGCGATTTTGCTTGGCATCCTGATCCTGCTCTTCGGGATCAGCCTCGTCGCGAATCCGATGGCCGGGATCATCTCGCTGACGATTGTCTCGGCGATCATGTTGCTGATTTTCGGCATCATGCGGATTGTGCTGGCATTTTCGACAGAGCTTTCGCAGCTTCGGTGGGCGCTGATCCTCTCGGGCGCCCTGTCGATCATTCTCGCCATCATGATCTTCTCCAATTTTCCGCAATCGGCAGCTGCGGTGCTGGGCATCTTCCTTGCGGTCGAGCTCATATCCAATGGCATTTCGCTGATTGTTCTGGCAATGGCACGCAAACCCGACACGCAAGCGGGATGAAATCCTGGTTGCGGATGGTTGTTTCCGAGGAACGGGATACCGGCGCTCTGGTGCTTCTATCCGATCGTGCGTTTCGACGATCGTAATTGGCACCTGAGCGTCGGGAGACCCGGCGCGGAAACAGCGGGAGTTACGCGCCCAGGACCCTTGAGCGTGTCGGTCTCGCCCCTGCCTGATCAGGTGCGACATTCCTTTTTGTGACATCTCATCCTCGCCACTCCGGCCAGGGCGGGCAATTCATTTGACCCGCTCATTTGCTCAGACGCGAACCTGGCGAAACTGTGCTATTATTGCACTATGTCACCGCCGAACGACTCTGATGATGGATAGCCTTTGACCAAGACGATACCACTCATAAGAGCGGCCAATGTCGTGCCAATGGTGCGCTGGATCGAAGCCAACCGCCTGAGTTCCGAAGACTATCTTTACGAGGCCGATCTTGACTATTGGTTCGCGCTGGCTCCGACAGATCCCATTCCCCTGAGAAGCGGGATCGCCCTGCTGCGCGCGCTGGCACGGGATCACGGCCCCGGAATTGGCAACAGGATCGTCACGCAAGCCAGTGTCGCGGAACTGGGTTTCATCGGCTCGGTTGCACTCGGCGCGCGCAGCCCGCTGGAAGCCCTGCAAAGGCTCGGCATCGCGATGCCTCTGCATTCCAGCCACGAACTCTTCGACGTCAAGGCCGAGCCTGACGAAGTGCGCATCACACACTCGTTTTCATGTCGTGTCGACGATGAAAGCGTGCACATCGTGCAGGTCCTGTTGCTTTCGATGCTGCAACAGTTGCTGAAGTTCACCACATTGCAGCCACCGCTTTTCAGAAGGGCGCGCATGTTGCCGCATCCCGATTGCGGGCTTTCACATGTCTCCATCGGCTTTTCGGACGGTCTGTATCCGTCGGCCCGGCGCAAGCTCGTGGTCGGTATTGACCCGACCATTGCCCGGCTCCCGTTCCCTACCGTCGCCCGCGACCGCACCGCCAACCTGCACGCCCGGCGGATTCCGCCCCTGGCAAAAGACTGCAGCCTCGCCGCATCCGTTCAACCTGTGATTGCCGCAATGCTGCACGGCGGAGAGCCTACGATCGAGCGCATCGCGCGGGCCTATGGCGGCAGTGTACGCAGCCTGCAGCGCCGCTTGCGGGACGAGAACACGAGCTACTCGGAACAGCTCGATCTGGTGCGCCGTAACCTCGCGCTGGCCTATCTGAGCAGTGAGTCGGTCTCGCTGTCCGAGCTTTCCGAGCGGCTGGGATATTCGGCTCAATCGGCTCTGTCCCGCGCGGTTCGGAGACTGACCGGGCGGACGCCGAGCGAGTTGGCCTCGGAGGATTGACACCGAAGTCTTCTTTTTGGCGCGCGAAGTCAAAAGCGGCGTAATCGTAACCTCTATAGTCTTGAAAAATCATCATGTTGCGATACAGATCGCAACGATTTTGAAAGAGGGAACGAATGCGAAAACTGCTGTCTGCCGCCGCTGTGACGATGATCATCGGCACCGGTGCCCTGGCCGATGATGGGGCCGTCGACTCGAACGGACCGATGCCCGGAGATCTGGGCCGGATCATGGAGGAATGGGAATGTGTCCAGGGCCTGGAAACGCCGGGATATTTCCGATCAATGAACGGCGCCGAAGTGGCCGACAGCATGCGAAGCCAGGCCTATCCCTGCGCGAGTTTTCTCGGCGATTGGGACGGTGAAAATGATGTCTACGCCTGGCGGGGCGACGGCGAATACCAAGGTGTTCTGTTCATGAACAATCGCCGTCCGGGCGAGTTGTACCTGACCGGGGGCAACAATCCTCCCGCACAGGGTGTGGTGCCGCCGGGACCATGGGTTGCCAAGGTCGACGCCACGACCGGCAAAGAAATCTGGCGCACGGTCCTGGAAAACGGCAACGTTTCGGGGGCCTGGGTCGGGGCGGCAAATCTGAATATCCTGCCGGATGGAAACATTCCGATCGCCTTTGGCAATCACCTGGTCAAGATCGATGGCGACACCGGACGTATCCTGATGCACATTGATCTGCCCGCAGATGCGCCGCCCGAGGGCAGCAACTTCAAGCACCTGACGATCTCGCCTGACGGAATGTTGGTTGTCAAAAACCAGACGCGCGCAACCCCCTGCAATATCCAGGGCACGTTGGCCGTCTTTCAGTGCCCCGGCGGCGCGGCCGCCTCGCCCGGCTCCACGCTTCACGTGATTGATCCGGAAACATTCGACATTGTCGCAAGCGCCAGCGTCCCGGAAAACGCGGTAACGCCGCATACCATCACGACGCACGACGGCAAAATCGTCATTTACACCGCAACCATCGCCAGCTTCTATCGCTTTGTCTGGGATCCCGAAGCACAAACCCTGACGCGCGATGCGGATTGGGCCGTGGCGGATTACCTCGACGTGGGGCAGACCTCGGGCGATGCGCCCGGAATACTGGGAGACTGGGTTGTCGTTCAGGTCAATGGCCTGCCAACGAAAAAGGCCGCCTCGTCCCTGGTCGCGATCAATCAGAGCGACGCAAGCCGGATCACCCGTGTCTATCCTTTCGGCACGGACTTGCCCACCGGCGTGAGTTGGGCGCCCCCCAAAGCGGCCGTGGACGTTGAAAACAGCATGGTGTTTTCTGCAGATTTGCTGATGAAAAAGATCGGCGCGGTCGATCTCGATCAGGAAACCGGCGAAATGACCGTGGTCTGGACACGGGACGCTGCGACCTCGGCATTGCAGGCGCTTTACGGCCCGGCGGACAAACGTGTTCTGGGAACGGCCCAGGCCGATCCGAATGCCACGATCGAAGCCCTCTCGCAAACATCAGCACCAACCTACAAGATGCAGGCCATCTGGCTGGACGCGCGCACCGGCAAGCTTCTGGCCGAGTCCGACCTGCTCGAACCCATGAGCTTCAACACTCTGCTCAGCCCGGGTTTCGGCGGCAGGTTCTATTACATGGACGAGAAGGGTTTCACCGTTCTGCAGCCAATGCCCAAAAAGCCGTGATGACACAGGGTCCACAGCGTTCGCAGGGTGCGGCCGTCAATCAGGATTGAGCCGAAGACCCGTCATGGGTCCCGGCGGAAGAAAGGAAATGTAGAATGGAACTGAAATCATCGTGGCCGCGTCTGTTGACATTGGGGCTCGGTTTTACAGCCATCGTGATGATGGCGGTGGCTCAGGAAAATGATGATGTGGAAGAGATCACTCTGTCCGACATCCGTTCAATGCGGTATTGCGAGTTTCTGCTGATCTTCGATGATCATGTGATGATCTACAATACCTCAGACTCGAACGGATGCCCCGAGGACAAGTGGGCGGCGCTGGACACGGCGGCGATCGCAGCCGCGCACGACGCCAACAAGGCACAGCTTAACGGACCGCACTTCTGGGCGATGGACGAGCAGACGCTCGGCATGGGGGAAACCAAGACCTTTGGTGGCATCGACGCGCGATACGCGGCGACCTTGCCGCTGAGTGCATTGGGGTCCGGCAAGGGGGCCAGCCCCTATGCGCCCTATGTCAGCGCCAAGCTGCAGAGCATGACCTTCGGGGCGGGCAAGCCCTATTATCAACTGGTCGATCCCGAGGGAAATACCTATGTCATGAACGCATATGGAGAAGACGTTCGCGACGGTGACCCTGCGAACCTTGCGGAACAGCTTTCGCTGGCGGATGGATGGCGTTTCGAAACCGTCACCCCGACCGAAGCCCTCGTTGTAAAGGGAACGATGGATCACCCCGTCAACATGGTCGGCGACGACATGCACCAGTACTACACGCGTTTCAGTGTGGACGATACATGAAGCATATCGACGAAACCACGCCACGCTCCCGGTGCTTGCCCGCTCTCCTCGTGGGAGCGGCGCTTTTGGTGAATGGCGCGACGGCGGCCAACGGCGAGTCAAAATCCGGATACGGGTCGTCGCATTCTCTGGAAGGGGGCGACAGTGTCACCGAAGACATCCAGCAGGATGATATCAACGCCGGGGCGGCCATTCCCATCCGCGGGCAACCTCTGAAGCCCTGGTTTGACGCGAAACGCCGCTGGTACGACAATTATGGGCTGAAACTCAACTTCAGCCTCCAGACGCTGCATCAACATTCCAACAACGAGACCGGAGAGACAACCGCAGCGGGCGGCCGCGCGGAAATCAACGGCTCGTGGGAGCTGGTAGGGCGTGGCACGAAAAACATCGGAAAACTGACGTTTCGGGTGGAAAACCGCTCGACTCTGGGCACTGAAATCCCGCCCTCCAAATTGGGCAATCAGTTCGGAAGCGGAACGCTGGTCGGCACCGGGTTCAGTGATTACAGCGAAGCGAACCTGTCCGAACTCGCCTGGCGACAGGCACTGATGAACGGGCGTTTCAAGTTTGTTTTTGGCAAGATCAGCGCCGTGGGCTGGTATGGTGCCCATGCACTGTCATCGCCCAAGCGCGGGTTCCAGAACACCGCCCTGCAGGCCAGTAACACCCGGACGTTTCCCGGCCGGGGCTTCGGACTTGGGGTCGGCTACAAGTTCACGCCCCGCCTGGTCGCGGTCGCAGGGATTCACGACGCCAACGCCAAGACCACCGGCAACCCGTTCGATACCATCCATCAGGGGGAGTTTCTGAAATCGGTCGAGCTTCGCTATTATCTCACCACGCCGGAACGCGCACGATGGGATCAGGTGCGACTGCAATTGTGGCATCAGGACGCCCGTGTGGAAGCGAATATTCCGGAAAGCTACGGCGCCAGCTTTGTCGCCAGCAAATTGATGTTCGGCGACCGGGCCATGCCATTCATGCTTGCCGGTGTCTCGTCGGGCGACGCCGCCATATTCGAGAAAGACGTCGCGGTCGGCATCAGCTTTGATTTCGATACCACCGCAAGCAAGGCGCGGGATGTTCTCGGCGTCGGCCTGGCCTGGGGCGATCCATCCAACAGCATCCTTCAGGAACAGGTGACCGGCGAAATCTATTACCGGTTCCAGATTTTGGACAACCTGGCAATCACACCCTCGGTTCAGATGATCAAGAACCCGATCGCATATCCGGGCAAAGACACCATAACAGTTGTCGGCCTGCGGATCAGGGCGACGTTCTGAAGCATGATGTGATCCGCGCTCCGACGAACGCGATTGCGTAGAGGCAATGAACAGCGGCGGCGGGGGAATATGATGTTCTTGAACCTGCCGCCAAAACGCCGCGCGCCTGCTCAGGGTCGCAAGGTGATGAGCGTGCCGTCGCGGACCATGGCGTAGATCTCTTCAATCGCGTCATTCTTGACGGCGATACAGCCTGCGGTCCAGTCGCGGCGCTTGACCTTCTCGTTATTGGGCTGGCCATGGATAAATATCTCGCCGCCAGGGCTGCGGCCCGCCGCGATCGCATGCGCGATATCCCTGGAATTCGGATAGGAAATTCCGACCGACAGGTGATATTTGCTGCGCGGGTTGCGCCGGTCGATCAGGTAGGTGCCTTCCGGTGTTTTGCCATCGCCCTCGAATTGCTTGTGACCGGTCGGCGCAAAACCGAGATCGAAATCATAAGCCTTGAGAATCTCCTCGTTGTTGAGCAGGTACAGCCGCCGCTGTCCCTTGTTCACGACAACCGAAGTCACCTCGGGTCCGTTATAGCTCCGGAATTTTGACTGGCTGGAACACCCCGCCATCGCGAAGGTCGCCATGGCTCCCAACCCGAAAATACGCCGTTTCATCTGCTGCTCTCTTTTTCATTCTGCCTCGTGCCATCGAATAGCGCCTGTCGCGGGAAACGCAAAATCATAAATGCGGCAACACGCCCGATTCCCGTACGTCCGTTCGGGAAAATGCCGCGACCAGTTCGATATGCGAAGACCACCGAAACTGATCGACCACCTGCACCCATGCCAGACGATAGCCAGCCCCGGTCAGAACGCGCGCGTCACGCGCAAAGGTCAGCGGGTTGCACGAGACATAGGCGATCCGCTCAAGCGATGACTCGGCCAGCATCGCCACCTGTGCCTCGGCACCGGCGCGGGGCGGGTCGAGCACCGCCGCATCGAACCCGGCCAGTTCCTGCGGCACCAGCGGCCTGCGGAACAGGTCACGCGCAATACCGGTCACCTTTTTCAACCCTTGCGCCTGACGCCAGCCCTGGTCCAGGGCGCGGATCATCCCAGCGTCCCCTTCGACCGCGAGCACCTCGGCCTGCGCCGCCAGGGGCAGGCTGAACGTACCGCAGCCGGCGAACAGATCGACGATGCGCTCGGCGTCTCGGACAATCTCGCGCACCCCGGCCAGCAGCGCCGCCTCGCCTTCGGGTGTCGCCTGCAGGAATGCACCGGGCGGTGGAATCACGCTGGCGGCACCGAAATGCTGCACCGGCGGTTGCCGCATGGCGATGACCTCGCCATCCCAGGCCAGCCGCGCGACGTCAAAGCGCTCGGCCAGTTGCGCAAGCGCGACTTCGAGCGGTCCGTCGGTCGGCTTGCCGCCGGTTACCGCCACATCGAGACCGTTTTCCGTGACCGTCAGCGTCACCGAGATCTCGCCCTTGCGACTCGCCCCGGTGGATGCCAGCGCCTCGGCGAGCGGCAATCCCCCGCGCAATCGCGGATCTACCAGTTCGCAATGCGGTATCTGGACAATCACGTCCGATCCACGCGCGTGAAACCCTGCCATCGCGCCCTTTTTCGTGCGGCGGGCCGACACGACCGCGCGTCGGCGCGTTTGCGCCGGAGAGGTAAGGATCGCCCGCATCGGCGCGACAAGCCCCTGCCCGTCAAGCGCCAGTGCCACGATGTCCTGCTTCCAATGCGCGACGAACTCATCCGAGGCGTGCTGCAACTGACAGCCACCGCAGGATTTGGCGTGCCGGCAGGGGGGCTGCACACGATCCGGCGACGGGGTCCCGATCCGGATATCTGTCAGTTGCGATCCGGACAATACGCCGCGCACGGTTTCGCCGGGCAGCGTCGCCGCAGCATAGACCGGCCCCGAAGCGATGCCGTCGCCCTGATGTCCAAGGCGCAGGATTTCATGTTCTGTGATCATGCCGCCTGATACAGATCCGCAGGCGCGTGAGAAAGCCCCTATGGCATTTCGCGGTAAACCTGACTCACCTGACGCTGTATGAAATCAGAGATTTCAACGCGTTAGGTGATGCCAGATGTTTCAAGTCAATCGCGAAACGCTTTATTCCGCCGCCTCGGTATGAATGAATCCCCCGGACTGACGGTTCCAGAACCGGGCATAGAGTCCGCCCTGCGCCAGCAGGTCGGAAGGCGTGCCCGCTTCGACGATCCGTCCGGACTCCATGACTATGATGCGATCCATCTCCGACAGGGTGGACAGTCGATGCGCGATCGCCAGCACGGTCTTGCCCTGCATGACCCGGTGCAACGCGTCCTGGATCGAGGCTTCGACCTCGGAATCCAGTGCGCTGGTGGCTTCGTCCAGCACCAGGATCGGCGCGTCCTTGAGGATCGCGCGGGCGAGCGCGATACGCTGGCGCTGACCGCCCGACAGCTTTACACCGCGCTCGCCCAGATAGGCATCGTACCCGGCGCGATCCTGCGAATCCTGAAGTGCTCCGATGAATTCGTCGGCCTCGGCAAACTTGGCCGCAGCAATGACCTCATCCTCGGTTGCATCGGGCCGCCCGTAGAGAATGTTGTCGCGCGCCGAGCGGTTGAACATCGCCGTCTCCTGCGTGACCATGCCGATCTGCTGGCGCAGGCTGTCTTGCGTGACGGTGGCGATATTCTGACCATCGATCCGGATCGCGCCCTCTTCGGCGTCATAGAGCCGCAACAACAGGGAAACCAGCGTCGATTTGCCGGCGCCCGACGCCCCCACGATGCCCAGCTTTTCCCCGGGCCGTATCGTCAGGTCGATGCCCTGCACGCCGCCCACATCGCGCCCATAGGCGAACTCGACCCCGTCGAACACGATTTCGCCCTGATCGACGGCAAGTTCGGTTGCGCCCTCGTCATCCTCGACCCGGTTGCGTGTCGCCAGGGTCTGCATGCCGTTTTCCACCTCGCCCACATGGGCGTATATGCCCATCAGGGTGAAACTGACCCAACCGGTCATCTGGGCGATGCGAATGGAGATCGCGCCGGCGGCGACGATATCACCGGCCGATGCACCTCCGTCGCGCCACAGCAGCAATGTCGCACCGATCAGCATCACGGGCAGAACCCCGGCAAGGGTCATCAGAAAGAACCGGAAACTTGCCGAGAGCCTGCCGAACGCCAGGGCGCGATCCCGCAGCACCGCCATGGCCCCGCGCGCCGCGTCATCCTCGTGCGCCGCGTGCGCAAAAAGCTTGACCGTCTTGATGTTGGTGATCGTATCGACCACCTGCCCTGTCACCATCGCGCGCGCACCGGCGCGTGCGGCGGACCGTTCGCGAATCCGCGGCAGATACCAGCGGATCAGCAGGAAATAGACCAGCAGCCACAGGGCAAAAGGCAGCATGACGGCCGGGTGGATCGAACCAAGCAGCAGCAGCGATCCGAACATCGACGCCACGGCAAAGACAATCGCGCTGATCACCTCGGACACGATCGAGGTGAGCGCGTTCGCGGTCTGCATCTGCTTCTGCGCGATCCGTCCCGCAAAATCATCGTCAAAGAAGGTTACCGACTGACCCAATGTCCAGCGGTTGAGCCGGGACAACACCAGGGGTGTTATATTGGGCATCACGATATAGTTGTTCGCCACCGATGACAGGCCGAACAGGACCGGTCGTATCAGCATGAAAAACCCGATCGCCGCGAGAATTCGCACGAGGTTCTCGCCGTCGAACACGCCTTCGGGCCCGCCCGATACCGCCGTGTCGATGACAAGGCCCAGCATCCAAGCCGTTCCGGCCTCCATCGCACCGGCAAGGCCGGAAAACGCCGACGCAACGAACAGCATCGGCCAGGCGCCCGTCAGGCACCACCGGATGAACGCCCCGAGCGTCCGCGGCGGCGGCGTATCGAGACGCCGGAAAGGCTGGATCAGGTCGGCAAGCTTCATTCGGCGTCCGCCGTGCTCAGAAAGCCGCCCGACTGATGCGCCCAGAATTCGGCGTAAAGGCCCTGATGATCCAGCAATTCGGCGTGGCTCCCCTGTTCGACGATACGGCCCCGGTCCATGACAAGAATACGGTCCATCTGTGCAATGGTAGAAAGCCTGTGCGCAATGGCAACCACGGTCTTGCCCTGCATCATGCCGTAGAGGGTGTCCTGGATCGCGGCTTCGACCTCTGAGTCCAGCGCGCTGGTCGCCTCATCCAGAAGCAGGATCGGCGCATCCTTGAGAATCACGCGCGCCAGCGTCACCCGTTGCCGCTGCCCGCCAGACAGCTTGACTCCGCGCTCGCCCACATGCGCATCGTAGCCGGTATTACCGTCCATATCGACAAGGTCGAGGATGAAATCATGCGCCTCGGCCTGCTTGGCGGCGGCGATCATCTCTTCTTCGGTCGCATCGGGCCGACCGTAGAGTATGTTCGCCCTGACCGAACGATGCAACAGGGCGCTGTCCTGTTGCACCATGCCGATGCTGCGGCGCAGGCTGTCCTGTGACACGGCAGAAATGTCCTGCCCATCGATCAGGATTTGCCCGGTTTCCGCATCGTAGAACCGCAGCAACAGCTTGACCAAGGTCGACTTGCCCGCGCCCGAGCGTCCGATCAGGCCAATCTTTTCACCGGGTTTTATCGTCAGGTTGATCCGGTCCAGACCACCGCTGTCGCGCCCGTAATGGTGTGACAAGTCGCGGATCTCGATGCCGCCCTTGCGCAGCGCCAGCGGCTTGGCGCCTTCGGCATCCACCAGGTCAATCGGCTGGGCAATCGTCTGCATGCCCTCGGACACCACGCCCAGCTCGCGGAAGAAGCTGGTCAGCGCCCACATGATCCACCCGGTCATCGCATTGAGCCGCAGGGTCAGCGCGGTCGCCGCCGCAACGACACCGACACTCGCTTCGCCGATCGCCCAGAGATAGATGGCCCAGCCGACAACCCCGACAATCAGCAACCCGTTCAGAACCACCAGCGCCAGGTCCATGATGGTGAAGATCCGCATCTCGACCTGAAATGTCCGCCGCGTGTTTTCAATCGCCTCTTTCGCATAGGACAGTTCGTGGTCGTGATGCGCGAACATCTTGACCGAATGGATATTCGTATAGCTGTCGACGACCCGCCCGGTCACGGTCGAACGCGCGTCGGACGCAGCCTGGGAGGCCGGACCGACATTGGCCACGGTCCAGCGGGTCAGCGCGCCATACAGGACAAACCAGATCAGCAACGGAATGATCAGCCTGCCGTCGGCCGCCATCAACAGGATCGCCGCACCGATCATGTAGGCCAGCGAATAGGAAATCGCATCGAAAACCTGGAATACGACCTCTCCGGCGGCAGGCGGGGTCTGGACGATACGGCTGGCAATACGCCCGGCGAAATCACTTTCGAACCATCCCACGGGCTGGCGCAGAACATGCTTGTGCGCCCGCCATCGGATCAACGTGCCGAAATTCGGCAGAATGGCATTGTTGAGCAATGCAACATCGACCATGTGCAGCAGCGGGCGCAGGAACACGATGAAAAAGGCAACCAGAGCCAGTTCGAGACCATGCTCGGACAGCACCTGCGCAGGCTCGCCCGTCAGCAGGTCAATAAGCCGCCCCATATAGTAGATCAGCCAGATTTCCACCGCCGCCACCACGACCGACAGTACCCCGGTCCACCAGAACACCGTCCTGAACGGATGGGTATAGGACATCATGAAAGGCCAGATGCGTGTCGGCGGGCGATCTACCTCGGTGTAGTCACAATAGGGGTCAACGAGATTTTCAAAGAATCGAAACATGGCGGATGCTCCTGATGAGCGCAAAAACGAAATGCATGGGGTGACGTCTGTCGGCCACCCGTAACGGGGCGGCGTATCAGCTTGGGCTGTGCCAAATCCCGTAATACATTTCGTACCCTCCGAATGTTTCAATCCCTGAGTTAGCCGATGACGCCCGGATTGTCACCCCAAAATCTCACCCGGCCAGCAGTGCGGCACGGTCAAGGCGGAATCCGGACGCGATCCACAACGTTTCGAGCCGTGCCAGTTCCGCGCCCAGGGCCGGCCCCTGAAAGCGGGGCATAAGATCCTTCGCGCGCACGGGAAAGCGTGCGCTGGCCCCCTGTTCTATTTCATCGCGCGCCGCCTCGTTCCACGGTTGTCCGAGAAGCGCGCAACGGATCAGCAGCGCATCGCGCGCTTCTTCGGCACCAAGGCGATACCCCAGTTCGGCGGCCCCGGTCATCGCGCCGGCAGCGTCGCGCAGGCGGCCAAGCGATGTAGCCTCTGCGCGGCTCAGCCGCAGCCCATCCACCGGGTCCGTTCCGCCCAGCACTGCAAGGCGGCAAAGCCAGTTCGCCGGGAGCCGGGCCGCTTTCTCGAGATGGACCAGCGGCGCAAGCGCCCGATCATCCGCGCCCGGGATAAAACAGGCCAGCGCCCCGGTAACCCGCATCGTCGCAACCGAAGGCGCTGGATCGGGCGCGGACAAGAGCTTGCGGATCTCGGCACCGATCCGTTCCCGCGAAAGCCGCGCCAGCCCGTCCAGATTGCAGGCGATGGCCGCCAGCGCCTCGGGGTCGAACCCCGCATCCGGATCGCCATACCACGCGTGAAAACGGAAATATCTCAGCGAACGCAGGTAGTCTTCGCGGATCCGGTCAACGGCCTTGCCGATAAACCTGACCCGGCGCGCGACAAGGTCGGGCATGCCGTTCAGCGGATCGACAATCGTGCCGTCCGGACGCGCATATATCGCGTTCATCGTGAAATCGCGGCGCGCGGCATCTTCCGCAACATCGGTGGAAAACACCACCTGTGCGTGACGCCCATCGGTTCTGACATCCCGGCGGAATGTCGTCACTTCATGCGGCACGCCACCACTCAGCAGCGTTACGGTGCCGTGATCGATTCCCGTCGGGACAGCCTTGAGACCCGCAGCCCGGCCCAACTCGATCACCTGATCCGGCGTTGCATCGGTCGCGATGTCGATATCGCTGACAGGCGCGCCCAAAAGCGTATTGCGCACGCACCCCCCAACGAACAGAGCCTGTGCCCCCCCTGCTCCCAGCGCGTCACACACGGCGCGGGTCGGGGGCGTTGTGATCCAGTCGGCGGTTATCGTGCTCATTCCTGCATCCGGTCGGCCAGGGCGCGCAGCATGCGGGCGGTGGCTCCCCAGATGTAATAGGGTCCGTAAGGCACCGTAAAGTAATACCTGCGTCGTCCACGCCAGCGCCGCGACTCGATCAGGTAATTCTGCGGACACAACACGTGATCGAGCGGCACCGAGAACACTTCCTCCACCTCTCCGGGTTCCGGCACCACCTGGAATTTCTCACGCAGGACGGCGATTACCGGCGTGACCCGGAACGATGTGACAGTCTCGTGTCGGGGCATATGACCCAGAACTTCGGCCATCCCGTCCGGCAGGCCGATCTCTTCGCGCGCCTCGCGCAACGCCGCAGCCGTGACATCGGCGTCCGCTTCGTCCTGCTTGCCACCCGGAAACGCGATCTGACCGGGGTGATGCTTGAGCGCCGAGGACCGTTTGGTCAGGATCACGCGCGGCTCGGTATAGGCGAGCGACACCGCCACCAGGACGCCCGCGGGCCGCAATGTGCGATCCGCGGGTGGTGCCGTGTCAGGGTTCAGATCGAAATCCGACGAAGAGGATCCCGGTCGATCCAACGCGGCGCGAAGCCGGGAGACGACATCATGCGCCATCGGCATCCCTTGCTTCGAACCCGACGGTTGTCGGATCAAGTTCGTAATGGGCGCTGCAGAACTGGCAATCCGCCGTCACCACCCCGTCCTCGGTCGTCATCTTTTCGATATCCTGCGCCGAATAGATCGACAGGCTCTGGCGTACGCGCTCTTCCGAGCAGGTGCAGCCAAACCGGATGGCCTGCGCGTCGAAAACCCGTGGCTGTTCCTCGTGAAACAGCCGCACCAGCAAATCCGTCGGTGGCACCACAGGCCCGATCAACTCAAGATCCTCGACCGTATCCAGCAGAATGTTGACCCGGCCCCAGTTCTCGCCCTCCGCACCGTCCACCAGGTCGGCCGCGCTCAGCACGTCGCCGCTGCCGCCGTCTTGCGCCACGAAGGGAGATGCCTTGGGCATGTGTTGCAGCATGATCCCACCGGCCCGCCAATGTTCGGCAACACCCGGCTCGGACGATTTCCCAAAGCTCAGCGAGAACCGCGTCGGCAATTGCTCGGACTGTGCGAAATAGGCCTCGGCACAGGCGCTCAGCGACTCGCCGGTCAGGGGCGTGATGCCCTGGTACGGAGTGGTTCCCTTGCCCTGGTCGATCATGATCGCGAAATAGCCTTCGCCGACCTGCGCAAAGGGCGCTGCTTCGGTCAGTCGGTCCGCGTCATAGCTGGCATAGGCGCGTATTCTCGCCGGCTCGCCCGCGACCTCGGGAGCATAATAGTCGGTTGCGATCATGCGAACGGCCCCCTTGGATTGCACCTGCAGCGACAGCTTCCAGCGCAGCTTGATCGTCTGCCCGATCAGCGCCGTCAACAACGCCATCTCCGCCACCAGCGCCTCGACCTGCGGCGGGTAGTCATGCTGCTCCAGAATACCACCCAGCACGCCGTCAAGCCGGGCGACCCGACCGCGAATGTCCGAAGCATCCAGTTGAAAAGGCAGAACCGTGTCGTCCCACGCGAGTTTTGTTCCGATGGTCATGGGGTTTCCTTACGCGCCGCAGATTGGCATATCGGCGCTATATAAGGGCCATGACCGGCGATGTAAGGGTAAAATCCCATGATTCCACGCTTTGGCGCACCACCGCGGCGCGACAGGACCTACGTGCGGCGTGTCGGAGCCTATGCGTTGCTGACAAGAGACGGGCGGATGTTGGTGACCTGCCAGTCCGATCCGCACCCGGATTTGCAGCTTCCCGGCGGCGGCGTGGATCCGGGCGAATCCCCCGTCATGGCGCTGCATCGCGAAGTCTACGAGGAAACCGGGTGGCATATCCGCAGTCCGCGCCGCGTCGGTGCCTATCGAAGGTTCACCTACATGCCGGAATATGACCTTTGGGCGGAAAAGATATGCCTCATCTACATCGCGAGACCGACGCTGCACATCGGCCCGCCGACCGAACCGCTGCACGAAGCACTCTGGACAACACCGCTCGCGGCGGCGCGTTCGCTCGGCAGCACCGGCGACCGGCATTTTGCATCACTGCTGGCGAGCTCGATCATAAAGCCCTGAATTCAAACAGCGTTGCCGATACGTCGTCTTCCATTCCGACCTCCGACGACATCTTCTGCGTGAGTGTCCAGAAAAGATCGTCAAGAAATTCCTTGCCTGCCCGCCCGACAGGACAATTGCGGATCAGATCGACAAGACCCTGCTCCTCCAGCATCCCGCCATCGTCCAGCCGGCTTTCGGTAAATCCATCGGTGTAAAGCAGCAGGCGATCGCCGGGCGTCATCTCGATCTCGACTTGCGTGCAGGTCACGTCAGGCAGCAGCCCGATTGGCACACCGCCCTCGCCAATGAACTCCGGATGCCCGTTTGCACGCAGCAGCAGCGGATGCGGATGCCCTGACTGGACCATCCGCAACCTGCCGGTTTCGAGATCCGCCACGGCATAGACCATGGTGAAATACTCTTCGATCCCGGAATCCGCCAGAAGCCGCTCGTTCAACATTCGTGCGACGGTCGCCGGCTCGCGCAGCACGTAGCGCCCGTTGGCGAGCCTTACCATTCCAAGATTCTGATCGGGATAGCTGCTGCTCAGCAATCCGCCGAGCTTAGCCGTCATCATCGCCGAAGTGATCCCGTGGCCCGACACGTCGATCGAATAGAATGCAACCTCGCGCTTGCTGGCCGAGAACATCCCCACCAGATCGCCTCCGATATGACCGCAGGGTTTCAGCAAAAGGCTCACGCGCGAGTCGCCGAAGGTTCTCGTGAATTCGGGGACAAGGGATTGCTGAATTTTCTTGGCCTGGATCAAATCCTTGTCGATGGTGTCATAGGCGACGCGAAGCTGGTCCAGAGTGTCGGTAATAATCCTGTTCTTTGCCGACAATTCGCGCTGCATTTCGAGAATGCGGCCGCCTGCGGAAATGCGTGCCCGCAATTCATTGTTGTTCACCGGCTTGGTCAGAAAGTCATCCGCGCCCGCGTTCAGCCCCTCGGCCACCTCGTTCTTTTCGCTCTTCGAGGTGAGCAGGATAAAATACGCATAATCGAGACCTGACAATTCGCGAAAGGCGCGGCAAAACTCCAGCCCCGACATGCCCGGCATCATCCAGTCGCTGAGCACCAGATCGGGCCGGAAATTGCGGCATAGTTCAATAGCCGCGTCACCGCTCTCGGCCTCGATGACCTCGAATCCCCATTTCTTGAGCGACGTGGCGATGATGCGCCGCTGCAGACGGCTGTCATCCACCAGCAGGACCTGTCGGATCGATCGGACATCGGACAGGCCCGCAATTTGTATCCGGCTCGCCGAAGCGACAGTAGACATGGTGATTCCGCGCATTGTGTCAAAAACCTTCGCCATGATCGGCGGAACACCTTAATCGCGAATGAAGGCTAAAATTGTCTGCAACCCACCCCTGTTCATCAAAGCTCCGTTCAATCAAGATGGTGCCACATGTGTTTTAAGATAGTGATGGATTGAACATGATTGACTGGTCCCGCGTCAGGGAATTGTGCGACGAGGTTGGCTCCGAGGATTTCGATGAGGTCGTCGATCTGTTCCTCGAAGAGGTCGGCGAGGTGATCGGCAGGCTGCGCAGGGAGCCGGATCCGTCGCAACTCGAACAGAACCTCCATTTCCTCAAGGGCAGCGCGCTGAGCCTCGGCTTCGCCTCGTTCTCAAGCCTTTGTCAGAACGGCGAGCGCATCTCTGCGCAGGGCGAGGCCGACGCGGTCGACATTCCGGAAATCGTTGCAGAATTCGAACGATCAAAGAACGAATTTCTGGCCGAGCTGCCGGTCCGGCTCGCCGCGTGAGCGGACCATCCCCCGCCCATGCAATTATCAGATCAGGAACTGCGCCAGCGTGTCATCATTGGTGATGTCGCGATACGCAAACCCGGCTTCATCAAGCTGCGCAAACAGCCGCACGAAACTGTCGGGGTGCTTGCTTTCGATCCCGATCAGCACCGAACCGAAATTCCGCGCCGATTTCTTGAGATATTCGAAACGTGCGATATCGTCATCCGGCCCGAGGATTTCCAGAAAATCGCGCAGCGCGCCGGGGCGCTGCGGTAGCCGCAGGATCATGTATTTCTTGACCCCGGAATAGCGAAGCGCGCGTTCCTTGACCTCGGGCAGGCGTTCGAAATCGAAGTTCCCGCCCGATGTGACGCAGACAACCGTCTTTCCGCGAATCTGGGACTGCACATCGCCCAGCGCCTCGACCGACAGCGCCCCGGCAGGCTCGAGAACGATGCCCTCGACATTCAGCATTTCGATCATCGTCGAACAGATGCGGTCTTCGTCGAGAATGACCACATCGGACAGAGGGACATCTTTCAGCAAGTCAAAGGTCTTTTCCCCGATCCGACCGACCGCCGCACCATCAACAAAGGTATCGACATGCGGCAATGTCACCGGATGGCCCGCGGCAAGCGCCGCCCGGAGACAGGCCCCGCCGGCAGGCTCGACAAAGATCGAATGCGTGTCACCTGCGAAATAGGTGGCGACTCCGGATGACATTCCGCCACCGCCCACGGGCAACAGAATCACGTCAGGATTCTTGCCCAGTTGATCGGCGATCTCGACCGCAACCGATGCCTGCCCTTCGATGACGTCGGAATCATCGAAAGGCGACAGGAAGTAGCCGCCCTCGCGCGCGCTCCAGGCCTGCGCCTCTGCCAGCGTGACGTCGAAATAGTCGCCGACCAGATGGATATCCACGTGACCGGCGCCGAACATGCGGGTTTTCTGAATTTTCTGTTGTGGGGTTGTCACTGGCATGAAGATGACCCCCCGCACACCCATGTGCATGCACATGAACGCGACGCCCTGCGCATGGTTCCCTGCGCTGGCGCAAACGAACAGCTTTTGATCCGGCAGTTTGCGCATGGCGTTGAACGCACCGCGCAGCTTGTAGGAGCGCACCGGGCTCAGATCCTCGCGCTTGAGCCAGATATCCGCGTCAAAGCGGTCTGACAGGTGCACGTTGCGTTGCAACGGGGTCTGCGGGAATACCGCGCGCATCGCCTCTTCGGCAAGCCGGGCCTTGTTCTGAAAATCGTTCATGCCTCTCTCTGCCGCAGCTTGCCGCCACGCGCAACCACAGCTTGCCCCCTGCCCGAAAAACCGATAACCCGCTGCCGATCCAAGTCGAGAGGAACCCCAATGTCTGCGCCCAAGAAAGTCGTTCTGGCCTATTCCGGCGGTCTGGATACGTCGATCATCCTGAAATGGCTGCAAACCGAATATGGCTGCGAGGTGGTGACATTTACCGCCGACCTGGGCCAGGGAGAAGAGCTCGAGCCCGCGCGCAGCAAGGCCGAGATGATGGGCGCGTCGGAAATCTACATCGAGGACCTGCGCGAAGAGTTCGTCCGCGATTTCGTGTTTCCCATGTTTCGCGCCAACGCGCTCTATGAAGGTCTCTATCTGCTTGGCACCTCGATCGCGCGCCCGCTGATTTCCAAGCGCCTTGTCGAGATCGCTGCCGAAACCGGCGCGGATGCCGTGGCGCATGGCGCGACCGGCAAGGGCAACGACCAGGTCCGCTTTGAACTTGCGGCTTACGCCCTGAACCCGGACATCACCGTCATCGCCCCTTGGCGTGAATGGGATCTGTCCAGCCGCACCAAGCTGATCGACTTCGCCGAGAAGCACCAGATCCCGATCGCCAAGGACAAGCGCGGCGAAGCGCCCTTCTCGGTCGATGCCAACCTGCTGCACACGTCCTCCGAGGGCAAGGTGCTCGAGGATCCGGCGGAGGACGCGCCCGACTATGTTTACCAGCGGACCGTCCATCCCGAAGACGCGCCGAACGAGCCCGAGTTCATCGAGATCGGCTTTGAAAAAGGCGACGCGGTCAGCATCAACGGCGAGGCGATGAGCCCGGCGACCATCCTGACCCGTCTGAACGAGCTTGGCGGCAAGCACGGCATCGGGCGTCTCGATCTGGTCGAAGGCCGTTTTGTCGGCATGAAATCGCGCGGCATCTATGAAACGCCGGGCGGCACCATTCTGCTTGAAGCCCATCGCGGAATCGAGCAGATCACGCTGGACCGGGGTGCCGCGCATCTCAAGGACCAGATCATGCCGCAATACGCGGAACTGATCTATAACGGTTTCTGGTTCAGTCCCGAACGCGAGATGTTGCAGGCCCTGATCGACAAGAGCCAGGAGCACGTCACAGGAACCGTTCGCCTGAAGCTCTACAAGGGGCTCGCGCGCACGGTCGGGCGGTGGTCGGACATGTCTCTCTATTCCGAGGAACACGTCACCTTCGAGGACGATGCCGGTGCCTACGATCAGAAGGACGCGGCCGGCTTCATCAAGCTCAATGCCCTGCGCCTGCGCCTGATCGCGATGCGGAACCGTCGCCTCAAATGACCGCCGAGACCGACGCCGACCTGTTTCTCGAAGCGCAGGATACCGTGTGGGCGTCGGTGATCTCGGAACTGACCCGAGGCAGGAAAACCAGTCACTGGATGTGGTTCGTCTTCCCGCAGCTCGCATCGCTGGGCCAGTCGCACATGGCCCAGCTCTACGGTATTCACAACCTTGCCGAGGCCAGCGCGTATCTGGATGATCCGAGGCTGCGCGCGCGGCTGCTTGAGGTGTCGCGCCTCATCCTGCGCCACGATGACAGCACCGCCGAAGCGATCCTTGGTCAGACAGACGCGCTGAAACTGAGATCGTCCATGACATTGTTTTCCGCGGTTCCTGACGCGCCGGACGAGTTTTCCCGGGTCCTCGAAACCTTTTATGGCGGCGCCCCCTGCCCGCTGACGCGCGAGGCGCTGCAAGGTCAGAGCGTTCCGCGCCGGACCTGAGTCATCCGACGACAGGATCGAAAGCCGCGCGATCAATGTGCGGTGCTGCCATGCGGGTCACGTCGCGCAGGGTCGCTCAATGCAACAACGGCTATTCCCGGTGCTCTGTCAGCCCGCTCTGATCGGCGGCCATCTCGGCCCTTAACCAGGATGCAAAGGCCACGGTGCCCGGTGAATGTTCGGCCTGAGGCGACAGGATCAGATAGTAGGCTTCCTGCATCGGCGCACGATGTCCGAACGGCGCCACCAGGTGCCCCGACCGGATAAGATCGCCGGCTATGGTGTCATGGGCCAGCGCCAACCCTCCGCCCGCACGCGCAACCGACAGAGTCAGAGTGAACGTATTGGCGTAGGTCACCTGCGGATCGGGCCAGGGCAGGTTCTGGTCCTCGGCCCAGGCCGACCAGTTGCACAGCAGGTTGGAACAATCATAGAGCGGCTGCATGGCCAGATCGGACAGCATGACCGGATAATCCGGCGCGCAGACCGGGTAATAGTGATCGCTGCGCAGCAACTCGGCGCGGATCGAATCCGCCGGTCGAAGGGAAAAGCGTATCTCCACATCGACCCCTTCGGTCATGCCGGGCGGCTCCCACAACTCGGTCGACAGGTTCAGCTGAACATCCGGATGCGCGGCGCGGAACCGGGCCAGCCGCGGCGCCAGCCAATGAACGGCAAATGTGAGATTGGATTGAACCTGAACCACGTCCTGATCGCTCCCGGTGATTGCCCGCGTGCCCCGCACCAGAGTGCGAAAGGCATCGCGAACGACCGGAAGATAGGTCAGCCCGCTTTCGGTCAGCTCCAGCGCACGCGGGCGGCGATGAAACAACGGCCGGCCCAGATAGGCTTCAAGTGACTTGATCTGCTGGCTCACCGCGCTCTGGGTCATGTTCAGATCGCGGGCGGCGCCGGTGAAGGACAGGTTGCGCGCTGCGGCCTCGAATGTGCGCAGCCAGCCCAGAGGAGGTAGCGGAGCTTGCATTCCATAATCTTGCCATAAGTTGTGCTAATGCGAAAGGGCGGATTTTTTCGTTCGATTTGCAGCGGGAACGCAGGCAAGTTCGGCATGACCGGAGGAGCACGATATGACAGTCACCACATTGCGACCGAACATGGATCATTGGCAGGAACGCGTCGATCTCGCCGCCGCCTTTCGCTGGACCGCCCGCCTGAACATGCACGAAGGTGTATCGAACCATTTCTCGATGGCCATCAACGACGACGGCACCCGGTTCCTGATGAATCGCAACCAGGTCCATTTCAGCCGTATCCGCGCCAGCGACCTGCTGGAACTGGACGCCAATGATCCCGACACGCTCAAGGGTCCGGACGCGCCCGACGAAACGGCATGGGGCCTGCATGGCGGGCTGCACCGGCTTTGTCCGCATGCCCGCTGTGCGATGCATGTGCATTCGATCCACGCCACCGTTCTGGCAAGTCTTGCCGACAGCCGGCTGCCACCGATCGACCAGAACTGCGCCACGTTTTTCAATCGCTACGTGATCGACGATGGGTATGGCGGGCTGGCCTTTGGTGACGAGGGTGAACGCTGCGCCGCGCTGCTGACCGATCCGAAATGCAAGGTCATGATCATGGGAAACCACGGGATCATGATAATCGGCGACACGGTCGCGGATACATTCAACCGGATGTATTTCTTTGAACGCGCCGCCGAGACCTATATCCGGGCGCTTCAGACCGGGCAGCCGCTGCGGGTTCTGCCCGATGACATCGCCGAGAAGACCGCACGGGAACTCGAGGAATACCCGGAGCAGGCGGAACGCCACCTCACCGAACTCAAGGCGATCCTCGATTTCGAAGGCTCCGATTACGCCAGCTAGACCACCCGGATCCAGGAAGAAACCGGAGCAGCCGGACCGGCGCGGCGCCGGCGGTGCCACCCGCTGCGCGGTCACAATCCAGAGAAGCGAGTAAAGATGCAGTACGGCCTGACGCAGGAACAGGAGATGATCGTCTCGACAGTGCGTGCCTTTGTCGAGAAGGAAATCTATCCGCACGAAGAACTGGTCGAACGCACCGGCGAAGTGCCCGAGGAGATCGCGCAAGAGATCAAGCGCAAGACGCAGGAATTGGGATTCTATGCCTGCAACTTTCCCGAGAGCGTCGGATGCGCAGGGCTGAACCATATGGAATTTGCTCTTGTGGAACGGGAACTGGGGCGTGGATCGATGGCGCTCAACCACTTTTTCGGCCGTCCGCAGAACATCCTGATGGCCTGCGCCGGCGAGCAGGTCGAACGTTATCTGATGCCGGCCGTGCGCGGCGAACGCATGGACGCGCTGGCGATGACCGAGCCGGGCGCGGGATCGGACGTGCGCGGCATGAAATGCGCCGCGATCCGAGAGGGCGGAGACTGGGTGGTGAACGGCACCAAGCATTTCATTTCCGGGGCGGATCACGCGGATTTCATCATCGTCTTCATTGCCACCGGAGAAGATCAGACACCGAAAGGGCCCAAGAAACGGATCACCGCGTTTCTCGTCGACCGGGGCACGCCGGGTTTTACCATCCGCGACGGGTACAAATCCGTGTCCCATCGCGGTTACAAGAACATGATCCTCGAGTTCGACGATTGCCGGCTGCCGGACTCCCAGGTGCTTGGCGAGGTGGACGGCGGTTTCGAGGTGATGAACACCTGGCTCTATGCCACGCGCATCACCGTCGCCACGATGTCGGTCGGACGCGCGCGACGGGTGTTCGACTATGCGCTGGACTACGCGGCGACTCGTGAACAGTTCGGCCAGAAGATCGGCAGGTTTCAGGGCGTATCGTTCCAGATCGCCGATATGATCACCGAAATAGATGCCGCGGATCTGCTGACGCTGGCCGCTGCGGACCGGCTGGACAAGGGTCTGCCCGCCAATCGCGAGATCGCGAGCGCCAAGCTCTATGCCAGCGAGATGCTGGCGCGGGTCACCGACACGGCAATCCAGATTCACGGGGGCATGGGGTTGATGGACGACTATCCGCTGGAACGATTCTGGCGGGACGCGCGGGTCGAGCGGATCTGGGACGGGACCAGCGAGATCCAGCGCCATATCATCAGCCGCGATCTGTTGCGGGCCCTGGGCGCGTGAAGGGGGTTCGAATGGGCATGGCCCATCCGACCGGTGCGAGGGGCCAGCCCCTCGCGCTCCCCGGGATATTTTCAGCAGGAAAAAGGGGAGACGACCCGATGATCGCCCCCCGAACGGAAAGAGCACGCTCTTTTCCCTGCACGGTCATCGGCGTCCCCGCCTGTCCCGCACCGGCAGTCTGGCGCCGAAGGGTTAAGATTTCATGTTCAGCAGCCAGTCCGGCATGTCGGCGGGAGCGCAGATGACGCGTGATCTGTCGCGGATGCTGGCACCGCGCGGAATTGCGGTTATCGGTGGCGGGACGTGGTGCGCGTCGATCGTGGGCGCGGCGCGGCGCATCGGGTTTGGCGGGACGATCATGCCCGTTCATCCCGACGGGCGCGAGATTGCCGGGCTGCGTGCAGTGCCGTCCGTTGCCGATTGCGCGGTGCCGATCGACGTGGCCTTCGTGGGCGTGAACCGGCATGCAACCATCGACATCGTGTCGCAACTGTCACGTCTGGGCAGCGGCGGCGCGGTGTGTTTTGCCTCGGGGTTTACCGAGGCCGCAACCGAGGATGCCGATGGGGCGGATTTGCAGACGCGGCTGGTTGCGGCGGCTGCCGGCATGCCTGTGCTTGGGCCGAACTGCTATGGATTTGTCAATGCTCTGGACCGGGCGGCGATCTGGCCGGATCAGCATGGCATGCGGCCGGTGGAGCGCGGTGTTGCGATCCTGACGCAATCGTCGAACATCGCGATCAACATGACGATGCAGCAGCGGGCGTTGCCGATTGCCTACATGGTCACCTGCGGAAACATGGCGCAAACCAGCCAGGCCGAGATCGCCGCCGCGTTGCTGGACGACAATCGCGTGACGGCGCTCGGGCTGCATATCGAGGGGTTCGGCGCCCTGCGCGACTGGGAGATGCTTGCGCGCAAGGCATATCAGCGCGGGATTCCATTGGTGGCGCTCAAGCTGGGCCGATCGGAACAGGCACAACGCGCGGCGGTGTCGCACACGGCGTCGCTTGCGGGAAGCGACGCCGGCGCCCAGGCTTTCCTGGATCGGTTGGGGATCGCGCGGGTCGAGACGGTGCCGGAGTTGCTGGAAACACTGAAACTGTTGCATGGGGTGGGGCCGCTTGCGTCGAACCGGATCGCTTCGATCAGTTGTTCGGGCGGCGAGGCGAGCCTGATCGCGGACATGGCGCTTGGACACGAACTGACGTTTCCACCGTTGGGACAGCATCAGAAAGAGGCGCTGCGATCGGCGCTCGGACCGATGGTGGCCCTGGCCAACCCGCTGGATTACCACACCTATATCTGGCGCGATACCGAAGCCATGACACGGGCCTGGGCGGCGATGGCCGCAGGAGACGTCGCTCTGACGATGAGCATTGTCGATTACCCGCATACCGACGCCAGCGACTGGGCCTGTGCGACCGAGGCCGCGATTGCGGCCCGGGCCCGCAGCGGCGCGCCTTTTGCCGTCGCGGCGAGCATGGCCGAACTGATGCCGGTATCCATCGCGGAACGGTTGATGTCGCACGGTGTCGTACCGTTGTCCGGGCTGGCGGAAGCGCTGGCAGCCGCCCAGGCGGCGGCGCGCGTGTCCGAACCCGATCCGACCCCCATATTGCTGCCCGGTGGAGCGGCGGCCGACACGGTGCTGACCGAGGCGGATGCCAAGGCGGCACTGTGCCGTCACGGGCTGCCGGTTCCGGCCTTTCGCCCGGTTGCAAGCCAAAAGGCGCTGCTGAAAGCAGGCGCAGAGCTTCGCCCGCCCTTTGCGCTCAAGGGCGTCGGGCTGGCGCACAAGTCGGAACATGGGGCTGTGCGGCTGGGGCTGGCGAGGGACGCCTTGCAAGACGCCGCGCGACAAATCGGCACCGATGCATTCCTGATCGAGGAAATGGTCGCCGACGGGGTGGCCGAACTGCTGGTCGGTGTGCTGCGCGACGAAGCACATGGCTATGTGCTGACGCTTGGTGCCGGCGGCATTTTGACCGAAGTGCTGCGCGATACGGTATCCCTTTTGCTACCGGTTACCGAGGCTCAGGTCGAACAGGCGCTTGGCAGGCTTGCCATCGCCCCGTTGCTGGCCGGGTATCGCGGCAAGCCCGCCGCCGACATGCGGGCGATCCTGCATGCGGTGATGGCGGTGCAGGACTATGTGGTTGCCAACGCGGAGACCGTTGGTGAAGTTGAAATCAACCCGCTGATCTGCACGCCCGACCGGGCGGTTGCGGTGGACGCGCTGATCCGAAAGGCAAAGACATGACGACATCCCCGATTTCAACCGCGCGCGAGGGCGCCGTGCTGATCGTGACGCTGAACCGGCCCAAGGCAAACGCCATCGACCTTGTGACCAGCCGGGTCATGGGCGAGGTTTTCCGTGACTACCGGGACGATCCCGACCTGCGGGTCGCCGTCCTGACCGCCACGGGCGACAAGTTCTTCTGCCCTGGCTGGGATCTCAAGGCCGCCGCAGACGGGGATGCGGTTGATGGCGACTATGGTGTTGGCGGGTTCGGCGGCCTGCAGGAACTGCGCGGCATGAACAAGCCGGTGATCGCGGCCGTCAACGGCATCGCCTGCGGCGGCGGGCTCGAACTGGCGCTGAGTGCCGACATGATCCTGGCGGCGGATCACGCCACCTTTGCCCTGCCGGAGATACGGTCGGGCACCGTCGCCGATGCGGCGAGTGTCAAGTTGCCCAAGCGCATCCCCTATCACATCGCGATGGAACTGCTGCTGACCGGGCGCTGGTTTGATGCCCAGGAGGCGCATCGCTGGGGGCTGGTCAACGAGGTCCTGCCGGCGGACGCGCTGATGGGGCGGGCGATGGAACTGGCGCGGCTGATCGCGAGCGGCCCACCGCTGGTCTATGCGGCGATCAAGGAAATCGTGCGCGACGCCGAAGACTCCAAGTTCCAGGACGCAATGAACCGGATCACCCAGCGTCAGTTGCAGAGTGTCGACATTCTCTATTCATCCGAGGATCAGCTTGAGGGCGCACGCGCCTTTGCGGAAAAGCGGGATCCGGTCTGGAAAGGTCGATAGGCGGGGCGCTCAACGTTTGCTGAATACCGCGATCAGTGCGATGTCATCGCGGTGTTCGCCGGTGGCGAGATCGCCGTAAATCCGTGTCTCCTTCAGCGAAAGCGCCTGAATCCGCGTTTCCGCGAGCTCTGCGAGCTTTGCCGCGAAACCGGCGGAGTCATAGTGCTTCGCATTGATGGACAGCGCAAATTGCGCACCATGCCGCGCCACCGGCAACAAAGCGTCGATTGCATCGGGCCCCACATGTCCGGTGGTGAACGTACCGGAGGACACGATGCCGGAATAGCTCTCGTGCGGAACCGGAATGCCAAGGTTCAGATCGGCCTCGATGGCATCGCGGTAGATGTCCTTGCGCATTGCCTGATCGAGCATCTCGGCGCTGATGTCGGTTGCGTCGATCGGTCCGACACCGAGATCGCCCAGCACTGCGCCGCACAGGCCGGTGCCCGCCCCCACATCGAGAACCGGCCCCTGCCCGCCAGCCGCGACAAAGGCGCGCGCCGTGTGCACGTGCAACTGATAATCCTCGCGCGCGGCAAAGGACTGATCGTAGTCACCGGCCCATTCCGCGTAGAGACGCCGGGAGTCCTGCGGCGTGTTCAGCGCATAGGCTGATTTCAGATCGGGTGCATCATCGCTCATCAGCCCATCAAAGGCACAACCGGGATTCGAATCAAGTGCGTCGTTGAGGCACTTGCATCTGATCATGCCGCGTATCATCAAGGAACGATGACCGGTACACTTCTCTCCATGGGCCACGGCTATACCGCGCGGGCCTTGTCAAATCGGGTGGCGCCTGCGGGCTGGCGCGTCATCGGCACAACCCGTGACCGGGACCAGCTTGAGAACATTCGGCAATCGGGCGCCGAACCGGTGCTCTGGCCAGGTGATGTTCCGCCATTGGACGGGGTGACACATCTGCTGATCTCAACGGCGCCGACCGACGAGGGGGATCCGGTATTGCACGCGCTCGGACAGGAGATCGCCGGGCGCGCCCGCCAGTTTCAGTGGGTCGGCTACCTGTCGACCACGGCGGTCTATGGCGATCATCAGGGGGCATGGGTAGACGAGACGACGCCCGCGACCCCGGCGTCCAGACGCGGACGGCTGAGGGTTCAGGCAGAAGAGCAATGGGCCGCGATACCCGACCTGCCCCTGCATATCTTTCGCCTCGCGGGCATTTACGGCCCCGGACGCGGTCCGTTCTCGAAACTGAAACGCGGCGGTCTGCGCCGGATCATAAAACCCGGTCAGGTGTTTTCACGCATTCACGTCGACGATATCGCCACGGTGCTCGCGGCCTCGATGAACCGCCCCGATCCCGGCGCGATCTATAACGTCTGCGACGACGAACCGGTGCCACCGCAGGATGTCATCGCCTATGCGGCGGAACTCCAGGGCTTGCCGCTGCCCCCGGCGGTGCCCTTCGAAGAGGCCGACCTGAGCCCGATGGCGCGCAGTTTCTACAGCGAGAACAAGCGGGTGCGCAACGACAGGATCAAGCGGGACCTCGGCATCACGCTGCGCTACCCCGACTATCGCTCGGGTCTGACCGCCCTGCACGGCACCTGATCAGGCGCGCTGTTCGCCAATGGTGGCCACGCCCAGCACTTCAAGAACCTTGGCCTCGATCTGATTGGCACCCATACCGGCGACCCTGTACATGTCCGCGGGACTGGCCTGGTCGATGAACGTGTCGGGCAGGACCATCGAGCGGAACTTCAGCCCGTCGTCGAACACCGCTTCATCGGCAAGCAACTGCGCCACGTGGCTGCCAAAGCCGCCCACGGCCCCCTCTTCGATGGTGATCAGCGCCTCGTGATCCTGTGCCAGCGACAGGATCAAGTCCCGGTCCAGCGGCTTGGCAAAGCGGGCGTCGGCAACGGTTGGCCGAATACCCTTTGACGCCAGTGCCTCGGCGGCCTGTTGCACCTCGGCCAGACGCGCCCCGAAGGACAGGATCGCAACGCGTTTGCCCCGCTGGATCACGCGCCCCTTGCCGATCTCGAGCGGCTTTCCCTGCTCGGGCAATTCCACGCCCACGCCCTCTCCGCGTGGGAACCGAAACGCGATGGGTCCGTCGTCATGGGCGACCGCAGTCGCCACCATATGTTTCAATTCGGCCTCATCCGCCGCCGCCATCACCGTGAAGCCCGGCAGGTTCGCCAGAAACGCGGTATCGAAACTGCCCGCGTGGGTCGCACCATCGGCACCGACGAGCCCGGCCCTGTCGATTGCAAAGCGCACCGGCAGGCGTTGAATCGCCACGTCATGCACGACCTGATCGTACCCACGTTGCAGGAAGGTCGAATAGATCGCGCAGAACGGTTTCATCCCGCCCGCCGCAAGTGCCGCCGAAAAGGTGACGGCGTGCTGCTCGGCGATCCCGACGTCGAAACAGCGACTGGGAAAGCGCTCGGCGAACAGGTTCAGACCGGTTCCATCCGGCATGGCGGCGGTCACGGCGACGATCTTGTCATCCGCCTTGGCCATCTCGGTCAGGGTCTTGCCGAAGACGCTGGTATAGCTGGGCGCGTTCGACGGCGCCTTTTTCTGCTCGCCGGTCACCACGTCGAACTTGGCGGTGGCGTGCCCCTTGTCCTGGGCCTGTTCGGCGGGCGCATAGCCCTTTCCCTTGCGGGTCAGCACATGGATCAGAATCGGTCCCCGCGCCCGAGCCTTGACCGTGCGCAGCACCGGCAGAAGCTGGTCCATGTCATGTCCATCAATCGGCCCGACATAGGAAAACCCGAGCTGTTCGAAGAGCGTGCCGCCGACTGCCATGCCTTTCAGAACATCCTTGGCCCTCTTGGCCCCTTCGCGGAACGGCTCCGGCAAGAGCGACACCGCGCCCTTGGCCGCGGCCTTGAGCTCCTGAAAGGGCTCTTCCGCGTAAAGCCGCGACAGATACGAGGACAAGGCCCCGACCGGCGGTGCAATGCTCATCTCGTTGTCATTCAGGATGACGATCAGCCGCTTATTCAGGTGGCCCGCATTGTTCATCGCCTCAAAGGCCATGCCCGCGCTCATCGCGCCGTCGCCGATCACCGCAATGGCGTCGCCCAGACCTTCGGGCGTGACACCGCCGAGGTCGCGCGCAACGGCAAACCCGAGTGCGGCGCTGATTGAGGTGCTGGAATGTGCGGCCCCGAACGGATCATAGGGTGACTCGCTGCGCTTGGTGAACCCGCTCAGCCCGTCCTTCATCCGCAGGGTGCGGATTCGGTCGCGCCGCTCGGTCAGGATCTTGTGCGGGTAACACTGGTGCCCCACGTCCCAGATGATCTTGTCGCGCGGCGTGTCGAACACCGCGTGCAGCGCCACGGTCAGTTCGACAACCCCGAGTCCCGCGCCAAGGTGCCCGCCAGTCACGGAAACCGCCGAAATCGTCTCGGCACGCAATTCGTCGGCGATCTGGCGCAATTCCGCATCGCTGAAATGCTTCAGCTCTGCCGGACGGGTCACGCCGTCCAGCAAGGGCGTATTTGGTCGGTCTGCCATTTCCGCCTCCCTGCGGGGCTGTTTCAACTCTCGCGCGCAATAACGAAACGGGCGGCTGCGCGCAATGTTTCGGCCTCGCTTCCATAAGGATCCAGCGCCGCACTGGCCTGCTCGATCAGGTCCGAGGCGCGCGCCCGGGCGCCGTCCAGCCCCAGCAGCGACACAAAGGTCGCCTTGTTGGCCTCTGCGTCCTTCTGCAGGCGCTTGCCTGCTTTCTCGGCATCGCCCTCGACATCAAGGATGTCATCGGCGATCTGGAATGCAAGTCCGAGCGCACCGGCATATTGCCGCAAGGGTTCGGGATCGGACCCGGCCAACCGTGCGCCGGCACAGGCCGACCATTCGATGAGTGCCCCGGTCTTGCCGGCCTGCAACATGGTGATCTGATCAAGGGTCAGCGCGTCGCTTGCCGCTTCCGCCGCCATATCGAGCGCCTGCCCCAGAACCATGCCCCGCGCACCGCTCGCCCGCGCCAACGACAGTGCCAGCTCCGCGCGTATCTCCGCCGATCCGCTCTCGGGGCGGCTCACCAGTTCGAATGCAAGGCTTTGCAGCGCATCCCCGGCGAGCACAGCCACCGCTTCGTCCCATTTGACATGCACTGTCGGGCGGCCGCGGCGCAGATCGTCATCATCCATGCAGGGCAGGTCGTCGTGCACCAGCGAATAGGCATGCAACGCCTCGATCGCCGTCGCCGACCAGATCGCCCGCTCCGGTGCAATGCCATGAAGACGCGCGGATTCCAGCACGAGAAACCCGCGCAGTCGCTTGCCGCCCCGGGTCGCATAGGCCATAGCCTGCACCACGGGCACCTGGTCCAGATCACGCAGAACTTGATCAAAATGGCGCTGGATCCGCTCGGCGACCCGCGCCAGTCGCTCCGGAAACATCTATTGCGCGTCGACCGGGGTCGTTCCGGTGGGGTTGCCATCGCTGTCAAGCTTGATCGCGGCGACCTTTTCCTCGGCCCGCTTGAGCTCTTCCTCGCACCGCTTCTTGAGCTGCGCCCCCCGCTCGTAGAGCGAGATCGAATCGTCCAGCGGCACGTCCCCGTGCTCCAGACGGTCGACCACCGACTCGAGTTCCTTCATCGCCTGCTCAAAGCTCATTTCTGCAACGGGGGTATCGGTCATTTTGCGGCCTTCATCAGTTCCTGTACATGCGCCAGCACCGACGCGGACAGCGCGTGCAAATCATATCCGCCCTCCAGTGTCGAGACCACCCGCCCCCCGCACAGCTCATCCGCCAGCCTGCACAGTTCGGCGGTCAGCCAGACGAAATCCCCGGTCTGCCATTCGAGATTGGCCAGCGGGTCATCCGCATGGGCGTCGAACCCCGCCGAGATGATGATCAGTTCCGGTTTGAAATCTCGCAGCCGCGGGAACGCCTTGTCCTTGTATTCGCGCCGCATGTGCGCCCCGTCGGACCCCGGGGGCAGCGGAATGTTCAGGATCGTGTCATACGCCCCGGTTTCATCAGCCCGACCGGTGCCGGGAAACAACGGGATTTGCTGGCTGGTGATCAGCAATGCGCGCCTTTCGTCCCACAGCAAATCCTGCGTGCCATTGCCGTGATGCACGTCGAAATCCACCACCGCGACCCGCTCAAGCCCGTGATGATCCAGCGCATGCTTTGCTGCCAGCGCCGCGTTCCCGAACAGGCAGAAACCCATCGGTGTTTCGGTCTCGGCGTGATGTCCGGGTGGACGAACGGCGGCGAAGGCGTTCGGAGCCTCACCGCCCAGCACCATGTCCACCGCGCGCACCGCCGCACCCGCCCCGCGATAGGCGGCATTCAGCGTGCCCGGCGACATCCACGTGTCACCATCGAGCGCCACCTGACCTTCGGCGGGAAGCGCGCGGCGCAATCCTTCGAGATACCCGGCGGGGTGAATGCGCAGGATGTCGTCATCCGCAGCCATCGGTGCCGTCACGCGGTTCAGGTCCAGCGGTTCGAGCGTGTGCAGAACATGCTCCAGACGCGCGACCCGCTCGGGATGCCCGTCGGGCGTGACATGCGTCAGGCAGTCGGCATGGGTGAGCATTGCTGTTTTCATCGCTGTGATCCCCTCCCTCGGTCTCGTTCGCTTTGACAGCCGCGCCGGTCAGTCGGGCGCAAGCATGTACCCCGCGCCGCGCACCGTCTGCAGATAGCGCGGCTGCTTCGGGTCGGTTTCGATCTTGCGGCGCAGTCGGGTAATCTGCACATCGACCGCGCGTTCCTGCGCCTGCCCCCTGTCGCGGCCAAGATCCTCGACCAGCTTGTTGCGGCTGACCGGCTCGCCCGGGCTGGCCGAGAATATCTTCATCAGCTGGCTTTCCGTCGCGGTGAGCCTGACGAGATCGTCCCCCTGCCACATCTCGCCACGCTCGATATCATAGCGGATCGGTCCCAGATGCAGGATTTTGGGCACCGTATCGCCTGCCGGCGTTTCCGGCATCCGTCGCAGGATGGCGTTGATGCGAAGCAGCAACTCCTTGGGTTCGAACGGTTTCGCAAGATAGTCGTCGGCACCTGCCTCAAGCCCGGCAATCCGGTTCTCGGTCTCGCCCCGTGCAGTCAGCAGCAGGATCGGTGTCGCCAGAGTTTCACGCAGGCTGCGGGTCAGCGTGACGCCGTCCTCACCCGGCATCATCACATCCATCACGATCAGATCGAAATCGAGCCCCGACAGGATACGACGCGCATGAGCCGCATCACGCGCCGCCGTCACCAGGAACCCGTTCCTGATCAGGAACTTGCGCAACAGATCCCGAATCCGCTCGTCATCATCGACGATCAACAGATGTGCATCCAGTTCCGCCATCAGGCTCCATCCCTCAACTTGATATATGCGCGGCGCATGTCGGCATCCATCATCGCCTCGAGCACCTGCTTGAATCCCGCCACCGCCTCCGGCCCCGCATCCCGAAAGGCGGCGCGCATCCGGGCCCGCTGGGCATCGCTCAATTCCTGCTCGAGCTTCAGGCCGCTTTCGGTCAGAAACAGGTGGCGTTCGCGCTTGTCGACGGTGCCGACCCGGCTCTCGACCAGTCCATCCGAGATCAGCGTCCGCAGCACCCGGTTCAGCGATTGTTTGGTCACCCCGAGTATGGCCAGCAGATTGTTGACCGTCGTTCCCGGCGCGCGGTTGATAAAGTGAACGGCCCGATGATGAGCGCGGCCATAGGCCATCTTGCCAAGAATACGGTCAGGGTCGGCCGTGAAACCCCGATAGGCGAAGAACATTGCCTCGATACCCTGCCTCAGCTGCTCATCCGTCAGGAACAGCAGGCTTTCGCCACCGTAAACCTGCGCTGCACGCCCGTCAGACATGATCTGCCTCTCACCCGATTTTTGCCAGCATACGTCAGCCTTGTTGACATTCCAAGTGCGAAGAGGTATCGAATCGCGATTTTAGCGTAATATTGTGTCCGATCCGGACATAAACGCGCAACAAATGAAAAAGCGCTCAATGCACAGGAGGATGCGCAATGTCAGGCTATGATGATCGTGACGGCCAAATCTGGATGGATGGCAAGCTCGTGGACTGGCGGGGTGCAAACGTACATATTCTGACCCATGCGCTGCATTACGCATCGTCGGTGTTTGAAGGCGAGCGCGCGTATAACGGCAAGATCTTCAAATCACGGGAACATTCCGAGCGTCTGATCAAGTCCGGCGAACTGGTCGGTTTCCAAATTCCCTACACGGTCGACGAGATCGAGGCCGCCAAGCAGGACGTTCTGACCGCCAGCGGTCTCAGGGATGCTTATGTGCGTGCGGTCGCATGGCGCGGCGCCGGTGAAGACATGGGAGTCGCATCGGCACGCAACCCGGTTCGCATGGCCATCGCCGCATGGGAATGGGGTGCCTATTACGGCGACGCCAAGATGAAGGGGGCCAAGCTCGACATCTCCAAGTGGAAACGCCCGAGCCCGGAAACCATCCCGGTACATGCCAAGGCGGCAGGCCTCTACATGATCTGCACGATGTCCAAGCACGAGGCCGAGGCCAAGGGATGCTCGGACGCGCTGTTCATGGATTATCGCGGCTATGTCGCCGAAGCCACGGGCGCAAACATCTTCTTTGTCAAGGATGGCGAAGTGCACACGCCCAAGGCCGATTGCTTCCTGAACGGCCTGACCCGGCAGACGGTGATCGGCATGCTCGAGGATCGTCAGATCAAGGTGCACGAGCGCCACATCATGCCCGAAGAGATGGAAGGCTTCGAGCAATGCTGGCTGACCGGCACCGCTGCCGAGGTCACGCCGGTGGGACAGATCGGCGACTATACGTTCGAAGTTGGTGCGCTGACCCGCGAGATCGCACAAGACTACGAAAAGCTGGTCCGCAACTGATCCACAGTCGGGTGAATGTCGCGGCGATTGTCGCGAATAATTCATGATACTGCCGACTGACGTTTACACGGCTGCAATCCTATCCGCGCATCTAGCCAATCAGGATTGCAGCCATGAACAAACTCTACAGACCATCCCGCCGCGCCGTGCTGGCGGGCGGAACCGCCTTTGCCGCGTCACTGGCCATGCCCGCCATCAGCCGGGCCTCTTCCCGCCCCGTCTTTACCCACGGCGTGCAATCCGGCGATGTCGACATGTCCAGCGGGATGATCTGGACCCGCACAGACCGCCCGGCGCGCGTGTCGATGGAAGTCTCTACCACCGAAAGCTTTGCCGATGCGCGCCAACTGGCGCCGCTGGATGCGGTTCCGTCCAGCGACCTGGCTGTCAAGCGGCTGATCGAGGGTCTGCCGTCGGATCAGGATATCTTCTACCGTTTCGTTGCTGCCGATCTGCAGGACGTGAATGCGATCAGTGAACCGATTGTCGGCCGCTTTCGCACGGCACCGGCGGCCCGCCGCGACGTGCGCTTCGTCTGGTCGGGCGACACCGCCGGACAGGGCTGGGGCATCGACGAGGACGGCATGGCGACCTACGCCACAATGGCGCGTCACCAGCCCGATTTCTTCATCCATTCCGGCGATACCATCTATGCGGACGGCGCCATGCAGGACGAAGTCGAACTTCCGGATGGCAGCATCTGGAAAAACACCGTCCTGATCGACGAGAAGCGCAAGGTCGCCGAAACGCTCGACGAATTCCGGGGTCAGTGGAAATACAACATGATGGACGGCCATGTACGCGACATGAACGCCATCGTGCCAACCTATTTCCAGTGGGACGACCACGAGGTTGTCAACAACTGGTCTGCGTCCAAGGACCTGACCGCGGATGATCGCTATACCGAAAAGTCCGTCGCCCTGCTGCAATCGCGGGCCGCGCGGGCCTTTCACGAGATGTCGCCCATCCGCTTCACCCCGCAGGAACCGGGCCGCGTGTATCGCAAGATCGGCTATGGCCCGATGCTCGACGTGTTCTTTCTCGACCTGCGCAGCTATCGCGGGCCGAACAGCGACAACGTGCAGGAAACCGAATCCGACGCGACCCGCATCCTTGGCCGCGAGCAGATGGCATGGCTCAAGCGCGAACTGGCGCAGTCGCAGGCGACCTGGAAGGTCATCGCGTCGGATATGCCGATCGGGCTGGTCGTACGGGATGGCGACACCAGGTTCGAGGCGGTCGCGAACGCCGATGACGGCACCGCAAAGGGCCGCGAGATCGAAATCGCCGAGTTGCTCCGTTTCATCAAGACGGCCAGGATCACCAACACCGTCTGGTTCACCGCCGACGTCCATTATACCGCGGCGCATTACTATGACCCGAACAAGGCACAGTTCCAGGATTTCGAACCGTTCTGGGAATTCGTCTCGGGGCCGCTGCATGCGGGTACGTTCGGACCGAACGCTCTGGACGGCACCTTTGGGCCAGAGGTCAAATACGTCAAGGCTCCGACCGAAGAGCAGGGGGTGAACCTGCCGCCGAGCGCGGGGCTGCAATTCTTTGGTCTTGTCGATATCGACGGTGCCACCCAACAGATGACCGTGCGTCTGATGGATCGGGCCGACACCGAGTTGTGGTCGGTGACGCTCGACCCGACGCACGCGGCGATCTGATCGGATTGCGACACGGAAAACGGGCCCCGGCATCTGTCCGGGGCCCGCATCGAATCGGGATCAGACGAGTACGAAATCGTCGGCGTCGATCTTGTGCACCCATTGCAACAGGATCGAATCGTCGCCGGCTTCGATTTTCAGCCCACGACTGGTGACCGTCGCGGCGTCGAGCACATCCTGCTCTGTCGCGAAATCCTCGCGCGACAGAAGCAGTTCATCGCGCCAGAAGAAATCGCGCACGATGTTGTCGCCGGACAGGTTGGTAAAGTCGAACGTATCGGCCCCCAGCCCACCGACAAAACGGTCGTCGCCCGCATCATCGACCAACCGGTCCTTGCCGCGGTTGCCGATCAGATAATCGTCACCCTCGCCGCCAAGGATGACATCGGCACCCTTGCGGCCGAAGATGATATCGTCTCCACCGCTGCCGATCAGAACATCTCGCTTGTGCGTGCCCTTGATAAAGCCGCCGTCCGGCTCGCCCAGATCAAGCGGCACAAGCACCCGGTCGATCGCCTGGATCTCGCCATTGGCGGTGGTGATATCGGTCAGGCCGTCAATGAATCTGGCATTGGCGATATCCGGATCCGCATCGACCAGCTCATTGCCATCGATGCCAAGCCGCGCGCCGTCAAGCGCCGTATCGACGAGCCGCGCACCCTGCAGTTCCGCAACCGACGCGCCGCCGATCTTGACGTGATAGAGCAGGACATCCGTTACCAGTTCGGCTCCCAGCGCAGTGACAAGCGCGCCTGCGATCTCCGCATCCGCCAGCGATGAGACGTCCAGCCCCAGGTCTGCGGCGAGCTTGCGAAACGCCTCGTCGGTGGGCGCGAACACGGTGAAGGACGCATCGCGATCATCCACGACCGCATCAAGGCCCGTCGCCGAAAGCGCAGCGGTCAGAACCTCGAAACTGTCGTTGGAACCGGCCACATCCGCGATGGTCGGGCGCTGCATGGCTTCGGCGACATCAATCGGAAGGAGAACCCGGTCGATTGCCTGAATGACACCGTTTGTTGCCTGAATGTCGGTCAGCCCGGTAACGAAATCGGGATTCTCGACGTCAGGATCGGCATCGACAAGGGTTGTCCCGTTTACGTCGAAGGTTGCGCCCGAAAGCGTCGTGATCCTTCCTTCGGCCTGCAACGCGCTGACCTCGGCAGCACCGGCCCGCACGTGATAGGTCAGAACACTGGTCAGGGTCTCGACCCCCAGCGTTTCAACCAGCTTGGTCGCGATTTCGGTTTCGCTCATGCCCGCGACGTCGAGACCCAGCGTATTCGACGCTAGTTCGAGAAAGGCCGCATCGGTGGGCGCAAAGACGGTGAAGTCACCGGGGCCGGTGAAAGTGTCGGACAACCCTGCGGCCTTCAGCGCCGCCTCCAGAATGTCGAAATTGTCGTTCTTTGCCGCGATTTCACCAATCGACAAGGTCGGTTTCGGATCCGGGGCCGGCGGAAAGAACTTGTCCAGTATATCCGAAAGAAAACTTAGAAATGACATGCTGATCTCCCTTTAGACGTTTGACCCCACATCGGGACGCGGCACGCCAATAGCCCAACGGGCCGTCGGACGCGCCGCTCGCGATGCGCGGTAACCGGGTATACGCAACACCATCGGGCGCAGATCAGTCCCGCACCCCGGAACATCCTCGTCACACGCGCATGTGAAGCGGCGTGAGAAACCCGGCAGAACCCGGATCTGTCAGCTCTTGGGGTCGGTAACCGCCCGCGCCCGTGCCCGTTCGAGCCCGAGCTGGTGTTCGCGCCAGATCACCAGAACGTTGCCGGCAATCACCAGCGCGGCCCCGCTCAGCATGACCGCCGTCGGCAGTTCACCGAACCAGAAATACCCCAGCAGGATGGCGAATATCATCGAGGCATAGTCATAAGGCGCAAGCATCGAAGCCGGCCCGAAGCGATAGGAAGACGTGACCAGGATCTGTGCAACGCCGCCGATCAGACCGGCAAGAATCAGCAAGCCCAGCGTGTCACGCTCCGGCACGACCCAGCCGAACGGCAGCGTCGTCAGAGAGATCAGCGAGGCGGTTACGGAAAAGTAGAACACGATTGCCGCCGTATGCTCGGTCTGAACCAGCTTGCGAATGTGGATTTGCACGAATGCGCGGGCAATCGTCGCGGTGATGATGAACATCGCGCCAAGTGTCGCGCCATCTTCTAAGCCCGCGCCACTTCCCAGACGCGGCCAGACCATGATCAGCACGCCGACCAGCCCGATGAGCACCGCCGAAATCCGGATCATGCGGATGGTCTCGCCCAGCATGATCGCGGCCAGGATGACCGTGAAGATCGGGGTGGCATAGCCGATCGCCGTGACTTCGGGCAGCGGCAGCAAGCCCAGGCCGGCAAATGTCAATGCCATCGCCAACGTGCCCAGCAGCCCGCGCCAGAAATGCCCCATCGGTTGCCGTGTCACCAGACCGTTGCGCAACTCGCCCCGCGCCATCAGCCAGACGACGATCACCGGGATCGCGAAAAACGAGCGAAAGAACACCGCCTGGCCCGGCGGCACCTCGGCCGAGGTCGCCTTGACCAGTGCCGACATCACCGTGAACAGGCAGATTGCACTCAGTTTGAGAGAGACCGCCAGCCCAGGTCGATGCGATGTTAACATTTTTGCCATGGCGTCTTCCTGCGCCCGAAACGCGGAAAGATCAATGGGCATCCGTCAGCGCCGCACCGACCGGCGCCATTCCCGGCTCACTGCAGCGCGCCGGGCCGGTAACGGTCGCCGGTTACCCGATCTTGCCGCGATTTTCGCCGACCTGACCGCGATGCAGCAACATGTGGTCAAGGATCACACAGGCCATCATCGCCTCACCCACCGGAACTGCGCGGATCCCGACGCAGGGATCGTGACGGCCCCTGGTGACGATCTCGGTTTCCTCGCCCGTTCTGGTGATGGTCTTGCGCGTGGTCAGGATCGAACTGGTGGGTTTGACGGCAAAGCGCACGACGATGTCCTGCCCGGTGCTAATGCCGCCAAGAATGCCGCCCGCATGATTCGAGCTGTATCTCGGGCCGCCCTGCCCCATGAAGATCTCGTCGGCATTCGCCTCGCCGGTGAGCATCGCCGCCGACATGCCTTCGCCGATCTCGACCCCCTTGACCGCGTTGATGCTCATCATCGCGGCGGCAAGGTCGGTGTCGAGCTTGCCGTAGACCGGCGCGCCAAGCCCGGCGGGGACGCCACGGGCGACCACTTCGATGATCGCTCCGACCGAATTTCCCGATTTGCGCAGGTCGTCAAGATAGTCCGCCCAGGTCCTGGCGGCTTCGGCATCTGGCGCCCAGAACGGGTTCGCCTCGATCTGGGCCCAGTCGAACCGTGTCCGGTCGATCGCCTGTGCGCCCATCTGCACCATGTAGCCGGTGATCTGCACATCCGGCGCCAGCGCCCGGATTGCCTCACGGGCGAGCCCCCCCGCCGCAACCCGCGACGCGGTTTCCCGCGCCGACGAGCGCCCGCCGCCGCGATAATCGCGGATGCCGTATTTCTGCCAATAGGTGATATCCGCGTGGCCGGGTCGGAACTTGTCCTTGATGTCGCCGTAATCCTTGCTGCGCTGGTCGGTGTTCTCGATCATCAATTGCACCGGGGTGCCGGTGGTATGCCCCTCGAACACGCCGGACAGGATCCGCACCTGATCCGCTTCGCGCCGCTGTGTCGTGTACCTGTTCTGTCCGGGTCTGCGCCGGTCCAGCCAGTGCTGGATCATCGACTCGTCAATCTCGACCCCCGGCGGGCAGCCGTCGACCGTCGCGCCGAGCGCAGGACCGTGGCTTTCGCCCCATGTGGTGACACGGAACAGGTGGCCAAAGCTGTTGATCGACATGGGCAGGCTCCTTTTGGCCCGTGCTTTAGCCGGGGGAGGAAGGCGTCGCAAGCGATAGTCTGACGCCGGGGCTCTGCCCCCGCCGCCCTGCAGGCGGCTCCCCCGGAGTATTTCGCCAAAGATGAAGCGGCGGTCGCTTGTCATTCGTCGGGCCGCGATCTAGGGTTTTGGCAACCTCGGGGTGCCTTGACCGGCTGAGACGCGCGATGCGGACCCGTTGAACCTGAACCGGCTCGTACCGGCGTAGGAAAGGTCTGGACATCCTTCCGACCCTGCCCGTCGCCGCCAAGGGAGGATGCCATGAAATATCTCGCGATCGCCGTCGGCATTTGCGGTGCCACGGTCGCCGCAGCCGAGACGCCCGAACTGACCGTTTATACCTATGACAGTTTTGTCTCCGAATGGGGGCCGGGTCCGGCCATCGAGGCGGCCTTTGAGGAAACATGCGAATGCGACCTGAAGCTGGTGGGTGCGGGCGACGGCGCGGCGCTGCTGGCGCGTCTCAAGCTTGAGGGAGCGCGCAGTGATGCGGATGTCGTTCTCGGGCTCGATACCAACCTGACCGCGGCGGCGATGGAGACGGGGCTGTTCGCGGAGCACGCCGTGCAGGCTGACTATGCCTTGCCGGTCCCGTGGAACGACCCCGTGTTCGTACCCTATGATTGGGGGTATTTCGCCTTCGTGCACGAGGCGGGTGCCGCCGCGCCATCGAATTTCCGGGCATTGGGCGACAGCAATGCCAGGATCGTCATTCAGGATCCGAGGTCGTCGACTCCGGGGCTCGGGCTGCTGATGTGGGTCAAGGCCGCCTATGGCGACGAGGCCGCCGCGATATGGCAAGGGCTGGCCGACAATATCGTGACGGTGACCAAGGGATGGAGCGAAGCCTATGGTCTGTTTCTGGACGGGGAGGCGGACATGGTGCTCTCCTACACCACTTCGCCGGCCTATCACCTGATCGCGGAAGAGGATGCCAGCAAGGCCGCCGCGGTCTTTGAAGAAGGTCATTACCTGCAGATCGAGGTGGCGGCCCGGCTGGCCAATTCCGATCAGCCCGAGCTGGCCGGGGCGTTCCTGCAATTCATGGTGACGGATGCGTTTCAATCGGTGATCCCGACCACAAACTGGATGTATCCGTCGGTCATGCCTGCGGGCGGCCTGCCCCAGGGATTCGAGACGCTGGCCCAACCGGACAAGGCGCTGATCGTGCCCGCACATGAGGCGGCCGCGTTGCGGGATGAAGCACTGGCAGAGTGGCTCGGCGCGCTCAGCCAATAGGTCATCGCGGCGGGATCTGCGCGGCGGCAATCGTCGCGATGCTGATCCTGGGCGCGTTGATCGCGGTGGCCCTGCGCGCCGAGACCGGTCGCGGGATGGGACCCTCCGACTGGGCGGCGGTGCGGTTCACCGTGTTTCAGGCTGCGCTTTCGGCGCTGTTCAGTGTTGCCCTTGCCGTGCCGGTGGCACGCGCGCTTGCCCGGCGGCGTTTCCCGGGACGGCGGCTGTTGATCGCGCTGCTGGGCGCGCCATTCATCCTGCCGGTGATCGTGGCCGTACTGGGCCTGCTCGCGGTGTTCGGGCGGAATGGCTGGATCAGCGTGGCGCTTGGCGCGGCCGGATTGCCGCCGCTGCAGGTTTACGGGCTGCATGGTGTGGTGCTGGCGCATGTTTTTCTGAACCTGCCGCTGGCGACGCGATTGATCCTGCAAGGCTGGCAGGAAATCCCTGCAGAGCGGTTTCGCCTCGCCGCGCAGCTGGGTGCCGGGCCGCATGCGATGTGGCGTCTTCTGGAGCGTCCGATGCTGTGGCAGGTCGCGCCCGGCGTTCTTGCCGTGGTCTTTGCGATCTGCCTGACCAGTTTTGCCGTGGCGCTGACGCTGGGTGGCGGTCCCAGGGCCACGACAATCGAACTCGCCATCTATCAGGCGTTTCGCTTTGATTTCGATCTCGGACGTGCGGCGCTTCTATCCTGCATCCAGATCGTGCTGACCGGCATGGCGGCGATGATTGCCTTGCGCATGTCGCGGGGCGACGGGTTTGGCGGCGGGCTGGACCGACCGGTGCAGCGATGGGACGCGCGCAATCCCGTCGCCCGCGTCCTGGACGGCGCCATCATCCTGTTTGCCGCCGGGTTCCTTTTGTTGCCGCTCGCGGCGATCTTTCTGTCAGGACTTGGCGGGTTGGCCAAGCTTCCGGCAAGCGTGATTGCGGCGACGATGAACTCCGTCCTTGTCGCTGCGATCAGCGCGCTGATCACGCTGGCCCTGGCGCTGCCCATGGCGGTGGCGGTGGCGCTTGGACGGGGGGCGTTCGTCGAATTCGCCGGATTGCTCGGGCTGGCCGCATCGCCGCTGGTCATCGGGACCGGATTTTTCGTGGTGGTGTATCCGCTTGTCAATCCGACGGTGTTGTCGTTGCCGGTAACGGCCCTTGTCAACGCTTTGATGGCCCTGCCCTTTGCCCTGCGCATTCTGGTGCCAGGTGCGCGGCAGGTGATCGAGCGCAGCGGGCGGCTGGCGCTGACGCTGGGCATGGCGGGTCGACCATTCCTGCGCCGCATTCTGTTGCCCCGGATGCGGGCGCAGATCGGTTTTGCCGCGGGGCTCTCGGCGGCCCTGTCGATGGGAGATCTCGGGGTAATCACCCTGTTTGCCGATTCCGAACAGGCAACACTGCCCTTGCAGGTGTTCCGGCTCATGGGGGCATATCAGATGGAGGCAGCGGCAGCGGCGGCGGTATTGCTGCTCTCGATGTCGATGGCCCTGTTCTGGCTTCTGGATCGCGGGGGGCGCTGGCATGCTGAGGCTTGAAAAGCTCGTGATCGACAATGGCGGCTTCACGCTTTCCGCCGATTTCGCCATCGAAGCTGGCCGCAAGGTTGCGATCATAGGGCCGTCGGGCGCCGGAAAGTCCACCCTGATCGGGGGGATCGCGGGGTTTCATCCGGTTGTCGCGGGTCGCTTGATCTGGGACGGCAAAGACCTGACCGACCGGCCCCCCGGTGCGCGACCGCTGGCGATGCTGTTTCAGGATGGCAACCTGTTTCCGCATCTGACCATCGCGCAGAATGTGGGCCTCGGGCTGAATCCGAACCTGCGGCTGGACGGGATGCAATGGCGGCAGGTCGAAACCGCGATTGCACATGTCGGGCTGCAGGGGATGGGCGCACGCAAGCCTGCGGCGCTCTCGGGTGGCCAGCAAAGCCGCGCCGCACTGGCCCGGGTCTTGATCCAGGACCGGCCATTGTTGTTGCTCGATGAACCCTTTGCCGCTCTGGGTCCGGCTCTGAAGAACGAGATGCTGGACCTTGTTGACAGGCTGGCGTCCGAGACCGGCGCGACCGTTTTGATGGTCAGCCATGATCCGCAGGATGCCCGCCGGATCGCGGATGAGATCGTTCTGGTGGCCGATGGCATTGCCCACGCGCCGCAACCTGCGGCACCCCTTCTGGACGATCCGCCACCGGCGCTGCGGGCCTATCTCGGTTAGGTCCGAAACGGTTTGTGCAGACCCTGCACATTCACCGAACTGACCCTTGCCAAAATCTGCCCTGCGCTGCATGAGTGAGCATTCACTGGAGTCAGGCAGATGCACCCCAACCCGGCATACCGCACCGCAGACGCGCAGACGAATATCGATTTTGCACGCGAACGCGGTTTTGGTGTCCTGGCGGTTGCGGCCGATGACGGTGCGCCGAACCTGTCGCATGTGCCGTTCCTTCTGTCGGATGGCGGGGAGAGTGCGGATTTGCACCTGGTGCGGTCCAACCCGATCGCGCGCGGTGCAACGCCGCGACCGGCACGGATCGCCGTTTCCGGACCGGACAGCTATATCTCGCCCGACTGGTACGGCCTCGTGGATCAGGTCCCGACATGGAATTACATTGCTGTGCATCTGACCGGAGTGTTGGAGCGGCGACCACAGGACGAGTTGCGTGACCTGCTTGATCGGGAGTCGGCGTTTTTCGAATCGCGCCTGCTGCCCAAGACACCGTGGCATGCCGACAAGATGGACGGCGACGCACTGGACCGGATGATGCGCATGATCGTTCCCTATCGTCTGCGGATCGAGGCGGTGGACGGAACCTGGAAGCTGAACCAGAACAAGCCCGATGACGCACGCCTTGGCGCGGCGGACCATGTCGAAGCCTCCGGCATCGGAGCGGAAACCGCTTCGCTCGCCGCGCTGATGCGCGCTGCGGATGGACAGGGCGGATAGGTGCGGTAGTCTGGTGCAAACAACACGGGACCCATCATGATGAAGCTCTATCACTCTCCCGCCTCGCCATATGTCCGCAAGGTTTGTGTGCTGCTGCATGAACTGAACCGGACCGATGCGGTCGAACTGAAAACGGTCACGACAACGGTGATGGCCTCGGACGACGCGCTCAAGACGGCCAATCCGCTCGCAAGGCTGCCCTCGCTGGAACGACCCGAGGGCACCACGCTCTATGACAGCCGGGTGATCACCGCATACCTGAACGATCTGTACGGCGGCGGCCTGTATCCGCAGGGCAGCGCGCGATGGGATACCCTGACACTTGAGGCGACCGGCGACGGGATGATGGATTCGGCGGTTTCGATGACCTACGAATTGCGGCTGCGACCGCAAGAGCGGCAATCGACCGACTGGCTCGAGGCACAATGGAGCAAGATCACCCGAGCGCTCGCGGCCCTGAACGCGCGCTGGATGAGCCATCTGTCGGGGCCGGTCACGATGGGGCACGTCTCCGTCGGCTGCGCGCTTGGGTATCTCGATTTCAGGCATGGCCCGCGCAACTGGCGGCATGGCAACGACGCACTGGCCGCGTGGTTCGACGAGTTCGAATCGCGGGCATCGATGCAGGCAACCCGCCCGCCTGCCGACGCATGATACCGGTTCAGGAGCTGAAACGGCCCGATCCGGGGCGCGCCCAACCGACGCAGTTGCGACACAGCAGCCCGATTGCGGCATCCTGCGCGCCTATGACCGCTGGACGAAGCAGGACCACAACGATAATACGCCCGTGAGAAGCTGCATGAAAATGCGGCCCTTATGCATATTTGCCCGGACCCGGGCGCAGGAATTGGAGTAAACCTCGTGTCCCACGCAGAAGACCACGAAGGCACCCGGAGAGATTTCCTCTACTATGCCACTGCTGGCGCCGGAGCCGTAACCGCAGGGGCCGCCGTCTGGCCGCTGATCAACCAGATGAACCCGTCCGCCGATGTTCAGGCGCTGTCGTCGATCCGCGTCGACGTGGCCGATGTCGAAGTCGGCACCCAGATCAGTGTCAAGTTCCTCGGCAAACCGGTCTTTATCCGCCGTCGCACGCAGGAAGAGATCGACGAGGCCAATGCCGTCGACGTATCGGACCTGCCCGATCCGTTTGCACGCAACGCGAACATTTCAGACACATCACCGGCAACCGACACGAACCGGGGCCTGCTGCCTCCCGGTGCCGAGGCAGGGTCGGACAGCGAATGGCTGGTCATGATGGGCGTCTGCACCCACCTGGGATGCGTTCCGCTGGGCGATGGGGCCGGTGATTTCGACGGCTGGTTCTGCCCGTGCCACGGATCGCACTATGATACGGCCGGACGTATCCGCAAGGGACCCGCGCCCGAGAACCTGCCGGTTCCGGTGGCCGAGTTCGTCGACGACACAACGATCCAACTGGGATAAGGGAGCACATCATGTCCGGTATTCCGCACGATCATTACGAGCCCAAGACCCGCGGCGAAAAGTGGCTGCACAGCCGCCTGCCCATCGTCGGCTTGTTGTATGACACCATCATGATCCCCACGCCCAAGAACCTGAACTGGATGTGGATCTGGGGTATCATCCTGACTTTCTGCCTGGCGCTGCAAATCGTCACCGGGATCGTCCTGGTGATGCATTACACGCCGCATGTCGATATGGCCTTTGCCAGCGTCGAGCACATCATGCGCAACGTCAATGGCGGCTACATGCTGCGCTACCTGCACATGAACGGCGCGTCGCTGTTCTTTATCGCGGTCTACGCGCATATTTTCCGTGGCCTGTACTATGGCAGCTACAAGGCGCCGCGCGAAATCACCTGGATCATCGGCATGCTGATCTTCCTGGCGATGATGGGCACCGGCTTCATGGGCTATGTTCTGCCCTGGGGTCAGATGTCGTTCTGGGGTGCGACGGTGATCACCGGCCTGTTCGGTGCGATCCCGTTCATCGGTGACAGCATCCAGACCTGGCTGCTCGGCGGGCCCGCGGTCGACAATGCCACGCTGAACCGCTTCTTCAGCCTGCACTATCTGCTGCCCTTCGTGATCGTCGGGCTGGTTGCGGTGCATATCTGGGCTTTCCACACCACCGGCAACAACAACCCCACCGGGGTCGAGGTGCGTCGGGGCTCGAAAGCCGAGGCCGAGAAAGACACCGTTCCGTTCTGGCCCTATTTCGTGATCAAGGACCTGTTTGCCCTCGCGGTGATCCTGGTGGTCTTCTGGGCGATCGTCGGGTTCATGCCGAACTATCTCGGGCACCCGGACAACTATATCGAAGCCAACCCGCTGGTGACGCCTGCGCATATCGTTCCGGAATGGTACTTCCTGCCCTTCTACGCGATCCTGCGTGCCTTCACCTCCGAGGTCTGGGTCGTTCAGATCGCCTCGTTCATCACCGGCGGCATCATCGACGCCAAGTTCTTCGGCGTGCTGGCGATGTTCGGTGCCATCGCGGTCATGGCGATCGTACCGTGGCTTGATACCTCCTCGGTCCGGTCGGGCCGCTATCGTCCGATGTTCAAATGGTGGTTCTGGCTGCTGGTCATCGACTTCTTCGCGCTGATGTGGCTTGGTGCCATGCCCGCCGAAGAACCCTATGCGACCTTCTCGCTGATCGCCTCGGCCTACTGGTTCGCCTATTTCCTTGTGATCTTGCCGATCATGGGCGTGATCGAGAAACCCGACCCGCAACCGGCGACCATCGAAGAGGATTTCGAGGCGCATTATGGCAAGACAGCTGATGCCGGCAACGATGCCGCAACGGCCCCAGCCGAGTAAGAAGAGGACCGGGACAGATGATCAAACAACTCGCACTCAGTGCCGCCCTCGCCCTCGCGCCTGTCGCCAGCTTTGCGGCCGGCGACGAAGAGCAGCATATCGAGGACTTTGCGTTCTCGTTCGAAGGCCCCTTCGGCACCTATGACCAGCAGCAGCTGCAGCGCGGCCTGCAGATCTATACCGAGGTCTGCGCCGCCTGCCACGGCATGCGCTATGTGCCGTTGCGCACGCTTGCGGATAAGGACGGCGTTGGCCTCTCCGACGTCGCCGTGCGTGCCTATGCCGCGTTGAACTTCGAAGTGTTCGATCCGGAGCTGGACGATTTTCGTCCGGCCAAGCCGACCGACCACTTCCCGGCAAACGACGCGGTCGGCGCGCCCGACCTCAGCCTGATGGCCAAGGCACGCGCCGGCTTCCACGGCCCCTATGGCCTGGGCCTGAACCAGCTCTTCAAGGGCATGGGCGGCGCGGAATACATCGCCTCCCTGCTGAACGGTTATACCGGCGAAGAAAAGGAAGAGGCCGGCACGATCCTGTACGAAAACACCGCGTTCGCCGGCGGCTGGATTTCGATGGCGCCGCCGCTTTCGGATGATCTGGTCGAATTTGCCGACGGTCGCGCCAGCACCGTGCGCAACATGTCCGAGGATGTGTCCGCCTTCCTGATGTGGGCCGCCGAGCCCAAGATGATGGCGCGCAAGCAGGCCGGTTTTGTCGGCGTGCTTTTCCTGACCTTGCTGTCGGTTCTGCTCTACCTGACGAACAAGCGTATCTGGGCACCGATCAAAGGCAAGAAAACCGCCTGATCCGGATCACGCCCCCCGCAACATCAACTCCCGCATCCCGGTGCGGGAGTTTTTTTATGCCATGCGCGCCCGGCGACACCTTTCTGGCACGACTATGCGAACGCCTTCGGATGTGTGGTTCGTGGACCATCCCGGCCTTGCAGATGTCAGGCTTGCGGGTATCATCCACACCTGCCGAAAATAAGGAACCACCATGCCCAAGAAACTCGCTGCCGGAAACTGGAAGATGAACGGGACACGCGCCGCCGAAACCGAGGTCGCCACGTTGTGCGGCGCGCTCGGACAGGTCGCGTGCGATGTGCTGCTTTGTCCACCGGCAACCCTGATTGCGCCAATGGCGTCCTGGGCTACGGGGTCGGGCCTGCTTGTGGGCGGGCAGGATTGCCATTTCAACGAGTCCGGAGCACATACCGGTGACATTTCCGCGCCGATGCTGTCGGATGCCGGCGCCAGCCATGTCATTCTCGGCCATTCGGAGCGACGCGCCGATCATGGTGAAACCAACGAGCAGGTCAAGGCCAAGACCGGGGCGGCACAGGCCGCCGGGCTGGTCGCCGTGGTCTGCGTCGGCGAGACCGAGGCCGAACGCGACGCCGGGCGCGCGCTGGACATCGTTGGTGAGCAGATCGCCGGTTCTCTGCCCGATGGCGCAACCGGCACCAACACGGTGATCGCCTATGAACCGGTCTGGGCAATCGGCACCGGGCGAACGCCAACGCTCGAACAGATCGGTGAAATGCACGATTTCATGCGCGAGACGCTGACCCGCCAAATTGGCACCGGAGCGCGCGCGCTGCGCCTGCTGTATGGCGGGTCGGTCAAGCCCGGCAATGCGCCGGAGATATTCGCGGTTCCGAATGTGGATGGCGCGCTGGTCGGTGGCGCATCGCTCAGGGCATCGGATTTCCTGGCGATCATCCGCGCGCTGGACGCGGCCTGATTTCCACGCATCCGACAGGCATCAACGCGGTGGCCAAATTTGCCGGAACCCGGTATGTCGGCTGCAAATCCGGCTTTGCCACAGCACCGGCATCGCATGGTTCGAACCTGTGGCTGGCAAGCGCGCCGGCTCGAACCAACGGCATCGTCAACCGCACCCGCCCCGGGCACAGGAGTACGCAAAATGACAACCATTCTTGATCAACTCAGGGCCATGACCGTCGTGGTCGCCGACACCGGCGACGTCGAGGCGGTCAAGGCTCATGCACCGGTTGATTGCACGACCAACCCTTCGCTGGTTCTCGGCGCGCTGGAGGACCCGGCCTCCGAGGAACTGGTCGCCCGCGAAATCGAGGCAGGGCAGAAAGCCGGGCTCAGCGCCGCAGCGGTGTGCGACGCGCTGACCGTTGCCATCGGAACCGAACTGGCCGCCCTCGTCCCCGGTCGCGTCTCGACCGAGGTCGATGCCTGCCTGTCCTTCGACACCGATGCGTCCGTGAGCCGCGCCCGCAACATTATTGCCGATTATGACGCACGCGGCGTGAAAAAGGATCGCATCCTGATCAAACTCGCGTCCACATGGGAGGGCATCCGCGCCGCGGAAGTGCTCCAGGGCGAAGGCATCGATTGCAACCTGACACTGCTTTTCAGCCTCGCGCAGGCCGTGGCCTGCGCCGACGCGGGTGCGTTCCTGATCTCTCCCTTCGTGGGCCGGATCACCGACTGGTACAAAAAGGCAGAGAATGTCGAAACCTATGCGCCAGACGAGGATCCGGGCGTGAAATCGGTGCGACGGATCTATTCCTATTACAAGGCCAACGGTATCGACACGGTGGTGATGGGCGCCTCGTTCCGCAGCACGGAGCAGATCAAGGCACTGGCCGGTTGCGACCGCCTGACCATCGCGCCCAAGTTGCTGGATCAGCTTGACAGCGAAACGGGAACCTTGCCACGGGTCCTGTCACCGGACACCGCGGGCGAAGTCGACAAGATCGCGATGGACGAAAAGACCTTCCGTTGGGATATGAACAGCGACGCGATGGCGACCGAAAAGCTCGCCGAGGGGATTCGCAATTTCGATGCGGATCACAAGAAGCTGATCGCCCTCATCGCCGATCGCATGGCCTGAAAACCGTTCGCCGGTCAGCCGGTGCCAAGCAGAATGGCGCCGGCCCGGTTTCCCGCCTCGACCGCTTCATGCGCCGCCGCGCAGTCCGCGAGCGGATAGACACGCTCGACCGGACAGCGCAGCGCCCCCTCGACCAACGCGCGATCGAGCCGGTCGATTGTCGATTTGCGCTCCTCCTCTCCAAGCAGGTAGATCAACGCAATCTCGATGGTCACCGCCTTGAAGAGCAGCGGATAAAAGGGCAGCGCGGGCTCCATTTCGAGCGCGGAGCCATAGGCGCAGATCGTGCCGTTCTCGGCGATCACCTCGGTATCCGCAGCGATGTTGCGGCCGAATTCCACCTCGACGATACGATCTATGGGCCGGCCGGAATTTGCCGCGAGGATCCGCCCTCCAAGATCCGGTTCCGCGTAATCGACCACGGCGTCTGCCCCGGCTTCGCGCGCGCGCTCGGCACCGCGTCCGCGTGCGGTGGCGATAACATGCGCGCCGCCCCATTTCGCCAGTTGCACCGCCAGCAGTCCGACCGTACCGGCGCCGCCCTGTATCAACAGGGTCTTGCCCGCGACCTCACCGCCGCTGAAGACGGTAAAGGCCGCAGTCAGTCCGGGAATACCCATCACGGCCCCGGTTTCGAAATCGACACTGTCCGGCAGTGTCACGGCCTGTGATTGCGGCAGGGTGATCCGGCAGGCCGCCGTGCCAAAGGCCCGCCGCCATTGCCCGTTCCATATCCAGACGCGCTCACCGATCCGTGCCGCGTCCACGCCCTCGCCCACCGCGCTGATCACGCCGGCCCCGTCGCTGTGTGGTATTACCATCGGAAAAGGCGGTCTGGTCACGCCGGGTCGTGAGCCGGCGCGCGCCTTGACGTCGGACGGGTTGACCCCGGAAAACAGAAGATCGACGGTCACCTCGCCTGCCTCGGGACGTGGCGTTTCGATTTCTTCCAGCCGGAGCACGTCGCGCGCCCCGCCGAACCGATCATAAACAATGGCCTTCAAGTCCCGATCCTTTCAGCGTCTTTCACAGGGAATAACAGGGGCCACCATAGCGGCCCGAACCCGCGCGTCGAGCGGGGATTACAGGGCCGGACACGCGCCTTGATGCGTAGCGCGACGAACCACACGCACCCGACGCTGCCCGAGATCGGGGAGCTTGCACCTGTCAGGTGACGCGGGATGATTCCGGTTGACCGCGGAACGCCCCGGCTCAGTCGCGGATTTCGTCGGGGGCCACGCCCCACAGGTCTTCTTTCGCGGCCCAGCCACGGTAGCCGCCCGCGCTGATCTGGCACCAGTCGGGTTCGCACGCACCCAACCGGGCCACGACACCCAGTTCGAAAGCCGCCTTGATCGGAGAACTCGGATCAGGCCGCGCATGTATCGCGAGCATGTCTTTCTCTACCAGCACCGTGCGCACGCCGGACAGCAACGCATAATGCACCCATCCACCGGCACCATCGCGGTCCTGGACCCGGCGCCAGTGGCCATGTTCCGCAGTGATCTGAACCGGCATGTCGCGACGCTTGAAAACCCAATCGATCCGATGGGTCAGCGAAGGCCCGCGCCGCACGTTGCCCTCGTTCGCCTTCATCGAAACATAACGTGGAAGCGGCAGGTTGGTAACCGGCCCGCGTTCGGGCGCCCCCAGGGACGCGGTCGCACCGCTGGTCATCACCAACGCCAGACACACCGCCCCGCAAAGACGTCGCATCGAATCCTGAATTTTCACTTTCCGTCTGCCTGCTCTCAAGAAAACTGCCGAGTGTTTTTCGCGTGGGGTTCTTGTGCCCCGATGCTTACTGCGCCACCATGACACGGCGCGAAGCGATTTGAAAAGCGGCGGGAGAGACAGAGTGCCAAGAGAACGTCTGAGTGTTGTTGTTACGCGACGGTTGCCGGAACAGGTCGAAACCCGGCTCAGCGAATTGTTCCACGTCAAGCTGCGTGACGACGATACCCCCATGTCCCGTTCCGAACTGGCCGAGGCAATGCGCGATGCGGATGTTCTCGTCCCGACCGTCACCGACGACATCAATGCGCGGCTGATCGGACAGGCGGGCGGGCGCCTGAAGCTGATCGCCAATTACGGCGCGGGCGTCGATCACATTGACGTTGCAACGGCGCGGCAGCGCGGCATCCTGGTCAGCAACACGCCCGGCGTCCTGACCGATGACACTGCCGACATGACCATGTCGCTGCTGCTCGCCGTGACGCGCCGCATACCCGAGGGTCTGGCCATCATGCAAAAGGGGGAATGGCAGGGCTGGGCGCCCACTGCGCTGCTTGGCGGTCGGGTTGGCGGGCGACGCCTTGGCATTCTCGGCATGGGCCGCATCGGACAGGCGGTCGCGCGCCGCGCCGCGGCCTTCGGGATGCAGGTGCATTACCACAACCGCAAACGTCTGCGCCCCGAGATCGAGGAACGATACGAGGCGACCTATTGGGAGAGCCTGGATCAGATGGTCGCACGGATGGATGTGATTTCGGTCAATTGTCCATCCACGCCCAGCACCTTCCACCTGATGAACGCGCGCCGGCTCAAGCTGATGAAACCCAATGCGGTGATCGTCAACACCAGCCGGGGCGAGGTGATCGACGAAAACGCGCTGGCGCGGATGCTTGCCGCCGGTGAACTGGCCGGGGCCGGGCTTGACGTCTACGAACACGGCACCGATGTGAACCCCACGCTTCGCGACCTTCCCAATGTCGTGCTCCTTCCGCATATGGGCTCGGCCACGCTTGAGGGGCGGATCGAGATGGGCGAGAAGGTCATCATCAACATCAAGACCTTCGAAGACGGTCACCGCCCGCCCGATCAGGTCGTTCCTTCCATGCTCTGAGCCGTGCGGTGCTTTGTCGCCATTGCCATTCCGGACCACCTTCGCGACGCGCTTGTCTCGGTGCAGTCGCGTCTGCCGCTGGGTCGACCGGTGGCGCGCGAGAATCTGCACCTGACGCTGGCCTTTCTCGATGAGCAGCCCGAGGACAGGCTCGAAGAATTGCATGTCGAACTGGACCGAATACGCGCTGCCGCGTTCACCCTGTCGCTCTCTGGCCTCGGTTGCTTTGGTGGCGACAAGCCCCGGTTGATCTTTGCGGATGCCTCGCCCAGCCCGGAACTCGAAGACCTGCACCGCAAGGTTCTGGGCGCTGCCCGCCGCGCCGGTATCACCATCGCCCGCCGACGGTTTCATCCGCATGTCACCCTCGCCCGCATGCGCCCCGGTACCGGTGACGCGGCCCGGATCGCTGCGGCGATCTCCGGGCTGGGCGATCGGCCTTTCCCCGTCATGCACGTGAGGTCCATGTCGCTGTTCCGCTCCGACCTGCGCCCGGACGGGCCGATCTATGACGAACTCGCGGATTATGACCTGATCTAAGGGGTTTTGCGATCAGGGGTTGTGCGCGTAAGGTTGATGTCGGGAGGAACCGCTATGACACGCACACTTATCTGCCTGGCTCTGAGTACCGCTCTTGTCCTGCCTGCGCTCGCACAGGAAACCGCCGACAGCGTTGCACCAGAGGGCGCGGCGAGGACTGATTTCTCCGGTGGCTCAGCCGCCGTGGAGGCGGCACTTGCGGCCAAGGAGGCGAACAAGCCGGTCGAGGCCGACAAATGGATGGTGGCCGCCGCAAATCCGCTCGCGGTCGAGGCCGGCGCGGACATCCTGCGCGCCGGTGGCAGCGCGGCGGATGCGATGGTCGCGGTGCAGACCGTTCTGGGTCTGGTCGAGCCGCAATCGTCGGGTATTGGTGGCGGGGCCTTCCTCGTCTGGTACGATGCGGCCAGCGAAACGCTGACAACGCTGGACGGACGCGAAACCGCGCCGCTTGCCGCAACGCCGAGACTGTTTCAGGACGAGAACGGCGAACCGCTCAAGTTCTTCGATGCCGTCGTGGGGGGACGCTCGGTCGGTACGCCGGGCACGCCCGCGTTGCTGGCCGAGGCACATCGCAGATGGGGCCGCACACCCTGGCCAACCCTGTTCGATGCTGCCATCGATCATGCCGAGGACGGTTTCGCCGTGTCTCCGCGCCTTGCGGACCTGATCGCCAGTGATGCCGAGCGCCTTGGCCGTTTTCCGGCGACCGCGGCCTATTTCCTGCCCGATGGTGCGCCGCTGCAAGTAGGGCAGATCCTGCGCAACCCCGACTATGCGGCTACGCTGCGCGCCATCGCGTCCGACGGAATCGACGCGTTTTACACCGGACCTATCGCAGCCGATATCGCCGCCACCGTCGCCAATGCACCGGGTAATCCGGGCATGCTGTCGCAACTGGACCTGGCGATATACGAAGTGCGGGAACGCGCGCCGGTCTGCACAACATACCGGGCACACGACATTTGTGGCATGGGTCCGCCATCCTCGGGGGCGCTGACGGTGGGGCAGATTCTCGGAATGCTTGCCCCCTATGACATAGGCAAACTTGGTCCGCAAAGCGCCGAAAGCTGGCGGTTGATCGGCGATGCCAGCCGCCTCGCCTTTGCCGATCGCGGCCGCTACATGGCCGATAGCGATTTTGTTCCCGTACCGGCACGGGGGCTGCTCGATCCCGGATACCTGAAACAGCGGGCCGAGTTGTTGGGCGGAGATGATGCCCTGCCCGAAACAGCGCCCGGAACGCCGGAGTTCGATCACGCCCTGTTGCTGGCCGATGACGAGTCGATCGAACTGCCCTCGACCTCGCATATCTCGATTGTCGATCAATATGGCAACGTGTTGTCGATGACGACCACCATCGAAAACGGCTTTGGCTCGCGCCTGATGGTGCGGGGGTTCCTGCTGAACAACGAACTCACCGATTTCTCCTTCCGCAGTCATAGCGATGGCGTCCCGATTGCCAACCGCATCGAACCCGGCAAGCGTCCGCGCTCGTCCATGGCGCCGACCATCGTGATGAAAGACGGGAAGCCCGTGCTTGCCATCGGTTCACCCGGCGGAAGCCGGATCATCGGCTATGTCGCCAGCGGCATCATAGGCTGGCTCGATTGGGGGCTGAACATTCAGGAGGCCCTGTCGTTGCCCCATGCGATCAACCGCTTTGGGACATATGATCTCGAAGCGGGAACCGACGCCACAAAATTGCAGGAGCCCCTGGCGGCAATGGGATACGAGATCAACCTGCGGGATCTGACCTCGGGCCTGCATGCTATAGAGATCACCGCTGACGGGTTGCTCGGAGCGGCCGATCCAAGGCGCGAGGGAATTGCCATGGGCGAATAGTCGGACCTTGTGGGTCACCGAAAACTGCTTCAGATATTGGGGGAACAGCAAGAGGTGACATCATGGTTCAGGCCACTGACCTGCCCCGCAACGAAGACGGAATCTCCGCCGCACTGGGCATTCTCAAGCAGCGTTTCGGCGACAGGTTCCAGACCGGCGCGTCCATCCGCGAGCAGCACGGCCACACGACGACATGGATCAGGAACCAGCCGCCCGATGGCGTCGTGTTTCCGCACTCCACCGACGAGGTCGCGGAGATCGTCAGGATTTGCGCGGCCCACAAGGTGCCGCTTATTCCGTTCGGCGTCGGCACCTCTCTCGAAGGGCATGTGAACGCCCCGGCGGGTGGCATTTCGATGGATATGGGGCAGATGGACGAGGTCCTTGCGGTCTATCCCGAAGATCTGAACTGCGTTGTACAGCCCGGCGTCACCCGCGAACAGCTGAATGCCCATCTGCGCGATCAGGGCCTGTTCTTTCCCATCGATCCGGGTGCGAACGCGACCATCGGCGGCATGACGGCGACCCGCGCTTCGGGCACCAACGCGGTGCGCTATGGAACGATGAAGGACAATGTACTGGCGCTCGAAGCGGTCATGGCCAATGGTGATGTCATCAAGACCGCGCAGCGGGCCAAGAAATCCTCGGCCGGCTATGACCTGACCCGTCTGCTCGTCGGCTCGGAAGGTACGCTGGGCATCATCACCAAGATCACCTTGCGGCTTCAGGGCATTCCCGAGGCGATGTCCTCGGCGCGATGCTCGTTCGAAACCGTCGATGCGGCCTGCCAGGCGGTGATGGCAACAATCCAGTATGGCGTGCCGGTGGCGCGGATGGAACTTCTCGACACCGCGTCGGTCGAGGCGGTGAATGCCTATTCCAAACTCGACCTGCCGGTATCGCCGCTGCTGCTGCTCGAATTTCACGGCTCCGAAAGCGGTGTCGCCGAACAGGCGGCGATGTTTGGCGAGATTGCCCAGGACGCGGGCGGAACGGGGTTCGAATGGACCTCGAATGCCGAAGAGCGCAACCGGCTCTGGCAGGCACGGCATGACTATTACTGGGCGACACTGCAAGTGGGCCAGGGCAAGACCGGCATTGCCACGGACGTCTGCGTACCGATTTCACGTCTCGCGGAATGCGTCGCCCGCAACAACGAGATGATCGAGGAAATGGGGCTCGTCGGAATGGTCGTCGGCCATGTGGGCGACGGAAATTTCCACACCACCCTGCTGATCGACCTGGATGATCCCGAGGAAGTCGCCCGCGCCGACCAGTTTGTCGGCAAGCTGAACGATCTTGCGATTTCGATGGACGGCACCTGTACCGGAGAACACGGCATCGGTCAGGGCAAGCGCCCCTACCTGACACGCGAACTGGGCGACAGCACGCGCTATATGGCTGCGATCAAGGCGGCGTTCGATCCCGACAACATCCTCAATCCCGGCAAGATCCTCTCGAACTGAGCGCCATGTGACGGTCCGGGGCGTAATCACATGCCCCCGGACCGTACCGAATACCGTGGCCCGGACATGACCCGTTCAAATAGATGAGCATTCCGGTCCGGTTTTCACCTGCGCTGCTGCCGGCGGTCAGCCATAGCGCGCCACAGTCAGGCCATCGAAGGAGATCTCGGGCGTCTCCCCGAGCACGACATCGGCGACCGCGCGCCCCGAACCGCAGGCCATGGTCCATCCCAGTGTTCCGTGACCGGTGTTCAGATAGAGGTTGTCGAACTGCGTCGCGCCAAGAACCGGCGTTCCGTCCGGTGTCATCGGTCTCAGCCCGGTCCAGCCTTCGGCCTGTGAAATATCGCCGCCCTTGGGAAACAGATCACCGATGACATGTTTCACCGTGTCCGTCGCATGCGGGCCAAGCCGATTGCTGTAACCTGCGATTTCGGCCGTGCCCGCCACCCGGATACGATCGCCAAGCCGGGTAATCGCAACCTTGTGGGTTTCATCCATGATCGTGGACTGCGGCGCCATCGCGTCATCGATCACCGGCAAGGTGACAGAATATCCTTTGACCGGATAGACCGGCAGCCGGATCCCGAGCGGTTTCAGCAAGCCCGGTGCAAAACTTCCCAGGGCGCAGACATATTTATCGCCGGTGATGCGCCCGGCGAGTTCGGTATCGACGCCCGCGATGCTGCCGTTTTCCACGGCAATGCCGCGAATTGACTGTCCATATTGAAACTGGACACCCAGTTCCGCCGCCTTTTCGGCAAGCGCAATCGTGAACATCCGGCAGTCCCCTGTCCGGTCCGCGGTCAAACGCAAACCGCCGACAAACTTGTTGCGGACTTCGGCAAGCGCCGGCTCGGCCTCTATGCAGGCGTCGCGGCCCAGCACCTCGAAAGGGCTGTCATATTCAGCGAGAATTTCCTGATCGGCGCGCGACCCCTTCATCTGCTTGGCCGTGCGAAACAGTTGCAGCGTGCCCTGCGCGCGGCCGTCATATTCGATCCCCGTTTCGGAAATGAGGTCGGGCATGACATCGCGGCTGTAGTTGGAAATCCGAACCATCCGCGACTTGTTGATGCGATAGCTTTCATCGTTGCAGTTGCGCAGCATCTGCACGCACCATTTCCACATGGTCGGGCTGATCAGGGGCCAGATGAACAGGGGCCGGCGCTTCATGAACAGCCATTTTACGGCCTTGACCGGTATGCCCGGCGCCGCCCACGGCGATGTCATACCGTATGACAATTCGCCAGCGTTGGCATAGCTGGTCTCAAGCCCCGGGCCGGTCTGTCGGTCGAGCACGACAACCTCGGCCCCTGCCCGTGCAAGGTAATATGCGGTCGTAACACCGATCACACCCGCGCCCATCACCACAACTTTCATGCGATCACCTCGTCTGAATTATACCGGCGATGAGAGCACAAAGCGCCGACCTTACCAAATGGAAAGCACGCATGACACACCGTCGGCCCCTTGCGAGAACTTGCCGCAGGCACCCTGAGTCCGAGCATTTCACTCGGATTTCGGTTGCATCCCCTACAGGATTCTATAATTGACTAAATAAGTCGGAAACAATCGGAATCCGACACACAACTGACAGGAATTTGCTTAATGCTGAAATCTTCTACCTGCATCGCGGCCACCCTGATGGTCACGCTGGCCAGCACGGCGAGCGCCGAGGGCGAGCTGAACCTCTATTCCTCCCGCCACTATGACACCGATGAGCGTCTGTATTCGGATTTCGAAGATGCCACCGGCATTACAATCAACCGCATCGAAGGCAAGGCCGATGAACTGATCGCCCGCATGCAGGCCGAAGGTGCCAATTCGCCTGCCGACGTCCTGTTGACGGTTGATACGTCGCGGCTCCAGCGGGCCAAGGATGCCGGCGTGCTGCAATCGGTGGACAGCGAAGTGCTCGAAGCCCGCGTTCCCGGCTATCTTCAGGACGATGACAACCAGTGGTTCGGCTTTTCACAGCGCGCGCGCATCATCTTTTACGACAAGGCCGACGTGAGCGAACCCCCGTTGACCTATGCCGACCTGGCCGATCCCAAGTACAAGGGCCTCGTCTGCATCCGCTCGTCGTCCAACCTCTATAACCAGACCCTGCTGGCTTCGGTCATCGCCCATGCGGGTGAAGAAGCGGCCAAGGCCTGGGCGCAGGGCGTGGTCGACAACATGGCACGCGAGCCGCAGGGCGGAGATACCGACCAGCTGCGCGGCATCGTGTCGGGCGAATGCGACATTTCGGTTGCAAACACCTATTACTTTGCCCGCGCGATCCGCAAGGACGTGGACGGCCTCTCTGCCGAACGCGACATGATCGGCTGGGTATTCCCGTCACAGGACGCGGAAGGTGCCCACATGAACCTGTCCGGCGGCGGAGTCGCGGCCAACGCGCCCAACCGCGAGAATGCGATCAAGTTCCTCGAATACCTCACGAGCGATCAGGCACAGCAGTATTTCTCGGCCGGAAATGACGAATATCCGGCGGTTCCGGGTGTGGGTCTCTCGCCGTCCATCGCGGCACTTGGCTTCTTCAAGCCCGACGATATCGACCCTTCGGTTGTCGCCGAGAACATCCCGGCCGCACAGCGGATCTTTAACGAAGTAAACTGGAAATAAGGGCAAACACCCCCTATCGAGCAGCGACGGGCGCAAAGGTCGACTTTGCGCCCGTTTTTTTCGTGTGTTTCAATGAAACAGCCGGATAAATGGATTATTTGACTCACATCTGCCAAACTGGAGGTATGGAAGACCGGTATAAGGCGCCGCCGCCTCATGTGGCAGCTTGTGCCCGACATGCGGCCTCCATACCGACGTCAAAGTCGTGGCGGTTGCCGCCCGCAATACTCTAGAACTGATCAGGAACTTTTCAGATGCCCTTTGCCTGCGTTCTGATATCAGACATCACCGGCAGCACCCAGTTGTACGAGACCGCGAGCAATCAGGTCGCGCTCGAACAGGTCAGCAAGGTGCTGGCCCGGATGCGGCAGATCATCGAGACCACCGGCGGCAAATGCGTCAAATCGCAGGGCGATGATGTGCTGAGTTTCTTTGACACCTCCGAAAGCGCCTTTCAGGCCGCCTGGGCGATGCTCAACGAAAACTGGCCAGCCGGCCTGTCGGTACACATGGGCGCCTATTTCGGCGAGTTCCTCAATCACGAGAACGATATATACGGCAGTGCGGTCAACACCGCCGCGCGGCTCTCTTCTCTCGCCAAACCCGGCGAGATCCTGGTGGGCGACCGTGGTTATGACGACCTGTCCCCCGAGAGCAAGGACCGCATGCTGATGATCGGCGAGATCGAGTTGCGGGGCAAATCCGCAGCCACCCGTGTCTATTCCTGCTCGGTCACGGAACTGAGCGAACAAACCGTCATCTTCGGCGGCAACGGCTCAGGGCGCACGTCGGGAACGGAAATGGCCGATCTGCACCTGAACGATCAGACATGGCAGATCAGCGAGGGGGAAAGCCTGACGCTCGGGCGATCTTCGGATTGCGACATCGTGTTGAAACCGGCATGGGTGTCGCGCAAGCACGCGGCGCTGTCGATCCGCCGCGGGCAGTTGGAATTCACCGACCACAGCAGTTCCGGAAGCCTTGTGCGCATGTCCGACGGCAGCGAGGTTTCGCTGCATCGGCGCGCCACGCTGCTGAATGGCAGCGGCGCGATCTATCTGGGTCCGCGCACCCATCTGGACGACGAATGCTGTATACGCTTTACCACGCATGACCTCGCCCTTACGCAACGCAGGCAGGCGGTCTGAACAGGACCCCGCGGCGAAATCCGGTTTTCCTCGCCCGTCCGCTGCGTTAGGGCTGGTGCAACAACGAGGAGAGCAACGCCAGTGACCGCCGCAGCAACTTCCGACAAGGTCAGAGCACCTCTCCCCCTCACGATTGTCAGCGGTTATCTCGGCGCGGGCAAGACGACGCTGATCAATCGGTTGCTGGCCGAAGACCACGGGATGCGGCTGGCGGTCATCGTCAATGATTTCGGATCGATCAATATCGACCAGTCGCTCATCACGGCGCAGGGCGACGACATGATCGCGCTGACCAATGGCTGTGTCTGCTGCACCATCAGCGACGATCTCTTTTCCGCGCTTGGTACCGTGCTGGATCGCGCGGAGCGACCCGATCATCTCATCATCGAAGCCAGCGGCATAGCCGACCCGGCCGCCATCGCAAGCACCGCAATCGCGGAACCCGAACTTGGCTATGCCGGCATCCTCACGCTGGTGGACGCGCAGAACATCGACAGCCTTCTGGAGGATACCTCTGTCGCGCCGCAGGTCATGCAGCAGATTACCGCAGCCGACCTCGTCCTGCTGACCAAGTCCGGCACTGCCGATGCCGCACTTGTTGACCGGCTTGCCACCCTTGGCGCACGCGACCCCAGGGTATTGGATGACACATCGCTTGCGCCGCTGCTGTTTGACATTCCACCGCGCGAACGCGGCATGTCGCAGCACGCTCATCCGGCCTATGCCCGCTGGAAACATGACAGCGACATGGTGATCAGCCGCAGCGACATGGGCGAGAAACTGGCCAACAGGCCGAACGGGCTCTATCGGCTCAAGGGATTCGTCCTGACCGATGATGGCGGTTACGAGGTGCACGTGGTCGGGCAATACGTCAAAGCCAACCGCGCGCGGACCGACCGCACCAGATTGGTCGCGCTCGGCCCCGCCGACCGCATCAGCACGGACGACATCGAAGCCTGGTGGCGCGGGTAAGAAGGGCGCGCTGCGCTTGCCAAGGAAAATACCCGGCAGGGCGTTCTCAATTGCGATGTCGAAGGCGGCGCCGGCCTGTTCCTCGGGTCCAAAAAGGACATGGCCTGTGTCTTCGCCAGAGATCACGGACTGTCTGGAATTGCACCTGTCGCGTCCCGGCGAACCGCGTGACGATCAGTCAGCGCGTTTCCTGATACGGGCTTGTCGTGTGGCGGGTCAGCGATTTCGCCCGACCTGCCGACAGATCAGGATCACCGGCAACAGCCCGACCGCGACAATCACCAGCGACGGGACAGCCGCCCCTTCCAGCCGCTCGTCGCTGGCAAGGCGATAGGCCTGGACCGCGAGCGTGTCATAGTTGAACGGGCGCATGATCAGCGTCGCGGGAAGCTCTTTCATCACGTCCACGAAAACCACCAGAAGCGCCGTCAGCAGGCTGGGTGTCAGGATCGGCAGATGCACCCGCCTCAGCGTTCCCAACGGGGTTTCCCCCAGCGAACGCGAGGCGGCATCCATGTTGGCGTGAACCGTGCTCTGGCCGCCTTCGTAGGCCCCCAGCGCCGCCGCCAGAAACCGGACCATATACGCCGCAACCAGCAGCCAGATCGAACCGGTGACAAGCAACCCGGTCGAGTATCCGAAGCTGGCCCGCATCCAGGCATCCAGCGCATTGTCGAATGCCGCGAAGGGAACCATCAACCCGACCGCGATCACGCCACCGGGCACCGCATAGCCCAGGCGCGCGATATACCCGGTAACCGCCGAATTCCGACCCGGTCGGACGCGCTGATAGAATCCGATCACGATTGCCGCCATCAATGTCACCACCGCCGCCGTCCCTGCCAGTGTGACCGAGTTGCGGATAAAGCCGAGATAGCGACGACCGAACAAATCCTGTTCGCTATCAATCCCCATCGCGAACAACACCACCACCGGAAGCACACATCCCAGAATGACGGGAATCGCGCAGAGAATTACCGCAAGCGCCGATCGCCAGCCGCGCAATTGCGCGGGTTCCATGGCCATCTGCCGCTTGCCGGTTTCGTGATACTTTGCCCGGCCCCGCTGCAACCGCTCTGTCACCGCGAGCAGCAGCGCAAAGCTCAGCAGGCACAAGGCAAGCTGCGCCGCAGCGGCGCGGTCCGCCATCGAGAACCAGCTGGTGTAAATCCCGGTTGCAAAGGTCTGGACGCTGAAATAGGCGACCGTGCCGAAATCGGCGATGGTTTCCATCACCGCCAGCAAGACGCCGCCCGCGATGGCCGGCCGTGCCATCGGCAGACTGACCGTCCAGAACGCCGCCCAGGCACTCTTGCCAAGCGTGCGCGCGGCAAGAAACGCGGCCGAGCTTTGCTGCAGGAACGCCGCGCGAGCCAGCAGATAGACATAGGGATAAAGCACAAGCACCAGCATTGCCGCCGCGCCCCAGAGCGACCGAATCTCGGGAAACCAGTAATCGCGAGGCCCCCAGCCGGTCACGTCCCTCAGGGTGGTCTGCACGATCCCCGGATGATCCAGCAGGTAGGTATAGGCATAGGCGAGCACATAGGCCGGAAAGGCCAGCGGCAGCACCAGCATGATCTCGAGCACACGCACACCGGGAAAGCGCGTCATCGTCACCAGCCAGGCTGCACCGACGCCGATGGCAAAGGTCCCGAGCGACACCAGCGCCACCAGCGCAAGTGTCGTCCCCGCATAGCGCGGCAGCACGGTCTCGATCAGATGCGCGACCGTTTCGGTCCCCCCGGTCACCGCCGCCAGCACCACCGCGAGCATCGGAAGCAGGCAGATCGCCGCGATGATACCGGCAATGCCCGCCAGAACCCCGGCTCCACCCTGTCTGCGTCGCCGCTTGCCGTTCGCGGCCAGCTGAATGGCTTCGGACATGGTGGATTGGCCTTTTACCTGAAGTGACAGAAACAGGGGAGCGGATGCCCCGCCCCCCTTATTCGGTCAATTGCAGCGGATTTTCCAGCCCGAAACCGCAGCGCTCAGTCGTAGCTGCGCTGATCCTCGATCACCAGTCCGTCCTTGGGCAGGCTGTCGGGCGAAACCACCTCGATGGCGCCCTTGAGCTTGAGCACATCGGCGACCGTTCTGGCATAAGCGGCCGCATCGCCGCCCGTGGCCTCGATCCGCACGGTCATCGCGTCCATTTCGCCCTCGCGGCTGGCAATCACCCGTGCCCTGACGATTTCGTCATGCCGGGACACCAGCGCGGCAACCTGTTCCGGGCGGATGAACATGCCCTTGATCTTGGTGGTCTGGTCCGCGCGCCCCATCCATCCCTTGATACGCATGTTGGTGCGGCCACAGGGAGATTGACCTTCCATGACGGCGCTCAGATCGCCGGTTGCAAACCGGATCAGCGGATAATCCGGGTTCAGCGTGGTCACCACCACCTCGCCCACTTCGCCCGGTGCAACCGGGTTGCCGGTGCCGGGGGTGACGATTTCGACGATCACATGCTCATCGACAATCATCCCCTCCATCGCCCCGCTTTCGTAGGCGATATTGCCGAGATCCGCTGTGCCGTAGGATTGCAGACAGGCGATGCCGCGATCCGCGTATTCCGCGCGCAGGCTGGGAAACAACGCACCGCCGCCAACCGTCGCCTTGGTGATGCCCAGCGTCACCCCCATGCAATCGGCCTTGTCCAGGATGACCTTGAGGTAATCCGGCGTGCCCGCATAGGCGGTGGTGCCCACGTCCCGCGCCGCTGTCACCTGCAACTCGGTCTGGCCGGTGCCCGCCGGCAGAACCGCAGCCCCCACCGCACGCGCGCCACTTTCAAAGAGCATACCCGCCGGGGTCAGATGATAGCCGAAACAGTTCTGCACGATGTCGCCCTTGCCGATGCCCACCGCATGCAGCACGCGCCCGAAGCGCCACCAGTCATGATCGACACCGCCCGGTTCATAGATCGGCCCGGGCGATTGAAAGATATGGGCAAAGCCCGAAGCGGGTTTCGCCGTATAGCCGCCAAAGGGCGGGTTGGCCGATTGCGCCTTGCCCAGCTCGGACTTGCGCAGAACCGGCAGGTTGGCCAGCGCGGCGGCATCGGTGATCGCAGTCGCGTCGACCTCGGCCAGTGAAGCGGCATAACCTTGAAGCGCCTGGGCGCGAGCGATCTGCAACGGCAAGGCACGGGCCAGATCGGCAGCGCGTTGGTCACTGCTGCGGGTTTCAAGCTCGTCGTAGAATGATGGTGACATTTCGCCCTCGTGTCCTCTGACGTTAAGTGCGGGTCGGCGGACGTAACCACGCCAATAGAAGACCTGCGACAAAGATGGGAAGATGCGGCAGCATGACCGTCAGCCTCGCCATCAGCTCAGCCAACGCTTGCGACGTCGATAGCTGCGCACGTCGCGGAACGACTTGCGGCCCTCGTCCGACATACCAAGGTAGAACTCCTTGACGTCCGGGTTTTCGCGCAGTTCGACAGCGGGACCGTCCATCACGACGCGGCCGGATTCCAGAATATACCCGTAATGCGCGAACCGCAGCGCCACGTTGGTGTTCTGTTCGGCCAGAAGAAAGGATACGCCCTCCTTTTCGTTCAGGTCCTTGACGATGCCAAAAATCTCTTCCACGAGCTGCGGCGCCAGTCCCATGCTGGGCTCATCCAGCAGGATCGTCTCGGGCCTGGACATCAGCGCGCGGCCGATCGCGACCATCTGCTGCTCGCCGCCCGAGGTATAGCCCGCCTGGCTGCGGCGGCGCTCGCGCAGGCGCGGGAAATATTCATAGACCTTTTCAAGGTCGGCCATCATATCCCCCCGCCCGGCATTGCGCGTATAGAAACCGGTCAGCAGGTTTTCCTCGACCGTCAGATGCTCAAAGCAGTGACGCCCTTCCATCACCTGGATCACGCCGCGCCTGACCAGTTCCGCGGGGTCGAGATCCTGCACCCGGTCGCCGCGATAGACGATCGAGCCCTTGGTGACTTCGCCACGTTCGGAATGCAACAGATTGCTGACCGCCTTGAGTGTGGTGGTCTTGCCCGCGCCATTGCCCCCCAACAGCGCGGTTATTCCGCCTTTGGGTACGCTCAGGCTGACGCCCTTGAGCACCAGAATCACGTGATTGTAGATCACTTCGATATTGTTGACGTCCAGCAGGGTCTCGGCCTGCACATCGGTGGTCTTGGCAGCGTCCAGCATGAGAGTTCTTTCCAGCTTAACAGTCTGTGCCCCGGCGGTCAGTCCGACCGCCGGGGCCGGGCGCGCTATTCGCAGCGCGACTCGAGGTTGTTTTCCGCCGCGTAGGCGGCCGAATCCGCATCGATGAGCGGCTGGATGACATCCATATCGGTGGGTGCGAATTCCGAGATCAGATTCCACTGCTTGGCGCTTGCATCCCACTGCGTAACGCCGACAAGACCCGGTCCACCGTGGTTGCGGCAGCTGACGCTGAAGGTCGGACCGAAGCCGGCCATGCCAAGCGCCTCCATCTTCTCTTCGGTCAGTTCCAGCGCCTCCATCCCGTCACGCATCATCGCCGCATTGATGTCGGGCGTGCCGTGGATTTCCTGGGCGGTCTTGGCGGCTTCGGCCGCCAGCATCGCCGCGTAAAGTCCCCGGTTATATGGCACGGTGCCGAGCTGATCGCCATTTCCGGCCGCCTTGCCCGTTTCCAGCACATATTTGCGCAGATCGTCATAGACCGGAAAATCGTCACCCACGGCGGTCAGCGACAGAGCCTTGTAACCATTGGCCTTGTCCCCGGCGGGCAGCACGTCGATCTCTGCGCCCGACCACCAGATGCCGATGAAGTTTTCCATCGGGAACCGGATGTTGGCGGCTTCCTGGATCGCCACCTGGTTCATCACGCCCCAGCCGTACATGATCACGTAATCCGGGCGGTCGCGCCGAATCTGCAACCACTGCGATTTCTGTTCCTGACCCGGATGATCTACCGGCAGCAGGCTGAGTTCGAACCCGTGTTTCTTGGCCAGTTCCTCCAGCGTGCGGATCGGCTCCTTGCCAAAGGCAGAGTTGTGATAAACCAGTGCGATCTTCTTGCCGCTGATGTCGTCGTCATTGATGTCGAGAATATGGTTGATCGCACCCGAGGCGCCGTTCCAGTAGTTCGCCGGATAGTTGAACACCCATTTGAACGTATCGCCATTGGCGGCCGAGGTGCGGCCATAGCCCATGGTGTGCATCGGGATGCCATCCGCCGAGACCTTGGGGATCAGCTGATAGGTGATCCCGGTCGACAGCGGCTGATAGACCAGCGGGTTTTCACCCTTGGTCGCCTCATAGCATTCCACGCCCTTCTCAGTATTATACGCGGTTTCGCATTCGATTACCCGCGTCTTGACGCCGCCGATGCCGCCGTCACGTTCATTCAGCAGGGTGAAATAGTCGCTATAGCCGTCCGAAAACGGAATGCCGCCGGCGGCATAGGCGCCGGTGCGATAGCTCAGATCCGGGAACGTCAGATCGGCCAGCGCCGGTCCGGCCGCGAGAGCGGCACCAAGCGCGAGTGTTGTCAGTTTCATCTTCATCGGGTTTATCCCTCCCTTTGGTTTTGTCCGATGTCGCAAGTCCGCGTTTGTCGCGGGTCGTATGGTGGCGGACCGTGGCCCGCCGGCCCTACCCTAATGCGGGAAAGGCCATAGTCTCAGCTTTTCCTTGGCCAGGCGCCACAATTGTGCCAGCCCGTGCGGTTCCACGATCAGAAAGAAGATGATCAGCGCCCCGACGATGACCAGTTGGAAATGCGCCACGATATCCGTGGGCCAGCCCAGCAGGTCCACGCCCAGCACCTTGAGAGCGACCGGCAGCAGCACCAGGAACGCGGCACCGGCGAAGGAACCGAAGATCGACCCCAGCCCGCCGATGATCACCATGAACAGCACCAGGAACGACTTCTGGATACTGAACGCCTCGCCGACCTCGACCGCGCCCAGGTAGATGGAGAAGAACAGCGCCCCGGAAACCCCGACAAAAAAGGAACTGACGGCAAAGGCGCTCAGCTTGGCCCGAAGCGGGTTCACCCCGATGATTTCGGCGGCGATGTCCATATCGCGAATCGCCATCCAGCTGCGTCCGACCGTGCCGCGGGTCAGGTTGCGCGCAACCAGAGCCGAGATGACACAGAACACGAGGCAGAAGAGATATGTGGTCGAAGCCGCCGCGTTCGGACCGGTCACCTCGAATCCGAACACCGTGCGCTCCGGCGCGTTGATCTGCCCCGAGGCCGAGTAGTTGTAGAACCACGGAACCTTGTTGAAAAGCCACAGCAGAAAGAACTGAGCGGCCAGCGTCGCCACGGCCAGATAGAAGCCCTTGATACGCAAGCTCGGAAGGCCGAACAGCACGCCGACCAATGCGGTCACGCCGCCCGCAAGGAGCACGTGGACGAACATGCTGACCTCGGGAAAGGCGGTCATCAGCTTGTAGCAGGCATAGGCCCCCACCGCCATGAACCCCCCGGTGCCCAGCGACACCTGACCGCAATATCCGGTCAGGATGTTCAGCCCGATCGCCGCGATGGCGTAGATCAGGAAAGGCAGCATGATGGCGTTGGCCCAGTAATCGTTGATAATGAACGGCACAACGAGAAAGGCAAAGGCCAGCACCACGTAATAGCGGTAGCGGTCGAACTTGATCGGAAAGGTCTGACTGTCCGAGGTATAGGTGGTGTGAAAATCACCGGCTTCACGATAGAACATGCTCAGATCGTCCCCTTGGCATGGGCGCGGTTACGCGTTTCGGCGTCCAGCTGATTGGATTTGCGTGCATAGCCGCTGGCTTCGGCCGAGCGCACGAGTTTCATGTAGGCGATGATCCCGGTGACCAGCCCGCCACACGCCAGCAGGGCGGCAATCACCAGTTGCCGATCGGTCAGCCCCTCGGCGGCCAGCGCAAGATAGCCGAACGCCCAGAACCCGGACCATGCAATGACATTTATGATGGCGATCAACTTGGTCATGGTCATACCCGCTCGATGATCTTCTCACCGAACAGCCCCTGCGGACGGAACACGAGGAACACCAGCGCCAGCACATAGGCGAACCAGTTCTCGGTCGCACCACCCAGGAAGGGCGCGCCAATGGCGAATTCAAAGAGCTTTTCGCCGACCCCGATGATCAGCCCGCCGACGATGGCCCCGGGGATCGAGGTGAACCCGCCCAGCATCAGCACCGGCAATGCCTTGAGCGCGATCAGTGACAGGCTGAACTGCACACCCGACTTGGCGCCCCACATGATGCCGGCAACCAGCGCCACGAACCCGGCCAGCGACCAGACCAGTACCCAGATGAAGTTCAGCGAAATGCCCACCGACAAAGCGGCCTGGTGGTCATCCGCCACGGCCCGCAGGGCGCGGCCCTGCTTGGTGTACTGGCTGAACGCGATCAGCGCCACAACCAGGATCGCCGCCACGATGGTCGCCGTGATGTCCAGATTGTCGATGAAGAAGCCATAGCCGAACCACTCATAAGTCACGGCATCGATCGTCTCGTTGATACCCTGCGGCAGGCACCCCGACTCGCCGAACAGACAGATGTTCAGCGTCTTGATCTCGGAGCCCCACATGAGGTCGGCCACACCTTCGAGGAAATAGGCCAGCCCGATGGTCGCCATGAACAGGATGATCGGTTCCTGGCCCACGAGGTGGCGGAACACGAACCGTTGGACGCACCACGCCAGCAGGACCATCACGCAGACGGTCAGCGCAATCGCCAGCAATGCCGGCACGTTCCAGCCGAAGTAATGCAGGTCGGTGCCGAAGATCGCGTTGATCAGATGCGAGAACGGCACCTGCCCGTCCATGATACCCACCAGCGTCATCGCCGCGAAGAGCGCCATGACCCCCTGGGCAAAGTTGAAAATGCCACTGGCCTTGTAGATCAGCACGAAACCCAACGCGACCAGGGCATAGAGCACCCCGGCCATCAGCCCGTTGAGCGTGACCTCCAATGCAAAAACGAATTGCTCAGACATGTGCCTGCCCCCCTGTCGCTGCTGCCCGCTCAGTCATGTTCCACCCCCAGGTATGCATCGATCACCTCCTGGTTGCTGCGCACCTCGTCCGGCGTGCCGTCGCCGATCTTCTTGCCATAATCCATCACCACCACGCGGTCGGACAGGTCCATGACCACACCCATATCGTGTTCGATCAACGCGATGGTGGTGCCGAATTCATCATTCACGTCCAGGATAAAGCGGCTCATGTCCTCTTTTTCCTCGACGTTCATCCCCGCCATCGGCTCATCGAGCAGCAGCAGCTTGGGCTCGGCGGCCAGCGCCCGGGCCAGCTCGACCCGCTTCTTCAACCCGTAAGGCAGCCGCGACACCGGTGTCTTGCGGATCGCCTGGATTTCGAGGAAGTCGATGATCTTTTCCGCAATCTCACGGTTCGCGGTCTCTTCGGTCTCGGCGCGCCCCTTCCACAGGGCCTGCGTGAACATCCCCGTCGTCATGTGGGTCAGCCGGCCGGTCATCACATTGTCCAGCACGCTCATCCCCTCAAACAGTGCGATGTTCTGAAAGGTCCGCGCGATCCCCTGGCGGGCCACCTCATAGGGCTTCATCTGCGGACGCGGCTTGCCGCGAAACCAGACCTCGCCCTCCTGCGGCACGTAGAAACCGGACATCACGTTCAGCATCGACGACTTGCCCGCGCCGTTCGGCCCGATGATGGCACGTATTTCGCCTTCGCGAATATCGAAACTGATATCGGTGATCGCCTTCACACCGCCAAAGCGCAGGGTGATGTTCTTCATCTCCATCACCACGCCGCCGATCTTGCGGCCATCCGCGGTGGTGTATCCTTCGGACGCATCAAGCATCGGACTTTCCTTTCCTTCGACGGGACGGTGGGCGGGGCGACGACCGCAGGTCGAGCGCCGGCTCATCGGACCTCATTCCGCAGCGACCTTCTGCGGCACCACCGGAACGACCCTGGCATCGCGTATCTCGAGCGTCGCCCTGATGCTGCCCTTGCGTCCGTCCTCGTAGGTCACTTCGGTCTCCGTGCTGACCTGTGGAGACCCGTCATAGAGCGCCGCCACGATATCCGCGTATTTTTCCTCGACAATGCGGCGGCGCACCTTGCGGGTGCGCGTCAGTTCGCCATCGTCGGCATCCAGTTCCTTGTGCAGCACCACGAACCGGTGCACCTGGCACCCCGACAGCATCGGATCCTCGGCCACCGACCGGTTCACCTCTTCCACATGGCTCTGGATCGTATCCATCACCTGCGGATGCGCCGCGAGTTCCTGGTAGGACGCGTAGGCGACATTGTTGCGTTCGGCCCAGTTGCCCACCGCCGTCAGGTCGATATTGATGAAGGCCGTGCACTGGTCGCGCCCGTTGCCGAACACCACCGCTTCCAACACGTTCGGATAGAACTTGAGCTTGTTTTCCACGTATTTCGGCGCGAACAGACTGCCATCGGCCATCTTGCCCACATCCTTGGCACGGTCGATGATGCGCAGATGCCCGGTCTCCTCTTCGATGAAACCGGCATCACCCGTCGCAACCCAGCCTTCCGGATCCTTGGTGTCCGCGGTGCTTTCGGCATTCTTGTAATATTCCACGAAAACGCCGGGGCTGCGATAGAACACCTCACCGCTGTCGGCGATCCTGATCTCGACCCCCGGGCATGGAACTCCCACCGTGTCGGACCGCACTTCACCATCGGGCTGCGCCGTGATGAAGACCGTCGCTTCGGTCTGCCCGTAAAGCTGTTTCAGGTTGATGCCCAGGCTACGGTAGAAATCGAAAATCTCGGGACCGATCGCCTCGCCGGCGGTATAACCGACCCGCACCCGCGAAAAGCCGAGCGTGTTTTTCAACGGACCATAGACCAGCATGTCACCGATGCGGTACTTGAGCCTGTCCGCCGCGCTGACCGGCCTGCCATCCAGTATCGCCGGACCGACCTTGCGCGCATGTGCCATGTAGTGATCGAACATCTTGCGCTTCACCGCGCCGGCATCTTCCATCCGGATCATCACGTTGGTCAGCTGTGTCTCGAACACCCGTGGCGGTGCAAAGTAATAGGTCGGACCGATCTCGCGCAGGTCGGTCATCATCGTGTCCGCGCTTTCCGGGCAATTCACGCAGAAACCGCACCAATAGGCCTGACCGATGGAAAAGATGAAATCGCCAACCCATGCCATCGGCAGATAGGCGAGAATTTCGTCATCCTGCCGCAGCTTGTCGAAATCCGACGACGCTTTCGCCGTCTCGATGACATTGCGGTTGGACAGGACCACGCCCTTGGGCTTGCCCGTCGTGCCCGAAGTATAGAGCATCACGCAGGTTGTGTCGTAATCGGGCTTCTCGCGCCGGCGCTCGAGTTCGCCCGACAGCTCATCGCGCGCGGCGCGGCCCTGGTCCTGAACATGGGAATACTGGTGCAGGTGCGTGTGGTCATATTTGCGCATTCCACGCGGATCCAGATAGATCATGTGCTCGAACTGGTGCAGTTGCTCCTGCACCTCGATCACCTTGTCGACCTGCTCCTGGTCCCCGACGATCACGAAACGCGCGCCGCAATGCCCGAGTACATAGGCCATCTCTTCGGCGTTGGCGTCCTGATAGAGCGGCACAGGAATCGCACCCACCATCTGCGCCGCAACCATCGACCAATAGAGATAGGGTCGGTTGCGTCCGATGATGGCGATGAAATCGCCCTCGTTCACGCCCATGTTGATCAACCCGAGCGCAAGCGCCTCGATTTCCGCGGCGGTCTCTGCCCAGGTCCAGCTTTGCCAGATGCCGAATTCCTTTTCCCGATATGCGGGACGTGAACCGTATTCGGTTGCATTGCGATGAAGCAGCGCCGGGACGGATTGCAATCCTCCGGCGCCTGTCAGCGACTGAGCCAAGTCTTATTCCTCCCACGACCGGCTGTCTGGCCGGCCCCTGATTGTTTTTTTCTTGCGACCTCGTCGCTTGCAATCTGACGCGACACTCGTCGGCAAGTTTTTCCTGATGATTTCGCAAATCTTTCGAATTGTAACAGGCCGCGATCGGCTGCAAGACGCCTTGGACTGGGCCGGACAGCATGGTTAAATGATCCGGCCCAGCCGCAAAGGAGACCAAGGCCATCCCCGCCCCTGCCGACCAGACAAAGGCGATGACGACCGTCGGGCTGAACCTGATCGCCCAGGCCCTTTCGATCTATGACAGCGACCTGCGTCTCGCAGTCTGCAACAACCGGTTCCAGGAAATGTTCGATCTGCCCGATCATCTGGTTCGGACAGGTGCCCGTTTTGACGACACCATCCGACATATGGCGAGCAAGGGCGAATACGGCACCGACGAGGATGTCGAAACCGCGGTGCGCCAGCGGGTTGAGCAGGCGCGGGCCTTTGAACCGCATTATGTCGAACGTGTGCGGCCCAACGGCCAGACCATATCGATCGAAGGTTCACCGCTGCCTCAGGGGGGATGGGTCACGGTCTACACCGATATTTCCCGCGCCAAGCGGTCCGAAGCGTTGTTGCGCGCCCGTTCCGAAGAGTTGAGCGACCAGGTGCTGACCCATGCCGAAGACCTCGCCGCGACCAACCGCGAACTGGCTGCGACCATTACGGCGCTGGAAGAAGCGAAACGCCAGTTGACAGAGATCGAAGCGCGAACGCGGCTCACCACCGAAATGATGCCCGCCCATATCGCGCATGTGGATCACCGGGGGCTCTACACCTATTCCAATCGCCGCCTGTCCAGCGTCATGCCCGGCCGCCCCCAGGACATCGTCGGGATGCACATTGGCGACGCCTTGGGCGCATCGGCCTTCGAACGGATCGCACCACATCTGACCGCCGCCTATGCCGGGGAAAGCCCGGTGTTCGAATTTACCGAGAACCACAGCGCCCGGCGTATCCGCGTGGCCTTTACCCCGGATGGCACCGGCGGGGTCTATATCCTGTCGATGGATGTCACCGGCGAGACCCAGGCGCGGGTTGCGCTGCAGCAATCGCACAGGCGTGCCCTCGCCGCGCAGATGACCCGCGGGCTTGCCCATGACTTTTCCAATCTGCTGACAATCATCCTTGGAATGCAGTCCAGGCTCGCCCGGATGACACTGCCCCCCGACGCCAGCGACCTCGTGTCCGCAACCCAGTCGGCGGCGCGACGCGGCGGACGACTTCTCAACCGGCTTGCCGACATGACCAGCGGGCGAACCCTGCGCCCCAAGGCGACCGACATGCATGTGCTGCTCTCTGATCTCAAGCTTCTGGCGACCCCGAGCATGCCACAGGCCATGGGCCTGACCGTCCTTGACCACATGCCCGATGAACTGCTGTTGCTGGATGCCGGTCTGTTGCAGGATTCGCTGCTCAACCTCATCCTGAACGCACGGGATGCCTGCGGCGCCGCCGGCCAGATCACCATCAGCGCCCATTGCATCGACCAGACCTGGATCGAAATCATGGTATCCGATACCGGCCCCGGCTTTTCGCCTGATGCGCTGGACAAGGCGCTGGACCCGTTCTTCACGACCAAGGGCGGCGAAGGCAGCGGTCTTGGCCTGCCCATGGTCTATGACATGACCAAACTGGCGGGAGGCGATCTGCAACTTGGCAACACCATCACGGGGGCCAGCGTCACATTGCGTCTGCCCTATCGCGCCGCCCCGACGACCAGCGGCGGGCTGACCCTTCTGGTCGAGGACAGCGAGGCGCTGCGCGCCACCTTTCGCGACATGCTGATCGACCTCGGACATGCGGTGATCGAGGCCACCTCGGTTGACGAAGCCGCGGCGCTGATTGCCGATGTTGAAGACATTTCGCTGGTCCTGTCCGACATCAACCTGCGCGGAAGCGGCACGGGGCTTGATCTGGTCGACCGGCTGGACAGCGGCAAGCTGCCCTGTGTCCTGATGACCTCGCTCCCTGCAGACGATCCTTTGCATGTGGCGGCACTCGCGGTCGCACCGGTCCTGCACAAACCGTTTTCCGCCGCCCAGCTCGCGGCACTGATCAAGCCGGAGGCTGCCGCATGAGCGAACCCTTTGTCACGATACTCGATGACGAACCCGAGATCCGGCGGATGCTGGGCGAGGTCCTGAGCGAGGCGGGTTTTCGCACCCAGAGCTTTGCGCGCGCCCGGGAATTCGAGGCATCGCTGAAACATGCCACTCCGGATGTCTGCCTTGTCGATCTGTCGCTGCCGGATACCGACGGGCTGGCCCTTGTGCATCGGCTGGCGCTGGAACAGGGCGCATCGGTGATCATCATTTCCGGCCGCGCCCAGGTGCAGGACCGCGTTGCGGGGCTTGAACTGGGGGCCGACGACTATATCACCAAACCGTTCGACCCCGCCGAGGTCGTCGCGCGCATCCGCGCCCGCCTGCGCAGCAACCGCGTCACGCCCCCGACGGGAAACACCGCGCATTTCAACGGATGGATCGCGCATTTCGAACGTTACACGCTGGAAGACTCGGCGGGCCGGGAAACCACGTTTTCCCACGCCGAGGCCGAGGTTTTGCGCCTGTTTCTGGACAGCCCCAAACGCCTGATCAGCCGCGCGCAGATGCAGGAGAGTCTCGGCGGTGCCGCGGGCGAGAGTTTTGACCGCGCGATGGATGTGCGCATCTCGCGGCTGCGCACAAAGCTTGGCGAAGATCCCAAGAACCCCCGCCTGATCAAGACGATCTACGGTGCCGGCTACATATTTCTGGGCGACGTCACCTGGAGTTGAAACACCGGGATTTTGGCTCTTGCCGGGCAGGATCCGGCATCCTAAGATCTGTGCATGGCCATCTGTCTGCTCTATCGCCAAACACCCCGCCGCGCGCCGCGGTTCTATCGCGTCGAGATCGCGATGAACCTGTTTGGCGAAGTATCGGTATTGCGGGAATGGGGCGTGGCGAGGGGGCGTGGACACGGGGTCATCAATGTCTTTGGCAATCTGCGCGATGCTTCGATCGCAGCCGACAGATACCGCAATCGCGCCATTGATCGGGGATATGCGCGCGCCTGACCGCATCGGCCTCTCACCATAGAGACCCTTACATCACACCGGCAGCGCGGTCGTCTTGAAAACCGTGCGCAGGGCAAAGCTGCTTTGCATCTGTACCACGCCCGGCAATCGCGCGAGAAACTGGCGATGGATACGCGCGAAATCCTCGGTATTCTCGGCCACGACCTTGAGCAGGTAATCCGCCGATCCCGCCATCAGGTGACATTCAAGCACATCCGGAATGCGCGACACCGCCTTTTCAAAGGCGTCGAGCACCTCATCGGCCTGTCCCTGCAACGTGATCTCGACAAAAACGGTGGTGCCCACGCCCATCTTGCGCGCGTCCAGCAGCGCCACATAGTCGCGGATATAGCCATCTGCATCCAGGCGCTGCACCCGGCGATGGCAGGCGGAAGGCGACAAATTGACCTTGTCCGACAGGTCCGAATTGGAAATCCGGCCCGATGTCTGTAGAACAGCGAGAATGCGCCGGTCGAGCGCGTCTAGCCCCATTCGCGCAACTCCTTTGCGTTATTCGACGAAATTCCGCAAGATTATTCGATTTTTCCGCAGCCCGCCAGTAACAAAATCACGAACCTTGCGGCCACATCGTTCAATACTCGCTTCATACCGAAACTCTAAACAGGATTTGTCATGAAGCTTGGCTGCCCAAAGGAAATCAAACCCCAGGAATTTCGCGTCGGGATCACCCCGAACGCTGCCCAGGAAGCCATCTCACACGGGCACGAGGTTCTGATTGAAACGCAAGCCGGTATCGGTGCCGGGTTTGACGACGCGGCCTATGCCGCCGTGGGTGCCACAATCGCAGGGACCGCAGCGGAGGTGTTCGACCAGGCCGAGATGATCGTCAAGGTCAAGGAACCGCAAGCCGTCGAACGCAAGATGCTGCGCGAGGGTCAGGTGTTGTTCACCTACCTGCACCTTGCCCCCGATCCGGAGCAAACCCGCGACCTGCTCGACAGCGGATGTACCGCCATTGCCTATGAAACGGTGACCGACCGTCAGGGCGGGCTACCCCTGCTGGCCCCCATGTCAGAGGTTGCAGGCCGCCTTGCGCCGCAGGTCGGGGCATGGACGCTGCAAAAGGCAAATGGCGGGCGCGGCGTGTTGATGGGGGGCGTGCCCGGTGTCGGGCCAGCGCGCATCATCGTGATCGGCGGCGGCGTGGTCGGAACCCATGCGGCGCGCGTCGCGGCGGGGATGGGCGCGGATGTCACTGTGCTCGACCGGTCGTTGCCACGGCTGCGATATCTCGACGATGTGTTCGGCGACGTGTTCAAGACCGGGTATTCAACGGCGGGTCTGATGGATGAGCTGCTGCCGCAGGCGGACATGGTGATCGGTGCCGTGCTGATTCCCGGCGCAGCGGCCCCCAAGCTGGTGACACGCGCCCAGTTGGGCAGCATGAAACCCGGTGCCGCGCTGGTCGACGTGGCCATCGATCAGGGCGGATGCTTTGAAACCTCGAGGGCAACCACCCACAGCGATCCGATCTATGAAGTTGACGGCGTGATGCACTATTGCGTCGCCAACATGCCGGGCGCCGTGGCCAGAACATCGACCATCGCGCTGGGAAATGCGACGCTGCCATTCATGCTGGCGCTCGCGGACAAGGGCTGGAAACAGGCCTGTGCCGATGACCCCCACTTGCTGGCGGGTCTGAATGTGCACGCGGGTCAGCTCACCTATGCCGCCGTGGGCGAGGCGCTCGGAATTCCGGTCTGCCCTCCGGAACAGGCAATCGCGTAAAAGCCACGGCAAAGCGCGGGGCATGACACGACACCGTCCCGCGCACATCCTACCACACCCACGCTGCGGCCCTGCGCCGACGCGGGCCATCTGTGCATGTCAAAATCGTGCGTATCAAAAGTGGGAAAGGTTGGTAGCGTGAGGCGGACTTGAACCGCCGACCCCAGCATTATGAGTGCTGTGCTCTAACCAGCTGAGCTATCACGCCGAACCTTGGGGGGCCAATTAGCGAGGACCGGGGCCGGTGTCAATCAGCAGAAATGACATCCGGCCAGATCTTTGTGGTTCCGCGGGGAATCAGGCCTCTTTCTTGATTTCAACCGTGTGCGGATAGGGAATCGAGATGCCCTGGGCGTCGAATGCTTCCTTGACGTTGCGGGTCATCTGGAACTTGAGGTCCCAGTAATCCGCCGCTTTGCACCAGATGCGCGTTGTCAGATCAACCGAACTGTCGCCCAGATTCGTCACCCGCACCCAAGGCTCAGGGTCTTTCAGAACGCGGTTGTCGGCATTCACCTGATCAAGAATGACCTGCATCGCCTTGCCGGCATCGTCGTCATAGTCGATGCCAAAAACCAGATCGACGCGACGGGTGTCGTGGTGGGAATAGTTCTGGATGATCGCCCCCCATGCCTGCCCGTTCGGAATGATGATCTGCACATTGTCGGGGGTCGCCAGTTCGGTGAAGAACAGGTTGAGATCGACGACCGTGCCCGAGGTGCCCGCGACATCGACATATTGGCCGAGCTTGTAGGGCCGAAACAGGATCAGCATGAACCCCGCTGCGAGATCCGAGAGCGTCCCCTGCAAGGCAAGCCCTATGGCCAGGGTTGCAGCGCCCAGCATTGCCACGAGGCTGGTCGCCTCGATGCCGAAGATGCCCAGAACCGCGACCAGCACGATGAGCAGAACGATCCAGCGCACCATGCTGGCGGCGAAATTGCCCAGCGTCTTGTCGATCCGCGGATGCCGGTTCACCCGCTTGCGTACAAAGCTCGAAAGGGCGCCGGCAAATATCCAGCCAATAATCAGAACGACCAGCGCCTTGGCCGCATTCAGAACAAGCGGCCCGAAGCCACCCAGTTGTTCCATCAACTGTTCCATTAATTTCGCCTTTTGTTGTCCTGTTTGATATTGCCCCGGTTAAAGAAAAGGGCCTGCCATAGGCAAGCCCTTTCCATTCGCGCGAGTGGTATTTTTATTGTTTTTTGAGGGTGTCGCGAATTTCGGTCAGCAAGTCGATCTCAGTCGGACCGGCAGGTTCTGCGGGGGCCTCTTCTTCAGGCTTTTCGCCCAGGGACCTCGCGCGGTTAACCGCCTTGACCAGCAGGAAAACAACAAAGGCGATGATAAAGAAATTGATCACCGCCATGACAAAACGACCCCAGGCGAAAACCGCCGCACCGGCTTCTTCGGCTTCCGCAATCGAGGAATACTCACCATCGCCGAGCAGGATATACTGCCCCGAAAAATCGATACCACCCATGAAAAGACTAATAATCGGATTGATCAGGTCGGACACCAATGAGCCGACAATTGCGGTAAAGGCCGCACCGATAATGATACCAACGGCCATGTCCATGACGTTGCCCTTGGCGATAAAGTCCTTGAATTCCTGAATCACTTTCATTTCCCCTGGAACGAAGTTCGAATTGAAATCACATCCCTGCGATGTGGCAGAATTCTAGCCGACAAAATGCGCTGAAAACAGGGGGAAAGCGCGGCGTCTTCTCCCCGAAACGCCGGGCGGCGAAAAAACGCCATCGCAGGGTCTGGTTTCGATCAGTCCGGCAGCCTGCCGGTCAGTACATAGCGCAGCACCTCGACCACCTGGCGCGGTTCTTCGGCCACGGCGAGCGCCGCGGCATGCACTTCCTTGAGCGCATGCTGGTGCTCGGGCGGATTCAGCACGATCAGCGACTTGCCCAACGCCGCCGCATAGCCCGCGTCAAAGGCGGCGTTCCATTGCTTGTACTTGTCGCCGAAACGGACCACCACGACATCGGCATCCGCGAGGCCCTTGCGCGTGCGGATCGCGTTGACCATCGCACCCTTGTGGTCGTGCCAGTACTTGTTCGGTTCAGCCCCGAGAATGGCGACCCCGCAATCGTCGCTGGCATCGTGATCGGTGACCGGGCTGTCGAAACTCACATTCAGCCCTTGCGATCCATCAATGATCTGTTCGCGCCAGTCCGTGTGAATTTCGCCGGATAGATATACCTTCAGGGTCATTGTCGTCGCCTCCTGCTGTGTCCGCCTCAGACCTATCGCAGGTCGAACAGGCCAGCAACCAGCGGACCTGTGCACCCCACTCCGGCTGGCCGAGGATACTCACCATGCCGCATCGGGGATTGGGGATTGCGTTTCCGGCGATCCACTCCTATTCACGTCATGACATAGGTCGCATCGGCCCCGTTTCGGGGCATTCGGCCAGACAATCATCCGTCGGGGGGCCCTTTGGGCTGAGAGGTGCGCGCACCGACCCGTCGAACCTGATCCGGGCAATACCGGCGTAGGGAACGGGTAGATCGCGCAACCGCGCATGAACTCATCTCCTCGCTGGCACGCCCGAACGACCGGAGACGTGCCGTTGAGTGCCAAGACCCCGATTGCCCTGACGATTGCAGGCTCCGACAGCGGAGGCGGCGCCGGCGTGCAGGCAGACATCAAGTCGATCTGCGCCAACGGTGCCTATGGCGCGAGCGTGATCACCGCAGTGACGGCGCAAAACACAACGGCGGTGACCGCCGTGCACGAGATCCCGGCCGCGATCGTCGCCGCTCAGATCGAAGCGGTGCTGTCAGATCTTGACGTCGATGCAATCAAGGTCGGAATGCTGTTTTCGCCGGCTGTCATCGAAACCACCGCAAAATGCCTCGGCACATTTGACGGCCCGGTCGTGGTCGATCCGGTGATGATCGCGAAATCCGGCGACGCGCTGTTGCAGGATGCGGCGGTCGAGGCGATGATCCGCCATATACTGCCCCGCGCGACGGTCCTGACCCCGAACCTGCCCGAGGCCGCGCGGCTGCTCGGCGAACCCGAGGCGCGCTCACCCGAAGCGATGGCCGAACAGGGCCGGCGTCTGGTGGCGATGGGGCCGCGAAACGTCCTGATGAAGGGCGGCCATGCCAGCGGCGAGACCTGTACCGACCTGCTGGTCGATGCGACGGGCGTGATCGCGACCTGCGAAGCTGCACGGGTGCACACCCGAAATACACATGGGACCGGCTGCACCTATTCGGCGGCGATTGCCGCGAATCTGGCAAGGGGGGCCGATCTCCCTGCCGCCGTCAGAGCGGCACATGGCTATCTGCAATCCGCGATCCGCGCCGCGGACGATCTGCAAATCGGCGATGGGCATGGTCCCGTCCACCATTTCCACGCGCAGTGGTCATGATGGACATCACCGTCATAGGGGCCGGTGTCGCGGGCCTTTGCATTGCCCGCGCCCTGCTGGATCGCGGCGCGAAGATCACGATGTTCGACCGCCAGGCAGAGCCCGGGCCACACGCCTGTTCCTGGTGGGCCGGCGGTATGCTTGCCCCCTTCTGCGAGGGCGAAAGCGCCGAGGAACCCGTGGTGCGCCTCGGTTCGGAAGCGGCCGGTTGGTGGGCGGCGCAAACCGATAGCGTGGTGCGCCACGGCTCGCTCGTGGTGTCGCCAAGTCGCGACAAATCGGACCTTGTGCGCTTTGCACGCCGCACCAGCGGGTATCGCAAGGTCGCAGGGGCCGAAATCGCCACGCTCGAGCCCGACCTTGGCGACCGTTTCACAAGCGGGCTGTTCTTTGAAACCGAGGCGCATCTGGCGCCGCGCGCAGCCCTTGCCCATCTGCGGGCCGGCCTTGCCAGCGACGGCGTCACCTTCGTGCAGGAGACCGCCGATCCGGACGCCTGTGCAAGGCACGGGCTGACCATTGACTGCCGTGGCTTTCAGGCACGCGACGTCTTGAACGATCTGCGCGGCGTGAAGGGCGAAATGCTTGTGTTGTCCTGCCCGGACATCGAACTGCACCGGCCCATCCGGATGCTGCACCCGCGCGTGCCGCTCTATATCGTACCGCGCGGCGACGGCATCTTCATGCTGGGCGCGACAATGATCGAAGGCAGCGCAGGCAAACATGTCACCGCGCGCTCAATGCTCGAACTGCTCAGCGCAGCCTATGCGCTGAACCCCGCCTTTGGCGAGGCCGAGGTCATCGAAATCGGCGTCGACAGCCGACCGGCCTTTCCAGACAACATGCCGCGCATCCGGCGCGACGGAAACCTGATCCGGGCCAATGGCTTGTATCGCCACGGTTTCCTGCTGGCGCCGGCGCTGGCACGGATGGTGGCCGAACTGATCTTTGACAACAAAACCCCAGAGGTGATGGATGAAAGTGCAGCTTAACGGCGATCCGGTCGACATGCAGGGCACCACTCTGGCTGACCTGCTCGAAGCGGAAGGGTTCGGCGGGGCCAGGATTGCCACCGCCGTGAATGGCGAATTCGTGCCGGCATCATTGCGCGATGGACATGCCCTGACCGAGGGCGATCGTGTCGAAGTGCTCGCGCCCATGCAGGGCGGATAGGAAGATGCGCGACTTTTACGGCACCCGCCTCGCCAACGGTTTCATGCTTGGCACCGCACAATACCCGTCGCCCGCGATCCTCGCCGATGCGTTCCGGCGCAGTGCGGCGAGCGTCGCGACCGTATCGCTGCGACGGGAAAGCGGTCGGGATCGTCAGGGACAGGATTTCTGGCAACTGATCCGCGATCTCGACGTTCATATCCTGCCCAACACCGCCGGGTGTCACAGCGTCAAGGAGGCCGTGACGACGGCCCACATGGCGCGCGAGGTGTTTGATACCAAGTGGATCAAGCTCGAGGTGATCGGCGAGGAAGACACGCTTCAACCGGATGTGTTCGGCCTTGTCGAAGCCGCGCGGATCCTCTCGGACGAGGGCTTCCAGGTGTTTCCCTACACCACCGAGGATCTCGTCGTGGCCGACAGGTTGTTGCAGGCGGGATGCGAGGTCCTGATGCCCTGGGGCGCGCCCATCGGGTCGGGGCTGGGGCTGAACAACATCTTTGGGCTGCGGGCGATGCGCGCCCATTTCCCCGACATCCCGCTGGTGATCGACGCCGGGCTGGGTCTGCCCTCACAGGCGGCAGCGGCGATGGAACTGGGCTTTGACGCGGTGCTGCTGAACACCGCGGTTGCCAGGGCCGGTGATCCCGCCGCGATGGCAGAGGCCTTTGCCGGCGCGATCCGGGCGGGCCAGCAGGCCCATGCCGCCGACCCGATGGAACCGCGCGACATGGCCGCGCCCTCGACACCGGTCATCGGAAAGGCGTTTCTGGAATGACACTCGACCGCTTCTATCCGATTTTCGACAGCGCCGACTGGCTCGACCGGCTGGTGCCGCTCGGAATCAGGCTGGTGCAACTGCGCATCAAGGATGCATCGCCCCACGACATCCGCGCGCAGGTGCGCAGCGCCAAGTCGGTCTGCGACGCCCACGGCTGCACGCTGATCGTCAACGACTATTGGCAGATCGCGATCGATGAAGGCTGTGCCTTCGTCCACCTTGGCCAGGAAGACCTGGACGGGGCAAATATCACCGCGATCCGTGACGCGGGCCTGCGTCTGGGGATCAGCACGCATGACAAGGCGGAACTGGCACGTGCGCAGGCGCTGACGCCGGATTACATCGCCCTCGGGCCGATCTATCCGACGATCCTCAAGAAAATGAAGTGGCACGAACAAGGACTCGACCGGCTGACGACGTGGCGCGGATTGATCGGGAATACGCCGCTGGTGGCAATCGGCGGCATGTCGGTCGAACGTGCGCCCGGTGCCTTTCAGGCCGGGGCCGACATCGTCGCCGCGGTCACGGACATCACCCTGAACGACAACCCCGAGGACCGTGTGCGCGCATGGCTGGCAGCGACGCGATGAACCGCTACGCGCGCCAGACCTGCCTGCCCGAGGTCGGCGAGGCCGGGCAAGCCGCTCTTGCAGCGGCCCATGTTCTGGTTGTCGGCGTCGGTGGGCTCGGCGCCCCGGTCCTGCAATATCTCGTCGGCGCGGGCGTCGGGCGGCTCACGCTTGTGGACGGAGATACCGTTGCGATGTCGAACCTGCACCGGCAGACCCTGTTTCGCGAGGCCGACATCGGCGCACCCAAGGTCAGCGCCGCCGCGAACACCCTGCGTGCGTTGAACAGGGATTGCAGGATTGAACCGCTTGCGCAGTCGCTGGACCCGGCAAATGCCCCAGATCTCGTGCGGCAAAGCTCCCTTGTGCTGGATTGCGCCGACAGTTTCGCGACCAGCTATATCCTGTCCGATGCCTGCCGCGCGGCGGGCATACCGCTGATCAGCGCCTCTGCGCTCGGCCTTACCGGATATGTCGGTGGGTTCTGCGGCACCGCGCCGTCTTTGCGCGCGGTCTTTCCCGACCTGCCCGACCGCGCCGCAACCTGCGCCACCGCGGGCGTCATGGGGCCGGTGGTGGGCATGATCGGAGCCGCGCAGGCGCAGATGGCGCTGGCCAGTCTTCTGGGGCAATCCCCATCACCGCTGGGCCAGTTGATCAGCTTCGACATGAAAAGCTTTCGAACATCCGGCTTCCGGTTCGATACCGCGCCGGATCCACAGCCGGATCTGATGTTCATCGCCCCTCGCGCCATCGCCGCGCCCGATTTCGTCGTCGAACTGCGCGGAACCGACGAAGCGCCCGCACCGGTCTGCCCCCACGCCCGACGTCTGAGCGTGGCGGAGTTCGCCGAGCAGAAACCCCGACCTGCCGGCGACCAGCGTGCCGTCATGGTGTGCCGCTCCGGGCTGCGGGCCTGGCAGGCGGCCACCACCCTCCGCACCTATTGGGACGGAGAAATTTCACTCATCGCGATGGGCGATACGCCATCCAACGAAGGATCCACCACATGAGACTTGCTTCACTGACTGCCACCATTGCGTTTGCCGCTTCGCCGCTGATGGCCGCGGATGACATGACGGTCATCCTCGACTGGTTCATAAACCCGGACCACGGGCCGATCATCGTCGCGCAGGAAAAGGGCTATTTTGCAGAGCAGGATCTCGAGGTCGAAATCATCGCCCCGGCGGATCCCTCCGACCCGCCCAAGCTGGTCGCGGCGGGTCAGGCGGATCTGGCGATTTCCTATCAGCCGCAACTGCACCTGCAAATCCACGAGGGCCTGCCATTGCAGCGGGTCGGAACACTGGTGGCCACGCCACTGAACTGTCTGCTGACACTGGCCGACGGGCCGATCCGGACACCCGCGGATCTGGCAGGCAAGAAGGTCGGATTCTCGGTTGGCGGTGTTGAGGAAGCGGTGCTTGGATCAATCCTGCGCCATCACGACCTGTCACTGGACGATGTCGAACTGGTCAACGTGAACTGGTCGCTGTCACCGTCGCTGATGTCGGGACAGGTGGATGCCGTGATCGGCGCCTACCGGAATTTCGAACTGAACCAGATGGACATCGAAGGCGTCGAGGGCAATTGCTTTTTCGTCGAGGAAGAGGGCCTGCCGGCGTATGACGAACTCATCTACGTCGCGAATACCGGGTCGATGGACAAGGACATGATCGCCCGCTTTCTCGCTGCGACCGAAAAGGCGACACAATATATCGTGAACCACCCGCAGGACAGTTGGGAGGTGTTTTCCGGAACCTCGGCCGAGCTTCAGGACGAATTGAACGCCCGCGCCTGGGCCGACACGCTGCCCAGGTTCGCGTTGCGTCCCGCCGCGCTGGACGCCGGGCGCTATGCCGCGTTCGAGAGCTTTCTAAACGAGGCCGGACTGACCCCGAACGTGAACGCCGTCTCCAGGATTGCAATCGACGTGACAGCGGAATGATGCGCCCTGACTATGGCAAGACCTTCGGACTCTGGCGCGCGGGCGCAACAGAGTCTTGGCATGCGTACACGCATCATCCGTTTGTCGAGGGCCTGCGCGACGGCACGCTGCCGCAGGCGTGTTTTCTGCATTACCTGATCCAGGATTACGTGTTTCTCGTGCATTTTGCCCGCGCGTGGTCTCTGGCCCTCGTCAAGGCGGAGACCCTGGACGAAATGCGGGTCTGCGCCGGCACGGTCGATGCGCTGGTCAACCACGAGATGGGCCTGCACATCAAGACCTGCGCGCAAGCGGGGATCGACGAGACCACCTTGTTCAACGCGGCCGAGGCGGATGAAAATCTCGCCTATACCCGCTACGTCATGGATGCCGGTTTGCAGGGCGATTTTCTCGACATCATGGCCGCGCTGGCGCCCTGCGTGATGGGCTATGGCGAAATCGGGCTGCGCCTGGCGACTGAAAAAACCGCCGATACGCCCTATGCCGAGTGGATCGCGACCTATGCCGATCCCGAATACCAGGCCGTTTGCACCACGGCGGGCGCGATGATCGACTCTGCCGTGGCGCGACGGATTGGCGATCTCGCCAGCGCACCGCGTGCGGCACGGTTGCAGGATCGCTTCACCCGCTCGACGCGGCTCGAGATCAATTTCTGGCAAATGGGGCTGAACCGCTGATGGCAGGCTCGCCGGGGATCCTGTTGCGTGGACGGCACCGCGTTGATGGCAAGCTGCTGTTCGATGTGGAGCTTGATATCCCCGCCGGCAGGTGGACCTGCCTTCTGGGCAAGTCGGGCGTCGGAAAATCGACCATCCTGCGCCTTATCCTCGGGCTTGACACCGGCGGTGACTTCAGCGGCGCGTTTCACGCAACCGACGACGCACCACTGGACGGCCGGATCAGCTATATGGCGCAATCCGACCTGCTGCTGCCCTGGTTATCGGTGTTGGAAAATGTCTGTATCGGGGCGCGGCTTCGCGGTCAAAACCCCGGTCTGGCGCGCGCCGAGCGCCTGCTGGATCGGGTCGGCCTGTCGCGCCATGCGGCGCAAAAACCCGGCACGCTTTCCGGCGGGATGCGGCAACGGGCGGCGCTGGCCCGCACACTGTTCGAAGATCGCCCGATCGTGTTCCTGGACGAACCCTTTTCCGCGCTGGACGCCGGCACCCGCGCGGACATGCAGGAACTTGCCGCCGAAGTCCTCGTTGGCCGAACCGTGCTGCTGGTAACGCACGATCCCGCCGAGGCCGCACGGCTGGCGGATCAGATCACCGTGCTGACCGGTGAGGGCGCTCGCAACTGGCCCGTCCCCGTCACGCCGCCCCTGCGTGCGATAAACGCACCCGAAACGCTGGCCTGCCAGGCGCAACTTCTCGATTATCTGCGGGGCCGCAAGGCATGCGCCTGAGGGATATACTGCTGGCGCTTCTGATCGGGGTCGGTCTCTGGCAACTGCTGGTGGTCATCACGGATGCGCCGCATTTCATCCTCCCCTCACCCTGGCGGGTGGCACAGGCCGCCTGGCGCAGCCGGGCAATCATCGCCGAGAACGCGTGGGTTACCCTGACCGAAGTGCTTCTGGGCTTGCTGGTCGGCACGGTGCTCGGGGCCTTGACCGCGATCCAGCTTGCCTATTCCCGTACGGCGGAACGTCTTGTGCTGCCGATCCTCGTGTTCACGCAAGCCGTCCCGGTGTTCGCGCTGGCGCCGCTGCTGACCCTGTGGTTCGGCTATGGCATGGGGTCGAAAATCGTGATGGCGGTTCTGATCATCTATTTCCCCGTCACCTCGGCCTTTCATGACGGGCTGGTGCGGATCGACAGCGGCTATCGCGATCTGTCGATCTCGATGAGTGCGAACAGATGGAACTTCCTGCGCCACATCCAGATCCCCAACGCCCTGCCCAGTCTTGGAACCGGCCTGCGACTGGCGGCGGTCTACGCCCCGATCGGAGCGGTGATCGGCGAATGGGTCGGCGCGTCGCGCGGACTCGGATATCTGATGCTGCTTGCCAACGGGCGAGCCAAGATCGACCTGATGTTCGCCAGCCTGATCGTGCTAGCCTGCCTGACGGTGGTCCTGCACATCCTCGTCGGCCTGCTGGCCACCCAACTTACCCGATATGCGCGGGGCATATCCATCACCTAGAGGGCTCAGACATGCGTGCCACCGATCTGCTGCAACACTCCGTTCAAGACGACTGGAACGCGGCGACCGATCATCCGTTCTGCAAGGCGCTAGCCGACGGATCGCTGTCGCAAGACAGGATGCGCTGGTATCTCGTTCAGGATTACAAGTTCATTGACCAATTCGTAAGGTTGCTCGCCACCGCCATCGCGCATGCGCCGACACTGGCCGACGGCGTGCCGGCGGCGCAGTTTCTCGGGCTGGTGACAAGCGACGAAAACACCTATTTCCTGCGCAGCTTCGAAGCGTTGCGGGTATCCGAAGACGACCGCAATGCGCCCGCCGCGCCCGCCACCCGCGCGTTTCAGACACTGATGACCAAGGCGCGGCTCTCGGGGCGGTACGAACAGATGCTCGCGGTGCTCGTGGTCGCCGAATGGAGCTATCTCACATGGGCAACGCGCTATGCCAACTACGACCCGGAACTGCCCTTCTGGTTTTCCGAATGGATCGACCTGCACAGCGGTGAAGGATTTGACGCCGTCGTGGCCTATCTCCGCGGCCAGCTCGACAGCATCTGGCCGGAGCTGGACGATCAACAAAGGGCAGACGCCACCGCGATGTTCCAACAGGCCGTGGCCTGCGAACGGGCCTTTTTCGACGCGGCGTGGGAACGCGGATAACAAGTGTAATCTCAGACCATCCGAGACTGACCTCTCTGATCTGATCCGACGCGAGCTTTGACGACAGGGACGAGCTTGCCGGCGGCGGCCCGATAGACAGGAAGGACAGCCAGAAGACATGGGTGATCGCGTCCGGCGAAAAACCGTCGCGGCGACAGAAGCCAGCATCGGTCATGCAGCCGTATCGAACCTCACATTCAATCGACGGTGCCTGACAGGTCCACTCCACGGTCAAGATCGATACAGCCGACGAATTGTCCGAGCGACAGAATGTCCCGCTTGCCTATGTCTCAACGAGGCTTTCGTCCTCTGCGCCGAGGAAAAGGCCGATCTTTCTGGTTGAGGGGAAATGATCGAGAATGATCTTGGCGGATGCCAGGATCGGAACCGCGACAACCATGCCGATGACCGACCAGATCCAGGCAAAGAACGCGACTGCTGCAAAAACGATCGTTGGATTCAGCTTCAGCCTTCCCGAGATCACATAAGGCGTCACGAATTGCCCCTCTATCCCAGACAGCGCCATGTATCCGCCCAGGGCCAGGAATGCCGCCCAGAAATCGCCAAAGGCGCTATAGCTGGTCAAGGCCATGAGACACGCGCCAGCGATTGCTCCGAGATAAGGTATGAAGTTGAAGGAAAAACCGATCAGGGCGAACAGCAGGGGATTGGGGATACCCAGAGCCCAGGCAAGCAATCCGATCGACAACCCGAGACCGGCGTTTATCAGGCTGATGCCCGCAAGATAAACGGCAAGGCGGTCCACGACTTCATTTACCACCCGCACCGCGACCCTCTTGTCTTCGAGGCTCGGCAGGACCGAAACAAACTTTCTCACAAAACTCCGGCCCGAGGCGATCAGGAACAGCAGCATGACCAGGGTAAAGATCAACTGTCCGGCGAGTGACGGCGCGATCGACGCGATACGAAAGACGATGCCCTGGTCTTCTTTCACCCGGACCTCGAGCGCGGTGCCGTCATCGTCGCTCAGCGCCTCAACCGTTGCATCTGCCGCGTCCTGGAGCCTGTCGAACACCCCACCCGCGCTATTGGCGAGATCATATCGCAGGCGATTGAGCATGGCGGGCAGATCGTTGATCAGCTCGGTAAGCGGCGTGACCAGCGAGAACATGACGAAGATGATGATACATGCGAGACCGATGACGACGAAAATCGCGGTGATGATGCTGGGAACGCCCAGTCTTGAGAGCCGGCGCTCAAGCGGCATGCTGGCAAGATACCCCAAAAGCGCCGCCGTCATCGGGATCAGGAACCCTGATGCCCAGTTCAGAAAGAAGATCGAGGCGTAGATAAACAGCCCGATCAAAGGCCATCGCGTGGCGTGCATGGTACAAATCCTTGGCCGAGCGCTCCCGACGACGGAACGCTCGCATCAAATTTGGAAAACACCCCGTCCCATCCGGGGCAACTCACGTTTACAGTCGTCTTAGACGTTCAGAATTTACTCTTCAAGAAACAGTGCTGTCGCCGGCGTGCACATTTTCGTAGATCGCCTTGCAGGCCGTTCTTGCGTGTTGTTCGGATAATGCGACCATCCCGGCGGCATCCGTTTGCAAAGGTAGGTCTGCGATGAGCCTTGATGATGTGACCGCCCCCCGACGGCATCGATGTGCCAAGGTGGGTCTGCGATGATCCACAAAGGAGGGCGGTCATGTCGAAGATTATCACGGTCGGGTTCGATCTGGCGAAGAATGTGTTTCAGGTTCACGGGGCAGATGG
>JAUIIJ010000051.1 GCA_030431825.1 Alphaproteobacteria bacterium
CGCGGCTGCGCTGCGTGGTGGCTACACCGCATCGGGCCGGCTTCCGTGGTGCCAGAAGGGGTCAATTTCGGGCGCCAATGAGGGGTCAATATTCGGTGCCGATTGACAGCACAAAAGCGTGACAGGTCCAGAGCTGATGCGCCGCGCCGAGGATGACGTGCTGGCTTACAAGAGCTTTCCACGCGACCACTGGGTGAGAATCCACAGCACCGACCCGCTTGAACGCCTCAACAAGGAGATCAAGCGCCGGACGAACGTGGTCGGGATTTTTCCCAACGAAGCCGCTGTGACGCGCCTGGTCGGCGCCCTGATGCTGGAGCAAAACGATGAATGGGCGATCACACGGCGCAACATGACGCTGGCACCGTCGCCGCCATTTGCGACATTGACCCTATGGACCCGGCGAAAAGCGCCGCCCTGTAACTGCGACCGTGCCAGGGCCGAAGAACAAAGTTACAGCAACTCGCGGGACAGTATCAGTTGCATGTGAGGATGGTCAATCGTTCCAAAAATCTTGGTAGCTTAGTCGCGCCGCCGCAGGAACAAGGCCGTGTTGCCGGGCAGGTCAAGGCTGATGGACTGGGCCTGGCCGCTCCACGCGATGTCTTGGCTGTTGCAGGATACGGGGCCGTGGCCCGAACCGCCGAATTGAAGAGCGTCGCTGTTCAAGACAACCTCCCACGTTCCGGCGTTCGGAACGCCGAGGCGGTAACCATCGCGGGGCGCGGGTGTCATGTTGCAGACCACGATGACAGGGTTCTCGCCCCCCGCGCCCTGGCGGACCCAGGCATAGATCGAGTGGTCGGACTGATCGACCTCCAGCCAGTAAAACCCGGCGGGGTCGCAATCATGGGCATAGAGCGTCGGCGTTTGTCTGTAGAAACTGTTGAGCGCCTTGACCCAGTTCTGTATCCCGCGATGCCAGTCGTGGTCCAGCAGGTGCCAGTCGAGTGATCGATCGTGGGCCCACTCGGCCCCTTGGGCAAATTCCTGTCCCATAAAGAGTAGTTTCTTGCCCGGATGGCCCCACATGAAGCCGTAGTAGCTGCGCAGGCCCGCAAATTTGTCAAAGCCGTCGCCGGGCATCTTTGAGAGCATCGAGCCCTTGCCGTGAACCACTTCGTCATGGCTGATCGGCAGAATGAAGTTCTCGGAGAACGCATAGGTCAGGCCGAAGGTCATCTGGTGGTGATGGTGAGAGCGGTGGATGGGGTCGCGGGCCATGTAGTCCAGCGTGTCGTTCATCCAGCCCATGTTCCACTTGAAGCCAAAGCCCAACCCGCCCTGATCGACGGGCTTGCTGACGCCCGGGAAAGACGTGCTTTCCTCGGCGGCCATCATCACCCCGGCATCGGCATCATAGACAAGCGCATTGGTACGCTGCAGGAAGGCGATCGCCTCGAGGTTTTCGCGACCGCCGTGCTTGTTGGGGATCCATTCGCCTTCTTTACGGGAATAGTCGCGATAGAGCATGGAGGCCACGGCATCCACGCGCAGCCCGTCGATGTGGAATTCCTTGATCCAGTAGAGCGCGTTGGCACAAAGGAAATTCTGCACCTCGCGGCGTCCGTAGTTATAGATCAGCGTGTTCCAGTCCTGATGGAACCCTTCGCGCGGATCGGCGTGTTCGTAAAGCGCTGTGCCATCGAATTTGGCGAGGCCGTGGGCATCCGTGGGAAAATGGCCCGGCACCCAGTCAAGCAGGACGCCAAGGCCCGCGACATGCGCGGCATTAACGAAGGCGCGGAACTCGTCAGGGGTGCCATGGCGGATGGTGGGGGCGAAAAGCCCGATGGGTTGATAACCCCATGATCCGTCAAAAGGAAACTCCGAGATCGGCATCAACTCGATATGGGTAAAGCCCATGTCAGCGACGTAGTCCACCAATTCGGAAGCAAACTCCAGATAGCTGAGCGCGCGGTTGCCGTCCTCGACCTTGCGCCGCCATGAACCCAGGTGCACCTCGTAGATCGACACCGGCTGATCGTGGCGGTTGCGGGCAGAGCGGGTCGTCATCCAGTCGTCATCGCTCCAGTCAAACCCGTTCAGATCACGCACCACCGAGGCCGTCTCTGGCGGATGTTCCGCGCCAAAACCCACCGGGTCGGCCTTGAGTGGCAGGATTGTCCCGGCCCCATCGCGGACTTCGTATTTGTAGAGCGTGCCTTCGCCCAGATCGGGGATGAAGATTTCCCAGACACCGGTTGTGCCGCGTGCGCGCATCACGTGGCGGCGTCCGTCCCACTGGTTGAACGCGCCCACAACCGAAACGCGGCTGGCGGCAGGGGCCCAGACGGCAAAATGCACGCCTTGTGCGCCCTCGTGGATCATCGGGTGCGCGCCCAAACGGTCCCAAAGCCGCAGATGTGCGCCTTCGGCGATCAAATATTCGTCCAGCTCCCCCAGCACGGGTCCAAAGCGGTAGGCGTCATTCTGTTCCCACTGCGTGTCCCCGTTGCGCGCGCGCAGGCGGTAAGGGCCGGTGGCAACGCCCTTGCGCACATGCCCCGAAAACAACCCCCGGCCATCCAGCCGTTCCAGCGTGGTTTCGATCTCGCCGGATTTTCCGTCAATGACTTCAACGCTTTGCGCGCCGGGCAGCAAGGCAGTCACGCTCCAGCGGCGGCCATGTTTGTGCGGACCAAGGACCGAAAATGGATCGGACATCGTGCCGCTCAGCAGCGCCTCTGAGGTGGTCGCGTCAAAGCCGGGGGTATAGGTGCTCTTGATCATTTGCCTGCCTCCAAAAGTGAAGAGACCCCCCAAATGTCATCGGCATAGCCCTGAATTGTACGGTCGGAGGAAAACCAGCCCGAATGTGCAGTGTTTAGCACCGCCATGCGCGCCCAATGGTCAGGGTCGGCAAATCCGGCATCGACCTTGCGCTGCGCCGCCCAATAGGCGTCGAAGTCGGCGGCGACCATGAAATAGTCGTCGCGCAGCAGCTTTTCGAGGACGGGCCAGTGGCGCGTCGGCTCGCCGGGCGAGTAGACGCCACTGCGGATTTGATCGATGACCTCGCCCAGAATCGGGCTTGCGTCGATGTAGTTCTGCGTCACATAGCCGTGGCGTGCCGCCTGAACCTCGGCCGCCGTCATCCCGAAGATATAGATATTGTCGGCACCGACGTGGTCGCGGATTTCAACATTCGCGCCATCCAGCGTGCCGATGGTCACGGCCCCGTTCAGCGCGAACTTCATGTTACCGGTGCCCGAAGCCTCTTTGCCCGCGGTCGAAATTTGCTCGGACAGATCCGCCGCCGGGATCAGGATTTCGGCCATGGAGACGTTGTAGTTGGGCGGGTAGACCACCTTGAGCCGGTCACCGATCACGGGATCGGTGTTGATTGTCTTTGCGATGTCGTTGATCAACCGGATGATGTTCTTGGCGTCGATATAGGCAGGTGCTGCCTTGCCGCCGAAGATTTTCACGCGCGGGGTCCAGTTCGCATCCGGATCGCGGCGGATGGCATTGGCGAGCGCGGCTGTCTCCAGTGCGTTCATCAGCTGGCGCTTGTACTCATGGATGCGCTTGATCTGGATGTCGAACATCGCAGCGGGCGAGATTTTCAGGCCCATATGCTCTTCGATCCAATCGACAAGCCGCTGTTTGTTGGCCTGTTTGACGGCCATGAATTCCCGACGGAACGCCGCGTCGCCGGCAAGTGGCGCAAGCTTTTCCAACTGCTCCAGATCGGTGACCCAGTCGGTACCGATCCGCTCATTCAGCAGACCGCGCAGACCGGGGTTACAACCATGCACCCAGCGGCGCGGTGTCACTCCGTTGGTCTGGTTCAGGATGCGGTCGGGATAGACGGCGTGCAGATCGCTGAACACGGTCTGCTTCATCAGGTCGGTGTGCAGGGCCGAGACGCCATTTACCTTGCGTGCGCAGGTGAAGGCCAGCGTACCCATGTTGACAACCCCATGATCCACGATCCGGGAAGTCGCGCCGCTTTTTGATGCCTTCACATCGCCGGTGAGTCGGTCGTCGATGCGCTCGATCAGCTGCATGTGCCGGGGCAGCGTCTTGGCCATAAGCCCGACGTCCCATGCCTCTAGCGCTTCGGGCAAAAGCGTGTGGTTCGTGTAGTGCAACGTGCCATTGGCAATGTCGAAGGCGGTATCGAAATCCTGCCCGTGGATGTCCATCAACTGGCGGATCAGCTCTGGTCCCGCAATTGCGGGGTGCGTGTCGTTCATCTGGATCGCGACCTTGCCGGGCAAGCTCCGCAAATCGCCGTTTTGCGCCAGAAAGCGGCGCATCAGGTCCTGCATCGAGGCGGAGGTAAAGAAGAACTCTTGCTTGAGACGCAATTCCTTGCCGATGGCGGTGCTGTCGTCGGGATAGAGCACGCGGCTGATGGTTTCGGCCAGCACTTCGGGCGCGGCGGCGGCCATATACTCACCGCGGTTAAAGGGATCGAGATCGAAGATCTTCTTGGGCTTGGCCGACCAGAGCCGCAGCGTATTGGTCCAGTTGGCGCGCCATCCGGGGATCGGCGTGTCATAGGCCTGGGCCATTACAATGTCCGCCGGAGTCCAGACGGTGGTCTTGCCCGTCTCCTTTATCGTGCCGCCAAAGCCGATGTCATACAGGCACTCGGGGCGTTCGAATTCCCAGTTGTGCTGATGGCGCAGCCAGTCTTCGGCCATCTCTACCTGGCGCCCATCCTCGAACGACTGGCGAAAAAGACCATGGGCATAGCGGATGCCATAGCCATAGGCGGGGATGCCCAGACACGACAGGCTGTCGAGAAAGCATGCCGCAAGCCGGCCCAGACCGCCATTGCCAAGGGCAGCATCCGGTTCATCTCCCACCACGTCGGCAAAGCGCACGTCGTAGCGCTCCAGTGCGGCCTTTGCCTCCTCTTCAAGTCCCAGATTGCCTACCGCATCCTCCAGGATACGGCCCAGCAGGAACTCCATCGACAGGTAATAGACCCGCTTGCGGTCCATCGCGTAGGTCTGGTGCGTAGCGTTGAACCAGGGCGCAACCAGCCGGTCACGCACCGCACGCGAAAGCGCCAGCCGCCAGTCGGTCAACGATGCGCTGTCCGGTGTCTTGCCCGCGCTGTGGGCGAGGTGAAAGTCGATTGCGCTGGCCAGCGTGCCGGTGGTTTCAAGGTCTTTCATGGGGTTTCCAGTCCTGTTCATCTTGGGCTTGAGCGGCGGGCTACGTGACAACATCCGCGCGGCGTCGGCCGGTGTGTTTGGTGATTTCGGCGAGGGTCTGCGCAGCCTCGATCACGGGGCCGAGTGCCGCCTGCACATCCTGCGTATGATCGCCGCCGCGATCCACAAAGCGTTCCAGGTAGACGCGCAATGTCGCCCCTTGTGTGCCCGTACCGGACAGACGCATCACAAAGCGCGAGCCGTCAGCAAAGCCGATACGCACGCCCTGCCGTTCGGTCAGGCTGTCGCCGATAGGGTCGCGGTAGGCGAAATCATCTGCAGTGCTGACCTGCATGCCCGCGACTTCCCTGCCGGGCAAATCGCCAAGTCGCGCACGCAGGGCGTCCATCAGCGCCTCTGCGGCCTCTGTCGGAATTTCCTCGTAATCGTGGCGGGAATAGTAATTTCGTCCAAAGCTGCGCCAATGATCGGCACGCAGTTGCACGATGTCGCGCCCGTCGCGGGCAAGGATGTTGAGCCAGAGCAGCACCGCCCAAAGGCCGTCTTTTTCCCGTATATGGTTGGAGCCTGTACCGGCACTTTCCTCACCACAAAGCGTGGCGCGGCCCGCATCCAGCAGGTTGCCAAAGAACTTCCAGCCTGTCGGCGTCTCAAAGCAGGGGATCCCCAGACGTTCAGCCACCAGATCGACCGCCCGGCTTGTGGGCATCGACCGCGCCACACCGGCAAGCTTGCCTGCGTAGGCGGGGGCCAGATGGGCATAGGCCGTCAGCAAGGCAAGACTGTCTGAGGGAGAGACAAAGGCGCTCTTGCCCATGACCATGTTGCGATCCCCGTCCCCGTCGGATGCGGCACCGAAGTCCGGGGCATTGTCGCCCGACATGATGCCCACAAGCTCGCTGGCCCAGACCGGGTTCGGATCAGGGTGCCCGCCGCCAAAATCGGGAGAGGGGGTGGCATTGATCACAGAGCCACGGGGCGCGCCAAGCGTCGTCTCGAGGATGCGCGTGGCATAGGGGCCGGTGACCGCGTGCATGGCATCAAAGCAGATGCGAAAGCCGCCCGCAAAAAGGCCGCGGATGGCGTCGAAATCAAACAGTTCCTGCATGAGCGTCTCGTAGTCATCAACAGGGTCGATCACCTCAACCCGGCAATCGCCCACGTTGTACGACCCGATTGTGCCGATATCACCCGACTGTTGATCGGAAATGCTGTACTCCGCGATCTCCAGCGTCCGGGCGAAAATTGCGTCCGTAACCCTTTCCGGCGCGGGGCCGCCGTTGGCCGCATTGAACTTTACCCCGAAATCGCCGTCTTCGCCTCCCGGGTTGTGGCTGGCCGACAGGATGATCCCGCCGTCGGTCTTGTACTTGCGAATGAGGTTCGAGGCGGCGGGGGTGGACAGGATGCCGTTCTGACCGACAATCAGCCGTGCCGCGCCATTGCCTGCGGCCATACGAATGATGGTCTGGATTGCCTCACGGTTAAAAAACCGCCCGTCGCCGCCCACCACGTAGGTCTTGCCCTGCGCGCCTCCGGTACCGTCAAAAATGCACTGCACGAAGTTCTCCAGGTACCCCGGAGCGCGAAAGACAGCCGTCTTCTTGCGCAGGCCGGAGGTTCCGGGCTTTTGCCCGTCAATGGGCGTGGTCTGAACAGTCTGAGAGGTCATTGTCCTTCTCCAATCCATGTCGGTTTGTCCGACCCGCAGCGGCCATGTCACGCGCAACGTCCGCGAAGGCCGGTGAGGAAGCGATATCATTCAGGGTGAACGGGGCCTTGAGCCGCCAATTGGGATATTCGTCGACGGTCGCCGGCAGGTTTTGTTGTGGCAGCCTCCCGGCGACGTCATCCAGTTGGACCGCCACCATGCTGGCACTCGACTGTGCCAGCCTTCGGTGTATCTCTGGCACCGGATGGGTCGTTTGCAGAGTGGCAAGAGCGCGCCTGCGGTCTTCCCTGGTGTGCTCAAGCGTTTCCGCGTCGATGACTCCCAGATCATTCCGAATACGCGTGTCTTCGGCGGCAAAGAAACCGGCCGCGGTGGGCGTGTCGTGGGTCGCAAAGGCGCAGACGGCCAATTCACGCATGTCCGAGGATGGCACAAATCCACCTGTGGTGCTGCGCATGTATTGCAGTATATCGAGGCCATAGATGCCGGAGGTGGCCAGCGCGTCTCGCAGCCCATCGGGCACCAGCCCCAGATCCTCGCCCACCACAATCGTCTGGTTGCGCACACTCTCGATCGCCACGACAGCCAGCAGGGCATCAAACGGATAGCTGACAAAGGTGCCTTCACCTCCGACCTGCGGTATCCAGAAGTTACGCATCAGGCCAAGGACATGGTCGATACGGATCATGCCCGCACGACGCATGTTGGCGCGCAGCAGTCGGCCAAAGCTCGCATAGCCTTCGGCGCGGCACTTCAGCGGGGACATCGGCGCAAGTCCCCAGCTCTGCCCTTGCGGCCCCAGCGGATCGGGGGGCGCGCCAAGGGTTGCGCCGGTCACAAGCGCGCTGTCCTCGGCCCAGGTCTCGGCACCGCCAAGGCGCGGCCCGACGGCAAGATCGAGGTACAGGCCAAGCCGCATCCCGCCAGCGCGTGCCGTGGTCTGGGCCTTGGACAGCTGCATCTCGGCCTGCCACTGAGCCCATTTGCTCTGCCTGATTTGTCTGGCGTTGCGGGTGGCAAAGCTGGCGAGCGTTTCGGCATCGCGGTTGCGGTAGGGCAGCGGCCATTCGCGCCAGTCGGGGCCAAGCGTGCCCGCCAGCGCTTCGAACAGGGCAAAGTCGTGAAGTTGCGGTCCAGCCTGCGCCTGGAAATCCTCGAATGCCCGACTGTCCGCTTGCGTCTGGAACGTTTCGAACTGCTGGTCCATCGCATGGGCGTTGGCCGAGAGCGCCGAGGGGTAATCGATCAGATCCGCGCCATCGCCGGGTGCGCCAGCGGTGCAGTGCCAGGTGTTCAGGAACGCCCGGTGGTTGGGCGAATAGGGGCTGATGACATCTCCGGGGCGGGTCTGTCCCATGGCGTGAACCGGATTGATCCCGAGAAAATCCGCGCCGTATTCGGCCACCGCAGCGGCATAGTCGCCGAGCAGATCATAGGTGCCAAGCGGTACGCTTGCCCCGTCTGTCAACCCGTAGAGGGCGGCCATCACGCCCCAGATGCGGCCCTCTGCAACGAGGTCCTCAAGCTGAATGGCGAGGTGAGGGCGGGCAAGAACCCAGGTGGTGAATTCTCGGGCGGTGCAGGACAGCCGCAACCGATGGATGCCCAGCGACAAGGCTGGCAGGGCCAGCGCCTCGGACGCCTTGCCGCTGCCAAGGGTTTCGCCGGTGCCTTCGGCCTCCAAGACCCATTCGACCGGCGCCGACAGTGACAGCGTGCTCGGCTTGCCAACCTCGACGATCACTTCGGGCGGAAGCGGACGTGCTTCGTCTTCCGCCCGCAGGCGCGCCAGGATGTCGCGCGCATCGCCATCGGTGCGTGCCTCAAGCCCCAGGGCGGCCAAGACCGCCCCTTGCGTCTCGCGCGTGACCTCGATCGTTTGCCCGTCAAATCCGCGGTAGTTCGAATGCACGCCGACATATGTGCAAAGTTCCGTCACCCAATCCGTCATGACGTGATCCCAACCCCGGTAAAGAGCACCAGCGCATGCGCCGATACCGGTTGCGCCGTGCGCCCCGCAACCCGCTCTGTCGCAGCTTTGGGGTCGGCCGTGTCCAGCACACGTTCCCAACACTGGCCAGCCCCCGGATCGGGCAGCATCACCCGATTGTTCCCGGCCCCGCCGTTGACCACGATCAGCGCCGTGCCACCGTCAGCCAGGGGCTTTTCCGCAACGCCGCGAATGAGCAGGCAGAAACCGTCAAGCGAGGCGTCCCGCCAGTTGAGCGGCCCGCCGTCGAAACTGGTCCATGCCACGTCGGGCACCCCGTCGGATCGCTGCCGCCCGTGCAGGAAATGGCCTTGACGCAGCACCGGGTTGTCGTGGCGCAGCGCGATCAGACGCCGGGCAAAGGCCAGCAAATCGGTGTCGGCCTCTTGCCAATTGATCCAGCTGGTCTCGTTGTCTTGGCAATAGGTGTTGTTGTTGCCACGCTGGCTGCGGCCCAATTCGTCCCCCGCCAAGAGCATCGGCGTGCCTTGTGATACAAAGACCGTCGCAAGCAGGTTGCGCACGCGTTTCGCGCGCCGGGCAAGGATCGCGGCATCGGTCGTGTCGCCCTCGACCCCACAGTTGTCCGACAGGTTGTGGCCATGCCCGTCAGCGTTGCTTTCGCCGTTGGCCTCGTTGTGTTTTTCGCGGTAACGGGTTACGTCGGCCAACGTGAAACCGTCATGGGCGGCGACGAAGTTGACCGAGCTGAAGGGCTTGCGCCCGGAGTGGTCAAAGACCGAAGCCGTACCAAGGATGTTGCCTGCCAGCTCTTGCGCGGCATGGTCATCCCCCCGCCAGAACTTGCGCGTGGTATCGCGAAAGCGGTCGTTCCATTCGACCCAGTCAGCAGGAAAGTGGCCCAGCTGATAGCCGCCCGGGCCGATGTCCCACGGTTCGGCAATCAGCTTGCAGCGGCTCAGCACCGGGTCCTGGCGGATTGCATCGAAAAACCCGCCGCGCAGATCAAAGCCGTGCGGTTCGCGCCCCAGCGTCGTCGCGAGATCGAAGCGAAAGCCGTCGATTCCCATCACTTCGACCCAGTAGCGCAAGGAATCCAGTACCATGCGCAGAACGAACGGATGGTTCACCGCAACCGTGTTCCCACAGCCGGTGTCATTGACGTAGTAGCGCGCGTGGCTTGCCTGCAGCGTGTAGTAGGCGGCGTTGTCGAGACCGCGAAACGACAGCGTCGGCCCGCGATGATCGCCCTCGGCGGTGTGGTTGTAGACCACGTCGAGGATCACCTCTATGCCCGCGGCATGTAGCCGGTCGACAGCCTCGCGGAACCCATCCGCACCTTTGGGGCCGAAATAGCGCGGCTCAAGGGCGAAAAAGCCCAGGGTGTTATAACCCCAGCAGTTGGTCAGCCCCCGTTCAGTCAGAAACCCGTCATCGAGAAATGCATGCACCGGCAGCAGTTCCAGCGCAGTCACGCCAAGCGACTGAAGATGTTCGATGATCGCGCCGCAGCCAAGTGCCTCGTAGGTGCCGCGCAGCTCTTGCGGCACATCGGGGTGAAGCTGTGTCAGCCCCTTGACATGCGCCTCGTAGATCACGGTCTCTGACCACGACCGGCGCGGAGCCGGAGTGCCTTGCCAGGCGATCTCGGGTTCGGGCACGACGGATTTCGGCACGAAAGGGGCGCTGTCTGTCTGGCTGGGTCCGGCATCGCGTTCCGGCCTGTCCGCCACAAAGCCCAGTGTTTCTTCGGCCGCTTTCCATGTTCCGTGAAAGGCACGGGCATAAGGATCGGCCAGAAGTTTCATCGGGTTGAACCGATGCCCCCGATCCGGCTCGTAAGCGCCGTGGGCACGGTACCCGTACAGTGCGCCGGGCTTCAGCCCTGGCACATACCCGTGCCAGACGGACCCCGTGCGATCCGGCAGCGCCATGCGGACGGTTTCGCGCATGCCGTCGGGGCTGAAGAGGCACAGGTCAATCCGCGTCGCATTCTCTGAAAAGACGGCAAAGTTGACTCCCCGGCCATCATAGACCGCACCCAAACGGGTGTGATCTCCGCTGCCAATGCTCAGGATCCGGGATGCATCGTTCATCTGCTCTCAGACCTTTACAAGACTCTGGTAGATCGCCGCCATGCGCGCGGCGGAAACGTCCCAGCCTACGGGATGTTTCATCGCGTTGCGCTGCAGCTTTTGCCAGACCTTTCTGTCCGCATAAACCGCCATAGCCCGGTCCAGCGCGTCGCCCAGTTTGGCGGCACTCGTAGGCGCAAATTGAAATCCGGTCGCACAGTTCACGGCTAGGGCCGCCTCATTCGCGTCGATGACGGTGTCGGCCAGACCCCCGGTGACCGACACGATGGGCAAGGTTCCATAGCGCATGGCGCAAAGTTGGGTCAGGCCACATGGCTCGAACCGCGAGGGGACCAATGTGGCGTCCGCTCCGGCTTGGATCAGGTGGGCGAGGTCTTCATCAAAGCCGATCTCGACCCCGACGCGGTCGGGAAAGGCCCGCGCCAGTTCCCGGAAACCCAGTTCAAGCTCGGCCGAGCCTGAACCCAGAAGGACAAATCGGGCGCCCTTTTCCAGCGCCGCTGGCAGGGCCAGCAGGGCAAGGTCCAGCCCTTTTTGATCTGACAACCGGCTGATGACCGAAAAGAGCGGTGCCGCGCTGTCTGCCTCAAGGCCAAAGTGCTCAAGTACCGCCAATTTGTTGGCGGCTTTCCGGCCAAGCGTGCGGCTTGAATAGGTCTGCGCCAGCGCGGGATCCGCGCCGGGGTCCCAAGTGGCGGTGTCAATGCCATTGAGGATGCCGGCAAGCCGGGATTTTCGCGCCGCAAGAACTCCTTCCAGCCCCATCCCGAACTCCGGTGTCATCAGCTCGCGCGCATAGGTCGGGCTGACTGTGGTGATCTGGTCGGCCAGCATCAGGCCACCCTTGAGAAAACCGACCTGGCCAAAATACTCGAAACCGTCCTGCGTAAAGCCTTTAGGATCAAGACCAAGGGGCCCCATCTGGGTCGCCGGGAAAATGCCCTGAAACGCGACGTTGTGGATGGTCAGAACGCACGGCGCGCCGCCGCCCGACTGCTGCGCGTAAACCGGGGTCAGCCCGGCCTGCCAGTCGTGTGCATGAACAACGTCAGGCGTCCAGCCCGCGATGCCATTGCGTCCGATTTCCGCGCCCAGCCAGCCAAGCAGGCCGAACCGCAGGTGATTATCGGCCCAGTCCAGACCGTTCTCATTCAGGTAGATCTGGCCCGGACGATCATAGAGGTGCGGCGCGTCGATCAGCAAAAGATCGATCCCGCTTGCGCGGGTTGCCAACACCCGGACCGGCCCGCCAAAAAGCGATCCGGCGTCCAGTAGCTCCTCTGCGCCTTCGGCAAGTTGCGCGATCTGACGATAGAGCGGCAGCAGCACCCGACATTCGACATCATGTGCGCCCATCACCCCGCCAAGCGCGCCGACCACATCCGCAAGCCCCCCCGTCTTGACGAAGGGTGCGCACTCGGAGGCAACGGAAAGCTGTTTTGTCGTCATTGGTCCAACTTGTCGATCATGGCCTGGGTGATAAGACATATCCCATTGTCCGACCGGCGAAACCGGTCTGCGTCTTCTTTTGCGTTCCTGCCAACAACGAGCCCTTCGGGAATGCGCACGGAACGGTCAATGACCACATTCTTAAGCTGCGCACCACGTCCGATTTCAACATCGGGCAGGGCAACCACGCCATTCAGTTCGGAATAGGAATGGACCCGCACGCCCGAGTGCATCAGGCATCGGTTCAACTGTGCACCCGAAATGATGCAGCCACCGGCGATCATGGATGAAACCGCCATGCCGCGACGGTCTTGCTCGTCGTGGATGAACTTGGCCGGCGGGGTCAGTTCCGAATAGGTCCATATCGGCCAGCCTTGATCATACAGATCCAACTCTGGCTCGAAATCCGTCAGGTCGATGTTGGCCTGCCAGAAGGCATCAATCGTGCCCACATCGCGCCAATAAGGTTTTTGCTCGTGCGAACTTGTCACACAGGACCGGCTGAACGGATGGGCAAAGGCGTTGCCCCGTGCCACGAGCGCCGGGATCAGGTCATGGCCGAAATCATGGGTGGATGTCTCTGACAACGCATCCTCGCGCAGCAGTTCGATCAGGAACTCGGTTTTGAAGGCGTAGATGCCCATGCTTGCCAGCGACTGTGACTCATCTCCAGGCATCGCGGGGGGATCGGCGGGTTTTTCGACAAACTCAAGAATGCGGTCGCTTTCATCCACCGCCATCACGCCAAAGGCGCTTGCCTCGTCGCGCGGTACTTCGATGCAGCCAACCGTGACGTCGGCACCGGTTTCCACATGCTGCTTGAGCAAGAGCGAATAGTCCTGCTTGTAGATGTGATCGCCTGCCAGAATCAGGATGTACCTGGGCGCGTACCCTTCGATGATATCGATGTTCTGGGTAACCGCATCGGCGGTGCCCAGATACCAGTTGCGTTCGTTCACCCGCTGAGAGGCGGGCAGAATATCGAGCGATTCGTTGCGTTCCGCGCGGAAAAAGCTCCAGCCGCGCTGCAGGTGGCGGATCAGGCTGTGCGCCTTGTACTGGGTCGCAACACCGATGCGCCGAATGCCGGAATTCACCGCGTTCGACAGCGCAAAGTCGATGATCCGCGTCTTGCCGCCGAAGTATACCGCCGGTTTTGCGCGGATATCCGTCAGCTCTTTCAGGCGGCTACCCCGGCCTCCTGCCAGTACGAACGCCATGGTTTCCCGCGCAAGCCTGTGTGTTGATACGTTCATCCTCTGATCCTCCCGGAATAGCGTCATCGTAGCGCCGACCCTTCATCTTCACCTGGTAACTTTCCCGCCCCTAATGATCGGATTCTGTCTGCGGGTCAATAATTAAATCATGTTTATTTATTTATTGACATTGACGGTCAATCTGGTCAGTTTTGCCGGAGATCAGCCAGGAAGCCCGAGGTGTCATGGAAAACGGTTTGAAGGTCAGGGGTGAGCCCGCTGCGCCAGAGGCGGCGCGTCGCGGATCGAACCAGCGCGGCATGCGCGCCTATAACGAGCGGCTTGTCCTGTCGCTGATCCGGCAGCATGGCGCCATGGCCAAGGCCGAGATCGCTCGCAGGACAGAGCTGTCGGCGCAGACGGTCTCGGTCATCATGCGCGCGCTTGAGGCGGATGGCCTGCTGGTGAGAGGAGAGCCGGTGCGCGGCAAGATCGGGCAACCCTCGGTGCCGATGAGCCTCGCTGCCGATGGCGCGTTCTTTTTCGGCATGAAGGTCGGGCGGCGCAGGCTGGACATGATCCTCACCGACTTTCTGGGAGAGGTGAAGCACCGGGTACACATCAGTACGCCCACACCAACGCCGGACGGCACCGTTGCCTTTGCCGCTCAGGCAATACGCGACATCCTTGCCAAGCTGCCAGCGCAACACAGGAACCGGATCGCCGGTCTGGGGATCGCGTTGCCGTTTCAGCTTTGGGCCTGGGCGGAACAGGAGCGCGACGACCTGGCCGAAATCCACGGCTGGAAGGACCGCGACATTGCGGCAGAGATCAGCGCGGAATGGGATTTCCCGGTGTTCGTCTGCAACGATGCGTCCTCGGCTTGCGGTGCCGAACTTGTCTTTGGCGACCAGAACAAGCCCGATGATTTTCTTTACTTCTTTGTCGGCTTCTTCATCGGCGGTGGCCTGGTACTCGACAACAGTTTGTATACCGGACCCACGGGCAACGCGGCCGCGCTGGGGTCAATGCCGGTGCCCTGCCGTGATGGCGAGATGCGGCAACTTGTGGACGTCGCCTCCCTGTCGACACTTGGAGCCGCGCTTGCAGAAAGTGACGACCTGAACACCATGATCTGGGACGCGCCCGACGCCTGGGTGATCCCTCAAGGGAAGCTTGACGCATGGCTCTGCGATGCAGCGCAAGCGATGGCCCATGCGATTGTCGCCTCTGTCTGTCTGGTGGATGTGGAGCATGTGTTGGTTGATGGCTGGATGCCGGAAACCATGCGCACCGAGTTGGTCAGCCGCATCCGCGTCCACCTGGCCGGGATGTCCGTCGCCGGGGTGCAAAAGCCGGACGTGAGTGCGGGCACCATAGGCCCGGACGCGCGTGCGCTGGGGGCGGCAAGCCTGCCGCTTTCCAACAGGTTTCTTGTCGAAAAGAACTCCTATCAGAAAGGCCCGGTAAAATGATCCTGTGTTGCGGAGAGGCGCTTATCGACATGATCCCGGCGCCGACGGTGGCAGGCGGCGATGGCTTTGTCCCCCACGCCGGAGGCGCCGTGTTCAACACGGCCATCGCGCTCGGGCGACTGGGCGTGCAGGCAGGCATGCTGACGGGCCTCTCCACCGACATGTTCGGCCAGCAGCTTGCTGATGCACTGAAGGCGAGCCATGTCGATACCGCACATGTCATTACGTCGAGCCGTCCGACCACGCTGGCCTTTGTGCGGCTGAAGGACGGGCATGCGACTTACTCGTTCTTTGATGAAAACTCCGCCGGGCGCATGCTGAGCGAAGCGGACCTGCCGCAGATATCGGCCGAGGTGTCGGCGGTCTACTTCGGCGGTATCAGCCTTGTCTGCGAGCCGTGCGCCGATACCTATGCAGCCCTGCTCGAGCGGGAGAGCAGCAACCGCTGCGTCATGATAGACCCGAACATCCGCCCGCAGTTCATTACCGATATCGATAGCTACCGCGCGCGACTTGATCGGATGGTGTCGCTCGCCGACATCGTTAAGATTTCGGACGAGGACCTGAACTGGATCGTGCCCAGCCCGATATCCTTGCAGGAAAAGGTCAAGTTGATCCTTGATCGAGGGCCAAGCGCGGTGATCATGACACGCGGGGGCGATGGCGCGACGGGATACTTGCGCGACGGCACCGAAGTGGCGGTGCCCGCACAGCGGGTCGAAATTGCCGATACGGTGGGTGCGGGTGACACGTTCAACTCGGGCGTGCTGGCCAAGCTCTATGAACTGGGCGCACTGCAAAAGGCACGGTTGAACACCCTGTCTCCCGCCGTTCTGTCTCAGGCGCTTGAACATGGTGCGCGGGTCGCGGCAGTGACGGTTTCGCGTGCAGGCGCCAATCCACCCTGGGCAGATGAGCTCTGACACCATGATCGGCAGCCGCGTCTAGTCACCGGGAATCGAAGTTCGGTTCATTGTCTTTAGGCAGAAGCGTTTGACGGAGGTTAGGTGTTCAGTCCCGGCATCTGGTGGATCGGATTGACGATGAATCTGTCTGGTTCTGAAGTCCAGACCTTGTAGATGTATTCGTAGGGTGTGAGGCCGCCGAGGATTCTTGAGCCTGCGGGCAAACCCTTTGCCCCTCAGCGACGATGACCAGCCGTTCGGGGTACACGTGTAAGCTGATCCGACGGTTCGCAAAGCTGGCAGGCACGCTGTAGCGATTGCGTTCGAATGTGATCAGGCACGTCGG
>JAUIIJ010000052.1 GCA_030431825.1 Alphaproteobacteria bacterium
TCATGTTCGGCAGGCTCAAGGATTGGCGACGCGTTGCGACACGATACGACAGGTGTCCGAAGGTCTTCCTGTCTGCCATCGCCCTCGCAGCAACCGTCATCTATTGGTTATGAGTCCTGACCCTAGCTCACTATCGGCAGTGAACACTTGGATCGCTCTTACAGACGCCGTTGGGTCGGGTTCAACATACATTTACAGCTGACCCATAGACGACGCGATACGCTCAGTTGGATCCCGAGCCCAGATAGGTTCGCAGTTCGGTTGCCGCCACCGCCTTATCCTCGGGCAGCAGGGTTGCGTGATCCCGATTGGCTTCGCCCATGTCCGGGAGCTGGTGCGCTATGCCCTTGTGACAGTTGATGCAGGTCTTTTCGCCGGTGAACAGGAAACGCTCATGCGCCTCTGCGGCACGCTTGCTCTGGCGCGTGATGTCCATCGACGCGGCGGAATGACAGTTGCGGCACTCAAGCGAGTCGTTCGCCTCAAGCCTTGCCCATTCGTGGCGCGCAAGGTCGAGGCGCTTTTCCAGGAATTTCTCGCGGGTGTTGATCGTGCCAAATATCTTGCCCCAGACCTCCTTGCTGGCCTGCATCTTGCGCGCGATCTTGTAGGTCCATTCATGCGGCACGTGGCAATCCGGACAGGACGCGCGAACGCCGGAGCGATTGGAATAATGGATCGTCGGCTTGAGCTCCTGAAACACGTTGTCGCGCATTTCGTGGCAGCTGGTGCAGAACTGCTCGGTATTTGTGATCTCGAGCGCGGTGTTGAACCCGCCCCAGAACACTATCCCCATGATAAAGCCGCCAATAGTCAGGAAACCCAGTGAAAAATAGGTACTCGGCCGACGGATGATCCACCAGACGCGTTTGACAAAGCCCCACATCAATCTGCCTCGCCCGCACTGGATTTCACATGGTCAAGAACGCTGTCGACATCAACAAAGGTATTCTCGACCAGCGGGCGCGCGTCATGCTGCACGACATGGCATTGTGTACAGAAATACCGTCGCGGCGTGACAGCGGCCAGCGTCTGGCCCTCGCGGTTCATGAAATGGGTCACCGACACCATGGGGGCCTGGCTGACATCAATCGCCGTGCGGCTGTGGCATGTCAGGCATTTGTTGGCGTTCAGGTCGATCTGGTAATTGTCGATCTTGTGCGGAATCAGCGGCGGCTGGTCCGGATAATTGCGCACCTGCCGGATATCGGTGTTCACGACGCCGGGGATCTGCGTCGCCTCGCCATCCTGATCCAGCGGCACGTCCGGGCGCAAGGTCGCCACCTGATTTTCCGCAACGGCAATCGTGCCGACGATCAGGATGACGAGAAGTGGCAGAAACTGCAGGTATTTCATCTCACACCTCACACGGCTTCTATGCGCACGGCGCATTTCTTGAAATCGGTCTGCTTCGAGATCGGGTCGGTGGCATCAAGCGTCACCTTGTTGATCAGCCTGCGCGCGTCAAACCACGGCACAAAGACCAGCCCGCGCGGCGGTTTGTTGCGCCCGCGGGTTTCGACGCGGGTGCGTATCTCGCCCCGCCGCGAGATCACCCGGACCTCGGAGCCGCGTCTGAGATTCATGTCGGTCGCGTCATCCGGGTGCATGTAACAGACCGCGTCCGGGACCGCGCGATACAGTTCCGGAACCCGTTGCGTCATTGAGCCGGAATGCCAGTGCTCCAATACGCGACCGGTCGACAGCCACAGCGGAAAGTCTGCATCGGGGCTTTCGGCCGCCGGTTCGAACGGCAATGCAAAGATGTTGGCGCGGCCATCCTTGTTGCCGTAGAAATCGATCGCCTTGCCGTCGCGCACATACGGGTCATGCTCGCCGTTGAAACGCCAGCGGGTTTCCTTGCCATCGACCACCGGCCATCTCAGGCCCCGCACCTCGTGATAGGTTTCAAACGGCGCAAGGTCGTGACCGTGGCCGCGACCGAATTCGGCATATTCCTCGAACAGCCCCTTTTGCAGGTAGAACCCGAACGCCTCGGCTTCGCGATTGGCATATTGGTCGCTGACCTCGTCGAGTCCGAATTTATCGACCTTGCCATTGGCAAACAGCACCTCAAAGAGGCTCTTGCCCTGGTATTCGGGGTTTGCGTCCAGAAGCTCGGTCGGCCAGACCTCGTCGGTGGTGAACCGCTTGGAAAACTCGACCAGTTGCCAGAGATCGGATTTCGCCTCGCCCGGCGCATCGACGAGCTGGTGCCAGAACTGCGTGCGCCGCTCCGCATTGCCATAGGCGCCTTCCTTTTCGACCCACATGGCGGCGGGCAGGATCAGGTCCGCGGCCTCTGCGGTGACCGTGGGATAGGCATCCGAGACCACGATGAAATTCTCGGGGTTCCGGTAACCGGGCAACCCTTCGTTCATCATGTTCGGCGCAGCCTGCATGTTGTTGTTCACCTGCACCCAGTAGCAATTTATCTTGCCATCCTTGAGGTCGCGGTTCTGTTTCACCGCGTGGCTGCCCAACCACCCCGGCACCGTTCCCGCCGGCAGCTTCCAGACCTTTTCCGCATAGGCGCGATGCTCGGGATTGGTGACGACCATGTCGGCGGGCAAGCGGTGCGAGAACGTCCCTACCTCGCGCGCGGTGCCACAGGCCGATGGCTGACCGGTCAGCGAGAAGGGCGAATTGCCCGGGGTCGAGATTTTCCCAGTCAAAAGATGAATGTTGTAGATCAGGTTGTTGGCCCAGACTCCCCGTGTGTGCTGATTGAAGCCCATGGTCCAGAGCGACATCACCCTGGTCTTTGGATCGGCATAGAGTTTCGCCAGTTCCTCGAGCCGTGCGGCGGGAACGCCCGACATTTCCTCCGCCTTTTCCAGCGTGTATTCCGAAACGAATTCGGCATATTCCTCGAAACTCATCGGTTCGGCGGCATTTGCGTTGCCGGCATTCGCGGCGTTGACTTCGAGCGGATCCTCCGGGCGCAGGCCATAGCCGATATCGGTCGCCCCGCGTTTGAAGTTGACGTGATCCCGCACGAAATCGGTGTGCACCATGTCGTTCTGGATGATGTAGTTGGCGATGTAGTTCAGGATCACGAGATCGGATTGCGGCGTGAACACCATCGGAATATCGGCGAGATCGAAGCTGCGATGGGTAAAGGTGGACAGCACCGCCACCTTGACATGCGGATGGCTGAACCGTCGGTCAGATATACGGGTCCACAGGATCGGGTGCATTTCGGCCATGTTCGAGCCCCAGAGCACGAACGCATCGGCATTTTCGAAATCATCGTAGCAGCCCATCGGCTCGTCGATACCAAAGCTGCGCATGAACCCGGCCACCGCGCTTGCCATGCAATGGCGGGCGTTGGGGTCGATATTGTTCGAACGGAAACCCGCCTTCATCAGCTTGGAGGCCGCATAGCCCTCCCACACCGTCCACTGGCCCGAACCGAACATGCCGATTGCCTCAGGGCCTTTTTCGGCCAGCGTCTTTTTCCATTTCTCGGCCATGATATCAAAGGCTTCGTCCCAGCTGACCGGCTCGAACTCCCCGTCCTTGTTATAGACCCCGTCACGCTTGCGCAGCAGCGGCCGGGTAAGCCGGTCCGCGCCATACATGATCTTGGACAGGAAATAGCCCTTCACACAGTTCAGCCCGCGATTGACCTCGGCCTGCGTATCGCCATGGGTAGCGACGACCCGGCCTGCCTTGGTGGCGACCATGATCGAGCAGCCGGTGCCGCAGAAACGGCACGGCGCCTTGGACCATTTCAGGTCGGTCAGGGCCGCGTCGGTCACCAGGTTCTGGGCCGCCACCGGGATCGGCAGACCGGCGGCAAGGGCTGCGGCCGCGACGGCCTGGGTCTTTATCAATTCACGTCGGGTGAGTCCGCTCATTGCAGGGTTCCTTGAGGTTCGGGGGCGGTGGCGGACAGATCGTCCGCCTCGCAAATCCGGTGAAAGACAAGCGCAGCACTGGCGACGCCATCGAGCAGCTGGATATGCGCGAGACAATCGGCGATGGCCTGATCGCTGCCGGTTTCCAGCAGCACCACGATCTTGCCCGACGGATCGGTCATCGAGACCTCTGCATCGGGCATCCGGGCAACATGGTCGGCGATCCGGCGCATCCGCGAGGGGTGGCTGCGCACGAGCAGGCTGGAGATATGGATGGGCCGGTTCATGCGGCAAGCCCTTTCATTCTGGGATCGGATAGCGTGATTGCGGTGTTGGGACACGGTGCAAGACAGGCACCGCATCCGGTGCAGGACGCGGTTTCCAGCCGGATACGCCCCATCGGGCGCACGCCTGGATCAAGGCGCAGGGCCTGGGGCTCGCAGATATCCGTGCACAGCTGACACGCGATCCCGGCAGCCAGCAGGCAGGTGCCGGAGATCTCCGCCACCACCGGCCAGGGCGGAGTCTGCTCGGTATCAAAGACAGGTGCGTCACACGCATCGGCGCAGGCTCTGCAAAATGTGCATTCCGCACCGCGCAGGGAAACGCGGACGTGGCGATTTTCATCCAGTTCCAGAATGTTCTGCGGGCAGGCATCGACACAATTCGCGCACCCGGTGCACCCGGCTTGAACGGCCGCCTCATCCGTCCAGGGCGGCCGGAATTCCGGGGCAGGTGTCGCGAGGCGGCTTTTCAGGAAATCGCGTCGGGTCACCGCGGTGCTGGCGTTTGCTGGCATATGAGACATCTCAGCCGTTCGGAGGGCCCAGGAACATCTGCGAAATCCAGATCGCCAGCCCGTAGCTGCCCACCAGGGCCACGGCGAGCGCGGGCGCCAGCACGACAGCCAGAAACAGGAACACGTTCCGCTCTTCCTTTTTGGTTGCAGGCTCTGAGGCGCTGTCCATTTTCGCTCCTTTCGCAAAGCTGCCGGCATCCGGACCGATCCCAAAAAACGCTAGCAGGGTCGTGCGCGATTGCCTTGATGCAGATCAATCCAGACGGGAACCCGCGCGTCAGCCAGGCAACCTGTGGCCGCAGGCAGCGCGGCTGGCCGTTCATATGTCTTTTCCTGATCGCGGCAGGCGCGTATGACAGTGCCATGTCCGACCACCTTGATACCGTCTTTGCCGCACTTGCCGATCCGACGCGGCGGGCGATTCTCACGATGCTGCTCGAGGACGACATGGCCGTGACAGATGTTGCCGCGCCTTTCGAGATGTCGCTGGCCGCGATTTCCAAGCATCTCACGATCCTGACACGCGCAGGTCTGATCAGTCAGGAAAAGCGCGGTCGTGTGAAGTGGTGCAAGCTTGAACCCGACGCGCTGCGGGGTGCCTCGGTCTGGATGCAGGGATTCGGACAGTTCGAACCCGTCAATCTGGACGCGTTCGAGCGCTTCCTCGCACAGGAGCTTGACGCCGAGACCAAGGCGAACGGTTGAAAGGCGCGCCCGTCGGCGGCCGCGCTAGTGTTCGTCCCTGAGCAGCAGCAGCAGCGCAATTACCGTCAGCGCAACCCCCACCAGAACCAGCCCGCCAGGCGCTCCGTTGCCGAGCGCGATCTCCCACAAGATCACCCAGCTGGGCGTGAGATAGGTATAGGCCATGACCTTGGCCGACGGCAGCCGAACCGCGGCAATCCGCACCAGCAGGAACGTCCCGGCGGTGGCGAAGAAGGACAGGTAGCCGATGGTGATCCAGACCAGCGGCCGCAACGCGGCCCAGTCGGTAGAGCGAATGTCGGTCCATCCGACAACCGTCAGGATCAGGCACCCCGCCGCGATCACCGCGAAAGTGAAGGCGGCGGCCGGTTCCTGCCTGCTGAGCAGGCGCATGACCGGCGGATAGGCGGCATGCGCAACGCAGCCCCAGAAAAAGATCGCCTCGCCCCTGCCCACGTCAAAGGCACGCACCGCCGCCCAGTCCGCGCGAAAGATCACCCAAAGCGCCCCGATGGCCCCGATCGCGAGTGCCAGCGCCATGCGCGGCGTCGTGACCTGGCGCAGCAGCAACCAGCCGATCACGCCCGCCATGATCGGTGTCAGCGTAAACACCGCAGACGCGCTGACCGGTGGCGCGGTCTTGAGCCCTTCAAACATCAGCACGAAATAGATTACATAGAGGCCGCCCAGCACAAGATAGCGCCACGGAGCATCAAAGGTGCGGCGCGGTATCCCCGTCGTCGCCAGCGCCAGCGACCCCATGATAGCGGCGGCAATCGCAAATCGCAGAGCGGTCAGCGCCATCGGGGCGATCTCGTTGGCAATCAACGATCCGAGTGAAAACGATCCGGCGACGAGCACCGAGAACAACAGCATGCTGAGGTGTCCCTGGGCCTGCGGGGTCACAGTCGCCATTCCGATGCGCGTTGCTTGAGGAATTTGGTAAAGGCCTGCACCTTGCTTGTCCTGTGCAGATCCACGTGCGTGACCAGCCAGATGGACGAAGCCCATTCGGATTGTGGCGGCATGACCGGGACAAGATCGTCGCGCTGCGCCGCGAGCCAGGATGGCAGGAACCCGATCCCGGCGCCGGCAAAGATTGCGTCCTGCATCGATTGCTGGTCGGTGGCCAGGAAGGTCGCCACCTCGGATGGGATGTTGTCGCGCAACCAGCGGGCGTGGGGTGCGCGGTTGTTTTCATCGTCGTGCGTCACGAAACGGTGGGCGCCGAACTGCTCCGGGCCGTCGGGCACGCCATGCGCCGCGGCATAGGATTTGCTGGCGAAGAGGCCGGCGTTCAGCGTCGCGAAGGGTTGCACGACATTGTCCGGCTGGTCCGGCGGCGAACCGGCGCGCACCGCCACATGCGCTTCGCCATATTCAAGGCGAAACAAGCGCTCGCCGGTGAGGAAGCGAACCACGAGATCGGGGTGCATCTGCTGAAATTCGGTCAGGACCGGCACCAGCAGCCCGGACAGCGCGCCGAGAGAGGTGACAACAAGTTCGCCGCCGACATCGTCTCCCTGTCCCTTCAGGCGCCCCGCCAGCTGGTTCAGCTGATCATCCGTCGCCTGCGCCACGCGCAGCAGATCGGTGCCCGCCTCGGTCGGTGTGTATCCGCGCGCATGGCGTTGAAACAGCTTGACACCCAATCGCCCCTCGATCGCGTCGATATGCCGAATGACCGTTGCATGGTGAACGCCCAGAACCTCTGCCGCCCCGCTGACGGTTCCCATGCGCGCGACCTGGTAAGCGGTGCGCACTTCGTCCCAATTGTCCATCCGCCGCCCTCTGTGCAAATTTCAACAATTAGCGTGCTTTTTGATCAATTGCGTTCGATGACACAAGGTTTATTTGAAGTCTCCGGACCAAGAGAGCCGCCGCAAGATCACATATCGGAAAAAGGAATAATGCAATGACCGGAACCATTTTGCACATCGACGCTTCTGCCCGTCACCAAGGATCGGTCTCGCGCGATCTCAGTGCCAGCATCGTCGAGCGCCTGAGCCCGGCGCGGACGCTGCGCCGCGACCTGTCCGACGCTCTGCCCCAGATCACCGAGGATTGGGTCACCGCCAATTTCACGCCGGCTGATATGCGCAGCGACCGTCAGAAGGAAGTTCTGGCCTTGTCCGATCAGTTGGTCGAAGAAATCGAAGCCGCCGATACCGTTGTCATCGGCATGCCGATGTACAATTTCAACATCCCTGCCAGCCTCAAGGCCTGGATCGACCTGATCGCCCGTGCCGGGCGCACCTTCGAATATTCCGAGTCCGGACCGCGTGGCCTGCTGACCGGCAAGCGCACGATTGTCGCCATCGCGACCGGCGGCTCGCCTGTCGGATCGGAACTGGATTTTGCGACTCCCTATCTGCGCCACATCCTGGGTTTTGTCGGGCTCCGCGACATCGAATTCATTGCCGCCGATCGTCTGAATGCGGATCGGGAGGAAGCGATGGCCGCGGCAAATGCGAGGATTTCCGCGCTCGCGGCCTGATCGCGGCGCATTTGTCGAAAACCCGCTCCGGGCACTTGACTCGGGCGGGTCATCACGGCTAATCGACCATCGAACACCCGGAAGCGTTATGCCTTCCGGTCCCATCTCATTGGGATCGCCCTCCACCAGCGTGTTACGCCCGTGGGGGCGATTGCGCATTTAGGCGTCCCATTCCATGTTGGGCGCAACGGAAACCGGTACGGAGGCCAACTGGCCATGTTTGAAAACCTATCCGATCGCCTGTCTGGCGTGTTCGACCGGCTGACCAAGCAAGGGGCGCTGTCCGAAGAAGACGTCAAGACCGCCCTGCGCGAGGTTCGCGTTGCCCTGCTCGAAGCGGATGTCTCGCTGCCCGTCGCCCGTGATTTCGTCAGGAAAGTGCAGGAACAGGCCACCGGCCAGGCGGTCACCAAATCGGTCACACCGGGTCAGCAGGTCGTCAAGATCGTGCATGACGCGCTGGTCGACGTGCTGCGCGGCGAAGGCGACCCCGGCGCGCTCAAGATCGACAATCCGCCTGCTCCGATCCTGATGGTCGGCCTGCAGGGGTCGGGCAAAACCACGACCACCGCAAAACTGGCCAAGCGTCTCAAGGAGAAAGACGGCAAGCGGGTGCTGATGGCATCGCTCGACACGAACCGCCCCGCCGCGATGGAACAACTGGCCATCCTCGGCCACCAGATCGGTGTGGATACCCTTCCCATCGTCAAGGGCGAGACCCCGGTTCAGATCGCCAAGCGCGCCAAGACTCAGGCCAGCCTTGGCGGGTATGACGTCTACATGCTCGACACGGCGGGCCGGCTGCATATCGACGAAGAACTGATCCAGCAGGCCGCCGATGTGCGCGACGTCGCGAACCCGCGTGAAACCCTTCTGGTGGTTGACGGGCTGACCGGGCAGGACGCGGTCAATGTCGCCACCGAGTTCGACGACAAGATCGGCGTTACCGGCGTGGTCCTGACCCGTATGGACGGTGACGGGCGCGGGGGGGCCGCCCTGTCGATGCGCGCGGTCACCGGCAAGCCCATCCGTTTTGTCGGGCTCGGCGAAAAGATGGACGCCATCGAAACCTTCGAACCCGACCGGATTGCCGGTCGCATCCTCGGTATGGGCGATATCGTCAGCCTCGTGGAGAAGGCCCAGGAAACCATCGAGGCCGAACAGGCCGAAAAGATGGTCAAGCGCATGATGAAAGGTCAGTTCAACATGAACGACCTCAAGATGCAGCTTGAGCAGATGATCCAGATGGGCGGCATGCAGGGCATGATGGGCATGATGCCCGGCATGAAAAAGATGGCCAAGCAGGTCGAGGATGCCGGGTTTGACGACAGGATCCTGAAACAGCAGATCGCGCTGATCCAGTCGATGACCAAGAAAGAGCGCGCCAACCCGCAACTCCTGCAGGCCAGCCGCAAGAAACGCATCGCCGCCGGCGCGGGTATGCAGGTGTCGGACCTGAACAAGCTGATGAAGATGCATCGCCAGATGGGCGACATGATGAAGAAAATGGGCAAGATGGGCAAAGGCGGCATGCTGAAACAGGCCATGAAGGGCATGTTCGGCAAGGGTGGAATGCCCGCCGACATGGACCCATCGGCGCTCGAAGCGGCGGCCAAGCAGATGGGCGGCAAGCTGCCAGGCGGCCTCGGCGGCATGGGGGGTGGCATGGGCCTGCCCCCTGGTCTCTCCGGCTTTGGCAAGAAGAAGTGACGGTGATGCGGTCCTTTCTCTTCATGACTGCGCTTTCTGCGGCTGCGCAACCGCGCGTCCGCGTGATACGGCGCGCGCTGCAAGACGGCACTGGCGCAGGCCTATCGCAGGTGCGCCCGTGACCCCGCATCTCGCCGATACCCCGGTACTGGAAACCGAACGCCTGATCCTGCGCGCGCCCGGCCCGCAGGACTGGCCGGTCTTTCGCGCGATGATGGCGTCCGAGCGATCGCGTTTCATCCGTTCCGGCGAAATTGACGAAGGACAGGCCTGGCGCGCGTTTGGCCACGTTATTGGCCACTGGATCCTCCGCGGCTGGGGAAATTTCGTGATGACCCGCAAAGGGGATGATGCCGCCCTCGGCGCGGTCGGGCCGTGGTTTCCCGCCGGCTGGCCCGAGCAGGAAATCGGCTGGTCGATCTGGTCTGCAGAGGCCGAAGGCCGGGGCTATGCGTTCGAGGCCGCACAGGCGGCGCGCGGCTTTGCCTATGACGTGCTGAATTGGGATCATGCGGTCAGCTATATCGACCCGGCCAACACCCGTTCGATCGCGCTTGCCGAACGGCTCGGTGCGCGCCGTGACGATGACGCTGCAACCCCCGGCGACGCGCCCTGTCTCGTGTATCGGCATCCGGAGCCCGACGTCTTGGCCGATGGCGGCATGGAGGCCTATTCATGATTGGCGGCACGTTCACTATATCGCGCGAGCGTTCGGCTGGCTGCCGGCCTGTCCACGGGGTCGAAATGGAAAATGACCATTGCCGGGATTCCCTGTTCAAACTGAAAGGATGGGCTCTTGACTGACCACGTCGCCCGCGCCGCCGCGCTGCTCAAGGAACATCGCGAAAGCATCGACCGGCTGGATGCGATCCTCGTCTATACCCTGGGCGAGCGGTTCAAGCACACTCAGGCGGTTGGCCGCCTCAAGGCCGACCACGACCTTCCCCCGTCCGATCCGACGCGCGAAGCGCAGCAGATCGCACGTCTCGAAGACCTGGCGAAACAGGCCGATCTGGATCCTGAATTCGCTAAGGCTTTCCTGAATTTCATTATTCAGGAAGTCATCCACCACCACGAAAAACACAAATCTTGACAAACGAATGCACCCAAGGTGCAACGCCATTCACAGGAGACACGACAAATGGCCATGAAAATCAGACTTGCCCGCGGCGGCAGCAAGAAGCGTCCCTTCTATCGCATCGTCGCAGCCGACAGCCGCATGCCGCGCGACGGTCGCTTTATCGAAAAGCTGGGTACCTACAACCCGCTGCTGCCGAAAGACAGCGAGGACCGCGTCAAGATGGACATGGAGCGCGTGCAGTACTGGCTGGGCCAGGGCGCGCAACCCACCGACCGGATCGCGCGTATGCTCGAAGCAGCTGGCGTTCGCGAAAAGACCGAGCGCAACAACCCGCAAAAAGGCACCCCCGGCGACAAGGCCAAGGCACGTGCCGAAGAAAAGGCCGAGAAGGCTGCTGCGGCCGCTGCGCCGGCAGAGGAAACCGCCGAGTAAATGGTGGATCCTGTTGGAACGCCCGGATTTTCCCGGGCGTTTCGCGACGACCTGAACCGGTTGATGGCGTGGCGGCGCGACGTTCGCAGCTTTCGGACCGACCCGCTGGACCCGGAGGTTCTGGAAACCTGCCTGTCCACCATGTCGCTGGCGCCCTCTGTCGGCCTCAGTGAACCGTGGCGTATCGTGAGATTGACGTCTGCGGCCGCGCGCGGTCACGCGCTCGACAATTTCCGCGAGGCCAATGCCGACGCGCTCGCCGGATACCACGGCGAAGACGCGCAGCTATATTCCAGTCTCAAGCTTTCGGGGATGACCCAGGCCCCGGTGCAACTGGCGGTGTTCTGCGACGACGCCACCACGCAGGGGCGTGGCCTGGGCACCCGAACCATGCCCGAGATGCGCCACTATTCCGTCGTCTGCGCGATCCAGCAGTTCTGGCTGGTCTCTCGCGCGCACGGCGTCGGCGTCGGCTGGGTGTCGATCCTTGATCCCGCGTGTCTGGCCCGCGACCTCGCGGTTCCCGACGACTGGAAACTGATCGCCTATCTCTGCGTGGGATACCCCGAGAGCAGCTCCGACACGCCGGAACTCAGCCGGGTTGGCTGGGAAGACCGCTCGGGCCCCGCGACAATTCTCGACCGCTGACAAGACGGGGTTCCGTTGATGTTTCGTTTGATACGCTTCTTGATGTTCACGGCAATCGCATTTCTCGTGGGATTGTTCTATGAGCGGTCACAACAGATCGAGCGCTGCGCGCTGGCGGGTGGCGAGCAGGTCGATGGAATATGTATTGGGGTCCCGAATGGCGGATGATCTTGTCTGTGTCGGCGCGTTGGCAGGCGCATTCGGCGTGCGCGGCGAAGTACGCCTCAAGAGCTTTTGCGCCGTGCCCGAGGATATCGCCGATTATGCCCCGCTCAGCAACGAGGAGGGCAGCCAGCTCTTTTCCGTCACCCTGACCGGCACCACGCAGAATGGCTTTACCGCGCGGCTCGGCGGCATCACGACCAAGGAACAGGCCGATGCCCTGCGCGGTCTTCGCCTGTTCGCGCGGCGCGCGCTTTTGCCATCGCTGCCGGAAGACGAGTACTACCATGCCGACCTGATCGGCATGGCGGTGTTCGACACCGGGGGACAGCAGCTCGGCACCGTCAGATCCGTCATGAACCACGGGGCCGGCGATCTGCTTGAAATTCACGGCCCCGGCCTGAAGGATACGGTCCTGCTGCCCTTTACCCGCGCGGCGGTTCCAACCGTCGATCCCGTCGCCGGCCGAATTGTTGCCGACCCTCCCGACGGGCTGTTCTGAGGTGAAGCGGATCGTTATCCATGCCGGGTTTCACAAGACCGGCACGACAACGGTCCAGGCGACATTGCGCGCCAATCACGAGCTTCTGAGGCCACACCTGAGGGTCGTCCTGCGCCCGGAGATGCCCGATCTCTGCGACGCGGCGCGCGATTGGTCGGTGTCACGACGTGACGCGGACATGAGCCGATTTTGCGATCACGTCGCCGCGCTTGCCCGCAGTTGGGATTCAGCCGACCCGCGCCCGGTCCTGCTCTGCTCGGAGGACCTCGCAGGTCGCATGCCCGGCAGGCGCAACCTGAGCAGCTATGACGCCACGCCCGACCTCATGCAGGCGCTTGTCAAGACTCTTGCACACGCTCACCCCGGAACCGACATCCGACTGTATTTTTCGACCCGCGCCGCCGCGCCGTGGCTGGCCAGTTGTCACGCCCAGCACCTGCGCGCCATCCGCATGAAGATGGACAGCCGGACCTATGCCGAAACCTACCGCGCCTCTGCCGATCTGGCCCAGATAGTCGAGGCGGTGCGTGAGCAGGTTGCCCCCCACCCGACAAGCCAATGCGCACTCGAAACCAGCGCGGCGCGGCGTCTGGGACCATCTGATCCGGTTCTGGAACTCTGCGACCTGCCCGTCGCCCTGCGCGACCGCATCAAGCCGCAACGCCCTGCCAATACGCGCCATGCCCCCGCGATACTGCAGGCCCTGCTCAGCGCAAACCGCGAGTTCTCGGATGCCCGAAGCCGACAGGCTGCCAAACGCAAGATACTCGATGCCGTCAGGAACCGTGACGCAGAATAGCAAACGCGCCGAATAAGATGTCTATTCACCGTCGTTCATGCCCAATTTTCGTAAGCCTACGGCGGCTATCAATAACGAGCGCATTTTTCCCATTTCGCATCATTATCTGCCGCCCCCCGGCCAGATGCGCGCGCTGCAAGAAGGTCCGGCTCAAAACCCAAGCCGCGAGCGCTTCCCATGGGTGCTGATTAGTGATTTATCCCGTTCGGGAATGAGATCGGCGGTGAGGAAGTCGACCACGGTAGCGGCGGGATGATTCTGCTGCGGGCGGCGTAGAAGTCGTCCACCTTTGCCCTTCTTTTGACGGAGGGAGGTCGGGAGGATCATCGCCGTGGATTTATATCGCAAGGTTCGACTGGCGTGCGCAGAGGGCATGAGCCAGCGTGAAGCGGCGCGGCATTTCGGGATATCTCGTGACAGCGTTCGGAAGATTTTGGCGTTTTCGGTTCCGCCTTGGTATCGGCGCTCAGCGCCGATCCGGCGGCCCGAGATGGATGGGTTCACCGGAATCATCGATCAATGGGTTTCAGAAGACCGGAAGAGACCACGCAAGCAGCGGCATACGGCCAAGCGGATTTTCGAGCGGCTTCGCGACGTGCACGGCTTTGCGGGCGACGAATTGGGCTTCGTGCCTCTCGGCAAGACCGGCGCCGAACTTCTGTTCGAACTGATCTCCCAGAGATACGAGCGCGGTTTCATCCTGATCACCTCTAGCCTGCCGTTCGAAGAATGGAAAGGAACTTTCGGATCAGAGCGCCTGACAGGTGCCTTGCTCGACCGTTTGGCCCACCAAGTCAGCATCCCGCAGATGAACGGCGACAGCTATCGCCTCGCTCAAAGCAGGGCCCGGCGGAACTCCTGAACCAAGACCGGGTTTGGCCCTCACGGACCAATGCGCCTAGGCAACCATCAGCTATATGTGGAGTACGCTCGCCAAGGCGCCGGTCACGCCCGAACTGGCCGACCTTTGCTCCGCCCAGTGGCCGGATTTTGCGCCGCCGTTGACACTCCAGCATGTGCAAGATGATCTGCGCATCCTTTGGATCGTTCCTGCCCCAGCGGTTGTGCAGCGCTTCTCGCGTTCGTGCCAAACTGACCGAAGACACAAGCTTCAGGTCAAACCCCGACCGGCCAAGATGGTGGCAAGCGTGTTTGAGCTACCCGCTGAATTTCGGACACTGACGTAAGCTACGATTTGCTGTCTGGTGATCTTCGACGAAGAGGAGATCAGAGATGTCGAAACGGAAGAACCATTCTCCCGAGTTCAAAGCGAAAGTCGCGCTTGAGGCTTTGAAGGGCGAGCGGACTGTTGCTGAGCTGGCGAGCCAGTTTGGCGTTCACCCAACGATGATCCACAGCTGGAAGCGGGCGCTCCTGGAGGACGCGTCCGGCGTGTTCGAGCGTGGCGGCAAGAAAACCGCGGAGATTGATGAAGAGCAGGTCAAAGAACTGCACGCCAAGATCGTGGGGTGAGGCCGCGAGCGCCACGCGTTCGAGAGAGCGGCCGAACGCGGTGGCCAATGATTTTTTGTCACGAAAGCTCAAGCCGTGGATCGGCAAGTGAGGCGGAAGATGATCGAACCTGCCAATGCCAATCTACCCATTGGTAAGCAATGCAAGCTGCTGTCGATCCCGCGGTCTTCGTTTTATTATCAGCCCAAGGGCGAGACGGCGCTGAACCTGGCGCTAATGCGTCTGATCGACGAGCAGTTCCTGGAAACGCCGTTCTTCGGTGTCCGGCAGATGACCTGGCATCTTCGCAACGAAGGCCATCTTGTGAACGAGAAACGGATCAGGCGGTTGATGCGGCTCATGGGCTTGATGCCGATCTACCAGAAGCCCAACACCAGCAAGGCCGCGAAGGGCCACGAGACGTATCCCTACTTGTTGCGAGGGTTGCGCGTCGACCGGCCCAACCAAGTCTGGGCCGCAAACATCACCTATCTGCCAATGCGACGGGGCTTTCTGTATCTGGTCGCCATCATGGATTGGCGCACCCGCAAGGTGCTGGCCTGGCGGATATCAAACACGCTGGAAGCTGACTTCTGCGTCGAGGCGTTGAACGAGGCCATCGCCAGGTTTGGCCTACCGGAAATAATGAATACGGATCAGGGCAGCCAGTTTACGTCCTTTGCCTGGACGGATCGGCTGCGCCGAACCGGTGTGCGCATCTCCATGGACGGCAAAGGCCGGTTCCTCGACAATATCTTTGTCGAACGGCTCTGGAGGAGCCTGAAATGCGAGTGTGTCTACCTGCATGCTTGGGAGACCGGTTCGGAGACAAAGGCGGCCATCCGGAAATGGATGACCTTTTACAACCACCAGCGCCCGCACTCAGCCCTCGGCGGCAAGCCACCGGCGCTGGTCTACTGGCAGAGAAATGATATCAACCAACTGATCAGCAGGAGCAGAGAGTAGCTTAAATTACGCCAGATCCTGTCCAACGATCGGGGAGTATGTATGAACTGCCTTCCCCTGCAAGTGATTTGTCGATGCGCCGTTGACCCTGCTTCTATGTATTCGGT
>JAUIIJ010000013.1 GCA_030431825.1 Alphaproteobacteria bacterium
CATCGGCTATGTCGCGTCCGAGATCACCAAGAACGGCGGCATCGCCATCTGCGCGCCCATCGCGCCCTATGCCACCACCCGCCGCGCCGTGCGCGAAGACATCGAAGCCTTTGGCGCGTTCATCGAGGTACATGTCGCGACCTCGATCGAGGAATGCGAACGCCGCGACCGCAAGGGGCTCTACAAACTCGCGCGTGAGGGCAAGATCAAGGAATTCACCGGCATCTCCGACCCCTATGACGTGCCGGAAAATCCCGAGATGCGGGTCGAGACCGAAGGCACCGACGTCGACAACTGCGCCCACCAGGTTCTGCTCAAACTCGAAAACATGGGGCTCATCGCAGGCTGAGCGATCACGCCCTCAGACCCCGGAAAGGCTCGGCTCAGGCCGGGCCTTTCTTATGTGGACTACTATCAAGCGAGACGGTCTATGCTGCGGCCGCTCAATCCGTCCTTGAATGGAAGGATTGAGCCCTCAAAATCACCAATGCTGCGCCACGCACCAATGTCCGTATTCTTTAATGCGTAGCGATACCGGCTCGTCTCCTGTCGGCTTAAGCGAATGCACGCGGTCTAATTTGTGCACCTGATTTCCGCTGTTCCAGGATGTGCGCGACCCATCCAATGGATCGCGCCATTCCGAACAAGGCAGACGACGCGCCCACCGAAAGCTCTAATTTGTGCTCGATACTGGCCAGTGCGAATGTGACGTTCGGACGGTGTCCTGTTTCCTTCAAGACTTGATCCGCCTTTTTCTGCCAGTCTTCAGACGCTGGGCATATCTTCAGAAGCTCGATTGCTCGAACATCTCCATCTGGGTAGAGCCTGTGGCCAAAACCCGGTGGCGGACGATCCCCAGTCAAGTCCTCCGCGGCCTCCATCCGAGCCGTGCAAAGCTCCGGCATGCGCCCATGACGCGGGCCATTGAACACAGCAATCCCCGCCAGAAGCGCTGATGCGAAATTTGCCCCTGTAGACGCCGCGATGCGCGCGGCATAGCAGGATGGGTTCAATTCGTGGTCTGCGCACAGGACTAACGTCCTTCGAATAATGTCGGCATCGCCCGGTTTAGCCCTGAGACCGCGGGCGACCATGGCATGTAGCGGTTCGTTACCCTGCGCCTCGACACCGGTGGCTGCAGCAAAGATGCACTGAATGAGCCGCGCAGCTCGACGTGGTCCATCCTGGCCGGTTGACTTAGCAGCTTCTGTAGCAAGGACAATCGCGATGCGATCAAAGGGATGTCTGCCGAGGTTCAGATCATGGCCAGTCGGGCGCTGGCTGGCGTTCAGATCAATCCCAGCAAGCAATTCCGCAACTGCTTCGACCCCCGCGGTGTCGGCCATGGTGACAGCGTCATGCTTGCGATAGAAAAGCCGACCGTCCTTGATTTGGGACACTGCCGAGCGCAGAATTGGCTCGCCCCAATCAATGGTCGAGTGCGCAATTGCCGATCGTGTGCGTGACCGTTTCTTGCGCGCGACCAGCGCTTCGATATCGCGCCTGTCATAAAGGCTGCGTCTGGCATCTTCGGGGTCGACAATCGCGCGAACCAACCCTCGGCTTACATAGGCGTATAGCGTCGTCGCCGAAATGCCGGCAGCCGCGCAGGCTTCTTCAGCATTGAACCGATCCCGGCTTTGCGAAGTAGGCTTTTTCATATTGATTATATTGATCAAGATTTTCTGATTTTCAATGTCGGAGTATACACACGTAACTTCACTGGAGACGCCGTGTGTTCAAAACAATCCAATCCGATTTGCGTAAGCTGGATGACACGAACACCTCTTCGCCTGACCCGATGTCGGTTGGCAGTGGCCGGTATATGTCTGGCCTCCCTGTCAGCACCCTGGCTGGGGCGTCCGTTCGCGCAGCTGTTTCTGCCCTGCAAACCTTATGCGCGTCAGAGTTTGGGCACACGCCGCGCGCAACGATTGATGCCGCAGCCGTCGACCAATGGTGCGAGAGCAGCGTCACGCCTATGGGATGGTCGCTTCCCTCGAAATGGGACCCGTTTGCGCAGGACTACAGAACCCGCGACGGCTGGATCAGACTACACACCAATGCTCAGCACCATCGCGCGGCAGCCCTATCTACTCTGGGGTCGCCAAAGACGCCTGAACATGCCGTGCAGGAAATCGCCAATTGGGAGGGAGAAAGCCTGGAACGCGCCATTGTGCAAGCGGGAGGATGCGCTGCCAAACTGCGCACGTCACAGGAGTGGCTATCTCATCCGCAGGGGCAGGCCGTTGGTGCCGCGCCAATTGTCAAATGGGACAAATCCCCGACGCAACCCAGCCAGTGGCGTCCGGTTTCCTTAAAACGTCCTCTTTCCGGACTGCGAGTACTCGACATGACGCGCGTTCTGGCCGGGCCAGTTGCCACACGGTTCCTTGCCTCGCTTGGCGCGGATGTGTTGCGTATTGATCCGCCTCAGTGGAACGAGGACGGAAACGCCATCGAGATGACTGTTGGCAAGACGTGCGCCGGTCTCGATCTACACGACAAGCGGGACCGAGCGACGTTTAGGACATTGATCCGCGACGCGGACGTGTTTGTGCATGGTCTCCGTAGTGATGCGCTAGATAAGTTGGGTTTCGATGCGAACTCGTGTCGTGCACTCAATCCGGGGCTGATCACAGTGAGCCTCAACGCCTATGGTTGGACCGGACCGTGGGTTAACCGCCGCGGATTCGATAGTCTTGTTCAACGCAGTTCGGGGCTGGCAATTGAAAAGAACAGCGCTGTGTCCGCGCTGCCCTATCAGGTGCTGGATCACGCGACGGGATACCTGATGGCCGCCGCCGTTCTGCATGCGCTCCGATATCAGCGTGTGAGCGGACAAGTTTTATCGGCACGTCTTTCGTTGGCGCGGCAGGCAAAACTCTTGGAGGACCACATCTCTTCTGTTGAGACCTACGATCAAAGCGAGCGGACTTCCCAGATTACCGAGGAGGAAGGCCACATCGAGCAAACCGATTGGGGCAAACTGCGGCGCAGGACGCTTCCCTATCGGATCGAGGGCGTAGAGGTCGGGTGGGACATCGCAGCACACCGACTGAGGTCGGATGCACCTGTCTGGCGTCAGGCAAGGGAGACCATGTCGTGCGAGCATTGATCCCAGCCGCTTTCTATCGCGGCGGCACTTCGAAAGCCGTATTATTCAATCGAGCTGACCTTCCGGTAGATCACCGATCCTGGGATGCGATATTCTGCCATGTTCTCGGCTCGCCTGACGCCTACGGCCGCCAACTCGATGGAATGGGAGGTGGGTTGTCCTCGCTTTCCAAAGTGGCGGTGATCGCAAAATCTGACGTGTCTGGGGTCGATTTGGATTACACTTTCGTCCAAATCGCAGTCGATCAGCCTCTTGCCGACTACGGTGCCATGTGCGGCAACATCGCGTCGGCGGTTGGACCCTTCGCCTCAACTTCAGGAATGGTCAAGCTCGCTGACGGTGCGGTCGCCCTGACCATTCGAAATACCAACACCCACAAACTCTTTCGCGGCGAATTTGAGATGAGGGATGGGCAGGTCGTCGAGCAGGGTGAATTGGCCATCGCGGGTGTCTCTGGCACGGGCGCTCCGGTTGCCTTGAGCTTTCTCGACCCCGCAGGCGCAACCACCGGGCGGCTATTGCCCACCGGACAGTTCCGCGATTGGTTGGAACTACCAACAGGCAACACTATCGAAGCCTCGTTGGTCGACTCAACCAATCCCGTAGTGTTTGTCCGCGCGGATGACCTCGGCAAGACCGGGTATGAGCATCCTGACGCATTGGAAGCGGACACCGCGTTTATGGCCAGGCTAGAGGCCATCCGACGGGCTGGCGCGGTTTCCATGGGTCTTGCTGCAAATGCCGAAAGCGCCGCTGCAGCGAACCCCAAGGTTGCGATGTTGGCGGCGCCCGGCGGCTTCACGTCACTTGACGGCGTAACCCATCTGAGCGGCTCCTACGACGTGTCGGTGCGTTTGGTTTCGATGGAACGTATCCACCGTGCCGTGACGCTGACCGGCGGCATGTGTTTGGCAACGGCTTGCGCGCTTGAGGGAACTATCGCGCCGTTTGTTCCTGCGGCTAAAATCAGAATTGGGCATCCATCGGGGATTCTGCCTGTTTCGGTGGGCTTGCAGGCCGGGGAGCCACCGGTCGTCCGGTCAGTGACCTGTTTTCGCACCCAAAGGTGTCTGATGGTGGGCCACCTTCCCGTTCCCAAACATTTGATGGAGCAATAGCATGACTGAGATTGTCACGACAGACCTGCACGACGCGCACCCTGACCGATTGACCATGTGCACATTGCCACTGAAAGACTTCGGTGGCCGATCCTCGTTCTCAGGGCTCATACGCACGATTGTAACGATGGAAGACACCAAACTGGCGCAAGAAACTTTTAGGACGCCGGGAAACGGCGCCGTGATTGTACTTGACGGCGGTGGTTCACTGCGAACAGCCATGTTGGGCGACGTGAACGCTGACATTCTTAAGCAGAACGGCTGGGCAGGTATCGTCATCAATGGTGTGGTCCGCGACAGCGAGGCTTTGCGCAAGATCGATATCGGGATCAAAGCACTAGGTGTCACACCCGTTCGCAGCGCAAAATTGGGCATAGGTGCAGTTGATGTGCCGGTGGCGTTCGGAAACGTCCTCTTTGAACCCGGTCAGCACATCTACTGCGACGAAGACGGCATTTTGATCAGTTCTGCGCCATTGTGAGATCGTAACTGTCGTGACAGCTGCTGCTCGAAAGTCGATCGTTGAGCGACGCATCCTAGGCCATAATTAAACTCAAAGCGGCCATTCGTGCAGTTGCAGCAAATTCACACTTTGTCCGCACTCCGGACATTAACTCCCTGACAGAACCCACGCGCCCAAAATGGTCCTTTCCGCCGGTGACACAAACGGTTGAGTTCTGGCCCATCCTGCGGTGCGGAGAAGGTCCGGAACGAGCCCATGCCGACTACACCGTCCTAAAAGGAAAGTGCTGGATAGATCGAGGCGACAAGCAAGAAGGCCATGACAAAGTTGAACGTCCGAAGTCGGAAGCGATTGGACAGAAACTGACGCAGGGAAACACCCATGACTGCCCAGAGTGAAATCGCAGGCAGGCCAATCACGGTGAACGCAATTGCGATCAGCGCGACCGATACGAGGGATTGATCTGGAGCGTAAAGCGTGATCGCCGTCAGCCCCATGGCCCATGCTTTGGGATTTACCCATTGAAAGGCGGCGCCTTGCAGAAAGGTTAGTGGACGGCCCGTCTCCGCCTCGTCTTCTGGAGGGGTTGAGTTCGCAATCTTCCAAGCCAGGAACAGCAGGTAGATGATCGACGCTGTTTTCAGCGCAAAATTCAGGGCCGGAAATCTATCGAACAGGGCCATAAGCCCAAGTCCGGCCAACACGATCATGAACAGGAAGCCGATCACGATCCCCAGCAAATGCGGGGTCGTTTGGCGAAATCCGAAATTCGCCCCTGATGTCATTACCATGATGTTGTTTGGTCCGGGTGTAATCGTTGCCACAAGTGAAAATCTGGCAACGACTGGGATGACGCTTATGTCCATGGTTTTCTCCGCTCGATGATTGTGCGCCGTTGTCGAGTCGGAGAAACAAAAAGGCCGCCCGAAACGGCGGCCAAAATTACATACTGCTTGAGCCGCCCTCTAACTGACGGGCCACCAAACCTTCACGTATGCGATTACCAGATGTGTCATGGATGCCATCGGTAGAAGATACCGACGCCACCTTCAAGAAAAATCAGGCCAACGTTCGCTCCGTCCGCATTGTGTGAGTTCGCCCATCACTGAAATTCGCAGCCGCAGCGAACGGTAGGAATGACGGACCGCACCGCAGCATCGCCATTGGAGGTCAACGGCGGATGTGGATCAAAAGCGACGCTTTGTCTTGCCATCCCGACAAAAAGGCAAACTGTGCTGCCAAAAAGGAACTATTATGGGGTGTTTATCAAATGTAGAATGGTGGAGCCTAGGAGGATCGAACTCCTGACCTCTTGCATGCCATGCAAGCGCTCTCCCAGCTGAGCTAAGGCCCCGAACGTGACGTGGTGTCTAGGCGTTACATCGGGCGGGATCAAGTGCAAAATAACCCGCCCGGAACGATTTTAGGGTTACTCTTCCTCTTCGACAGGGACGTCCGCGATGTCGTCGAGCGAGACATCATCATCGTCGTCATCGTCCTCGAGAAGGTCGTCATCCAGATCGACATCCACGTCGTCATCTTCCAGAACCGCATCATCATCGCCATCGATCTTCTGTTTGGCCTTGAGCGTTTCGGCATCCTCGGAGTCGGCGGAAATCATCCGGCTCTTGCCGGCGACGATCTCGACGATTTCGCCCGTGTAGGGGCTGACGATCGGGTCTCTGTTCAGGTCGTAGAACCGTTTACCGGTTGTCGGGCACAGGCGTTTGGTGCCCCATTCTTCGTTGGGCATGTTTATCCCCTTGATAATCTGCTGAGTCGCATCGACGATTCCGGTCACGTGCCATATGAATTGGGCACTGTCAAAGGCTTTAGTCCCAGTTGGAGGATGCAACATGGCGGAACACGTCCTACCCGGAGCGCCTCCGGTCGCCCTGACGCTGCGGCGCTCGGGGCGGGCGCGGCGGATCAGCCTGCGAATCTCGCGGCTTGACGGTCGCGTGACGTTGACGCTGCCCAGCGGGGCGAAAGAGGCCGAGGCGCTGGAGTTCGCGGCGTCCAAGGCCGAGTGGATCCGCGATCATCTCGACAAACGGCCGGAAGAAGCGCCGGTGCAGCCCGGAGCGCGTTTGCCCATCGAAGGACGGATGTGTCGAATCGTTGCCGCGCGCGGACGGCGGATCACGTATCGCGAGGGCGAGATTTGCGTGCCCCAGGATGGCGTTGGCCGTCGTTTGCAAGCGTGGCTCAGGGAATTGGCGCGGGATCGGCTCACCTCGGCAAGTGACCTCTATGCGGGTCGGCTGGGTCGGGACTACAAGCGGATTACGCTGCGGGACACACGGTCTCGATGGGGGTCGTGCACATCGGATGGCGGGCTGATGTATTCCTGGCGACTGATCCTGGCGCCACCGGAAATCCTCAACTATGTGGCGGCGCATGAGGTGGCGCATCTCGCCGAGATGAACCACTCGCCGGCGTTCTGGGCGACGGTCGAGCGCCTCCATGGCCCGTGCAATGCCGAGCGGCGCTGGCTGCGCAAAGAGGGCGCGACGCTGCATCGGTATCGGTTTTGACGGGCCTGCTTGACCTGTCGATGTTTTGTGATCACAAAAGCGCATGATCAGCACGCGCCCGACGGAATCACCTCTTGTTGCCGCCCATGACAGGGTTTACCGAACCCTGCGCACGCGCATCATGCATGGTGAAATCGAGCCGGGCATGGCGCTTACCCTTCGCGGGATCGGCAGGGAGTTCGACGTATCCATGACGCCAGCCCGCGAATCCGTGCGGCGGCTTGTGGCTGAGGGGGCCTTGTCACTGACTGCCTCGGGTCGGGTGTCGACGCCGGAATTGACAAGCGAACGGATCGAGGAACTGGCGGCGCTGCGCGCGTTGCTGGAGGTGGAGCTTGCCAGCCGGGCGCTCCCCCGTGCGCATATCGCGTTGATTGATCGGTTGCAGGCGATCAATTCCGCCATAGCCGATGCCGTTACCGCGCGCGACGCGGTCGGATACATTCGCACCAATCTGGAATTTCACCGCACGCTGTACCTGCGTGCCCAGGCGCCGGCGATGCTGGCGATGGCCGAGACCGTCTGGCTGCAACTGGGGCCGACGATGCGTGCGCTCTACGGGCGGTTGCGACGCACCGAGCCGCCGCATTTTCACAAGCTCATCATCGCGGCGCTGAAGGCCGGGGATGAACCGGGGCTGCGGCTTGCCGTGCGGTCCGACGTGACGCAGGGATTGCGGATGTTGACCGGCTAGGCGGATGCGGGCGCACGAAAACGGTAGCGCCAATATCCAAGGTAGTACTGCAAAGGAAAAGACCCGCCTGTTGCCAGACGGGTCCTTGGGAAAATCAGGTCTTTGCCAGGATCAGGCGGCCAGCGCGGCCTGTGCCTTGGCGACGATCGCACCGAAGGCATCCGGTTCATGCACGGCCAGATCGGCCAGAACCTTGCGATCGACTTCGATACCGGCCAGTGTCAGACCGTTGATGAAGCGGCTGTATGTCAGCGCTTCGTCATGGTTGCGGACAGCCGCGTTGATCCGCTGAATCCACAGGGCGCGGAAATTGCGCTTGCGGGCCTTGCGGTCGCGGGTCGCGTACTGGTTTGCCTTGTCGACGGCCTGTGTCGCCACCTTGAAGGTGTTCTTGCGACGGCCATAGTAACCCTTGGCGGCCTTGACGATTTTCTTGTGACGTGCGTGGGTGACGGTCCCACCTTTTACTCGTGCCATGTGATCAGCCTCCTATCAGCGGTCGTAGGGCATGAAGCCCTTGACGATCTTGGCGTCGGGGGCACTCAGCGTGGTGGTTCCGCGCGCGTCGCGAATGAATTTCCGGGTGCGCTTGATCATGCCGTGGCGCTTGCCGGCCTGTCCGGCCAGGACCTTGCCGGTCGCTGTCACCTTAAAGCGCTTCTTGGCGCTCGATTTCGTCTTCATCTTGGGCATTTCCGTCTCCTTGTCTTCGGGTCGGTTACAAGCGCGACTCGGCATGCCACTGTTGGCCGGTCGCGCGATCAGGGGCGTCCTGTACGAAAGACGGACCCGGCTGGCAAGGGGCATCGGCGCGATTCCGGTGATTTTTGTGCGATTACCGCCCGATGTCCCTCATGGGGGTGGGAAAATCGCGAAGAAATGCCGCGCGGGCGCGCCTATCCCTCCTTCCCGATCCACCTGCACAGAGGCCAAGCGCGCGTCACCGCGCTCGGGCCAGCCAACGAGCCATCCCCAGCCGCGCCTATTCAGGGTCGGTGCTGTAGATCAACCGCTCGTCGCAGGGGGCGATGCGCAGGATATTGGTGGTGCCCGGCACATTGAACGGCACACCCGCGGTGATCACGATCTGGTCGTTTTCCGATGCGTATCCGACCGCACGCGCCGCTTGCGCGGCATTGACCACCGCCCCCTTGAACCGTTCGAGTTCCGGAGTCATCAGGCAGGTGCACCCCCAGCTGAGTGCCAGGCGGCGCGCGGTTCGCAGCTGGCTGGTCATGGCGATGATCGGCACGCTGGGCCGCTCGCGCGCTGTCAGCAAGGCGGTCGTACCGCTCTGGGTATAGCAACAGATCGCCTTGATGTCGGCGGTTTCCGCGATCTCGCGAGCCGCGGCGACGATGCCGTCGGCGACACTGCTGCCCTTGACGTTACGCGACGCTGCGATGATCTGGGCGTAGGTCGGATCGGCTTCGACCTCGATGGCGACACGATCCATGGTTGTCACGGCTTCGACCGGGAACTGTCCGGCGGCGGATTCCGCGCTCAGCATGACGGCGTCGGCCCCTTCATAAATCGCAGTCGCGACGTCGCTGACCTCGGCGCGGGTCGGCATCGGGCTTTCGATCATGCTTTCAAGCATCTGGGTGGCGACGATCACCGGCTTGGCTGCGGCGCGGCACCGGCGCACCAGCCGTTTCTGGATCGGCGGCACCGCCTGAACCGGCAATTCGACCCCAAGGTCGCCGCGTGCGACCATGACACCGTCACAGGCGTCGAGAATGTCGTCGAACCGGTCCACCGCCTTGGGCTTTTCGATCTTGCACATGATCGAAGCGCGCCCCTTGACGAGTGCGCGCGCCTCTTCGACATCCTGAACCCGCTGCACAAAGGACAGCGCCAGCCAGTCGACCCCCAACTCGCAGGCGAATTCCAGATCACTGAGATCCTTTTCGGAGAGCGCGGCGAGCGGCAGTTCCACATCCGGCACATTCACGCCCTTGTGGTTGGAAATGGTGCCCCCGGCAATCACCGTGCAATTGGCAAAATCGGGGCCGCATTCATCGACCCTGAGGCGAATCTTGCCATCATTAACCAATAGCGTGACGCCCGGAACCAGGGCCTGGAAAATTTCAGGATGCGGCAGGCAGACGCGGTTTGCATCGCCGGCCGCGGGATCAAGATCCATCCGGAACTTGTCATCGGGACTGAGCTCTTCGCTGTCATTTGCGAACTTCCCGACGCGCAGCTTGGGCCCCTGCAGATCGGCAAGAATGGCGATCGGACTGTCCAGGTCCTTTTCCACCTGGCGGATATGTCTGTGCTTCTCGCGGATTTCGTCCTGCGTGCCGTGGCTCATGTTCAGGCGGAACACGTCAACACCCGCTTCATGCAGCGCCCGGATCACATCGTAGGTTTCCGAGGCGGGGCCAAGTGTGGCCACGATTTTCACATTGCGCAGGCGCTTCATTCTGTCAGAATCCCTTGTTTCAAGTCTGTTACCGCAAACATCTGGTCGGCGTTATGCCGCATTTCCCATTTGCGGGCAAGCTGTGCCACGCCTATAGCTGGCGTCAAAGAGATGACAGGCACATGACATATACCCCGTTCTATCTGCTGGGCGAAACGCGTCCGGCGCGCTGGCTTATCACTTGCGATCATGCCACCAATACCGTTCCGCCACAGATCAATGGCGGCGATCTCGGTTTGCCGCGCGAGGACATGGAGCGGCACATCGCCTATGATGTCGGTGCCTATGATCTGGCGCAGCATCTGGGGCAGCTTCTGGACGGGCCGGTGATCGCGTCCAATTTCTCGCGTCTGGTGATCGACCCGAACCGGGGCGAAGACGATCCGACGTTGCTGATGAAACTCTATGATGGGTCCGTCATTCCCGCCAACCGGAACGCAGATGCGGCCGAACGCGCGCGGCGGCTCGATCTGTGCTATCGGCCCTATCATGATGAACTGGCGCGGATGGCGGCCCTGCCGCACGCCGTCATCCTTTCGATACACAGTTTCACACGGCAGTTGCGCGGGCGTCCACCGCGCCCGTGGGAGGTTGGTGTGCTCTATGCCGATGACGACCGGCTGGCGCGCCCGCTGATTGAATTGCTGGCCGAGGACGGTCTGTGTGTCGGTGACAATGCGCCATATTCGGGGCATCTGCCCGGTGACTCGATCGACAAGCACGCCATAGGTCCGGGCAGGCCGAATGTTCTGATCGAACTGCGCAACGATCTGATTGCCGATCACGCGGGGCAGCGCGCCTGGGCCGAACGCCTGGCGCCGATCCTGGGGCGTGCGCTCGAAAAATCGGGCCTGTGAGATCAAAACGTGACGGCGGGGTGCTTGCTGGCGCGCGCGCCGGGGCCCATATGGACGTGGTACGCAACCGAAGCATCAAGAGGGTTCAGCCATGGACAAACAGACGGAAATCGAACTTCAGGCCGCCGCTTTTCGCCGGTTGCAGCAACACTTGATGCAGGATCGCACGGATGTGCAGAACATCGACCTGATGAATCTTGCCGGATTTTGCCGGAACTGCCTGTCGCGCTGGTATCAGGAAGCGGCCAATGAAAAAGGCATCGACATGGACAAGATGCAGGCCCGCGAGATCTTTTACGGCATGACGATGGACGAGTGGAAGTCCAATTACCAGACCGACGCCAGCCCCGAAAAACAGGAGGCGTTCAAAACTGCATTTGCCGAGAATGTAGGCAACGAAGGTTAGTCTCATACACGATCTGCCCCCGATACAGTCAGGAGACCCCTCGTGACCCGATATTCCGTGCTCGACCTGTCTCCGATCGTCGAAGGCGGCTCGGCAGGACAATCTCTGCGAAACACCCTGGATCTCGCGCAACATGCCGAGCGCTGGGGCTATTCCCGTTATTGGTTGGCCGAACACCACAACATGCCCGGCATCGCGAGCGCGGCAACATCCGTCGTGATCGGGCATGTGGCGGCGGGAACCAAAACCATACGGGTCGGATCGGGCGGCGTGATGCTGCCGAACCACGCCCCGTTGATCGTCGCCGAACAATTCGGGACGCTGGCGACGCTTTACCCCGACCGCATCGATCTGGGCGTCGGACGGGCACCCGGCACCGACATGCAGACCGCGCGCGCCCTTCGTCGTGGAATGGACCAGACCGACAGTTTTCCGCAGGATGTGATCGAACTGCTCGGTTATCTGGGGGATGCCACGCCGGATCAGCCGGTCCGCGCGGTTCCGGGAGCGGGCACGCATGTGCCGGTCTGGATACTGGGGTCGAGCCTCTATGGCGCGCAACTGGCAGCGCAGTTGGGGCTGCCCTATGCATTTGCCTCGCATTTTGCGCCCGCCGCCCTTGTCGAAGCGGTAGAAATCTATCGAAACCGTTTTCAACCCTCGCAATTCTCGGATGCGCCCCGTTTCATGTTGGCCGTCAACGCCTTTGCCGCGGATGAGGAAGGAACCGGAAGCTATCTGATGACCTCGATGCAGCAGGCGTTCGCGCGGCTGCGAACCGGTCGCCCCGGTCCCCTGCCGCGACCGGTCGAGGACATTTCAAGTGTACTCGATGCCGGTCTGCTCAGGATGGTAAACCACGCATTGACATGCTCGGTCTCTGGCACGCCTGCGCAGATACGCGATTCGATGGCGACGCTGTTGCAGCGTTATCAGCCCGACGAGGTTATTGTCAGCGCGCCGATCCATGACCACGCCGCCAGATTGCGGTCGCTTGAAATAACCGCCGAGGTCATGCAGTCGTTTTCCGACACCTGACAGGCCGGAGCGGCCCGGATGCACCAGAAAGAAATCGGGCGCTGGCGGTCAATTGACCGGTCAGCGCCCTTAATCTTCAGCCTGCCCGCCCTTTCAAACGGTCGGCTTTGCCTTGTTCGCGTCATCAGGTGTCGGATCATCTTCCGGATCCGCTGTCTCCGGCGTTTCCGGCCCGTCAGTGTCCGCCTCGATGACCTCCTGCCCGGAAACGATGCTTGTCGTCTCTGGCGTGTTGGCGAGCAGTGGCAGGATATTCGCCCCTGTTGCGCTGCCGACTTCGTTCGCCTGCGGCGATTTCCATGCCAGCGTGTCGAAGCTCTCGCAACTCTCGCACACGGGGAGCCAGTTTGCATGAATATGATTGCAGTTCTCGCAGACCCATTGCGGGCCGCGCGGGGCGTTCAGTGCCTTGGCCAGCCAGCCCTGAACCACGGAATCCTGTGCGCCCTCTCCGCGTTCGATCGCCGCCATCAGCGTCAGCGCGCGGGCATCCGCCGCGGTTTCGACCAGATCACCAAGCGCACGGCGCGCTTCGGGGAAATCCTCGGCCACTATATGCAGCTCGGTCCGCACCAGACGGGTTTCGGGATGCTGCGGATGAATATTGGTCAGCGTGGTAAACCGCTTGACCCGTTCTTCGGCGGTCTCGGTCGGGTTGATCGCGGCAAATGCGGCGGCCAGATCCGGGTGGGGCTGCGCCTCCCACGCCTTTTTCAGAACCCGGATCGCCTTGCGTGTCTTGCCGGCGGAGATATAGGACCGCGCCGCCATCGCTGCCGCAGGCACCAGGTCGGGTGACAGGCGGTTGGCCTCAATGGCCTGTTCCTGCCCGTCGATGCTGGCACCTTCGGCGATGATGTCCTGCGCCTCGGACAAGGCCAGAACGGCCTCGCGCCGGGTCACGACGTCACGCGGCAGGCTGCCGGATTTCAGCTTGGCGTTCAGGGTGTTGCGCGCACCGGCCCAATCATGCGCCTGGGCCTGCAGCTTGAGCAGAACGTCCTGTGTCTCCTCGTGCCGCGGCTTGAGCTGAAACGCTTTTTCCGCGAGCTTGCGGGCGGTTTTCGTGTCGCCCTCGGATAGTTTCTGTTTCATGATCCCGCGCACGCCCACGAACCGGGTGTTTTCGTTCTCGATCAGCTTCTTGTAGGTTTCCGTCGCCTTGCGCGTGTCGCCGGCCATTTCGGCCGCCTGTGCCGTCAGAAGGTTCGTCAATTCGGGCTTTTGCAGATATTTCTCGGCCTTTGCGGCCTTGGACATGGCCTGCTTTGCTTCGCCCGACGCCAGCGCCACGAGCCCGTCGGACAGCGCTTCGAAGCCTTTTTTCTCGCGGTTTCGATCAAAGTAGCGGGACAGGGCGGTTTCGTCGCCATTGAGGAAATGCAGGGTCGCGACAAGAAGCGACAGCAGTTTCAAACCGATCCAGACCAGCACGACAAGGATCGCGGCGGCGATCACCGATTGAAGCGGGCCAAAGGTGTATTCCGTTCCTGCGATCGTGATCTGCATCCCGCCGTCGGATTCCATCAGGTAGACCGCGCCCATGGCGAGAAGCGCGATGACCGCGACAAAGATCAGGATCTTTAATAGTGACCAGAGCATGGCGGGTCCTTCAGTTGGAGTTCAGGCTGGCGGCCAGAGAGTCGGCGGCAGTGACCGCAACCTGCCGTGCGCGCGCCCGGTCGACCCAGCTGCCCATCGCCGCCTGGGCGTTGTCAGGCAACATGGCGATATCCGACAGCGCCGCGTCCAGGCGCCCGTCTGCAACGGCAGCTTCGGCACGGGACAGGATTGCATCCGGATCGTCGCCCTCGCGCGGCTCGACCGAGCGGGCACCGAGCTGGCGGGCGAGAAACGAGCGAAATCCGCGATCTTCGCCCTTGCTCTCGGAACGTGCCGCCGCGAGTGCCTCACGGGCCGCCGGGGGGAAGCTGTTGTTCAGCGCGGTGAGCGTCGCGATGCCTTCGGCTGCATACCGGTCGAGATCGGCGGGAACATCGACTCCGGCTGTCTTGAGCTCTTCCGCTTGCGCGGAGAACGGCGCGCCGGCATCCAGAGCGGCGCGCAGTTGCGCCATCGTGGCCCGGTTGGCGGCTTGCTGCGCGGCCTTGGCGGCGTTCGCTTCCATCTCGCTGGCCTGCGCCTTGATGGCGCGTGCATCTGCGATCAGCCCCTCGACTTCCTTGCGCTGTGTGGCCATCGCCTTCTGCAGATCGGCGAGTTCCTTTTCGTATGCCGCGATTGCGGCCTTGGACACACCTTCGTCAATCGGGCGTTTCGCGACTTCTGTCAGGCGGCTGTCCATGGCGCTCACGTCACTGCGCACGGCGTCAATCCGATCGCTGAGCGGTGCCACCTGGTCGGCCAGGTCCGAGATGCTGGCTTCGACCGGTGCAAGATCGGGGATCTGGATGGCGTCGACCTTGCCGCTGACCGAAGAGATGCTCTCGGCCTGCGCCGCGAGGCCGGATTGCAGGTCGGCGATCTCGGCCGACAGGTCCTGGGATCGCAGGAAATCGGGCAGGTAGGGTTCGATGATCTCCGACCGTGCGGCAATGAACCCGAGCGACGCCGCAACGATCCCACCGAACAATGCCGAGCCGAACCCGCTGCGGGTCTCGATGACCTTTTCCTTTTCGATCACGCGATTGCCACGCGCGGTGTTCCCGTTGCTGTCCGGGGATGCCGCTTCGACGTCGATCTGGTCTGGTTCGGTCTTGCCGTTGGTGTCCTGGTCGTTCTCGGGCGATTTTTTGTCAGCCAACGTAATTTACCCCTTCGATTCTCACATCAATCATACCAAAGCCCTCGCGGATGTTACTGTGCACCCCCGCCACTCTCAACCCGGCAGTGTCGATGCACAAGATTTTCCACGACCGACGCCATACTGGCGTTATTCGGCTGCGACGCAACCGTTAGCGTGGAATGAGCCATGTCAGAAAGGGGTTCTGCGACGGCGGCGCTCATCGCGACAAGGTGCAGATCACGGGTTTTCGGACATTGCTCGACAAATTGCCGCGCGGTGCGGGGCGAGAAGACCGGGGCGATGACGCAGGTGCGGTCACGCAGAATCGCACGGGTTTCTTCGCTGAAGGGGCGAAGTTTCTGCGCATAGACCTGTTGCCGCTCGGTGGCGCAGCCGGCCGCACTGAGCCGCTCCGCAATGCCGCCACGCGTGTGACTGCCGCACAGATGCAGCAGCGGACCCGTCGCCTTCGCCCGGATCAGCGCCGAAACCAGAGCGTCGGCATCGATCCCGATCTCGCCGGTATGCCAGCCGCGGTGCCGGGCAAGCCGTGCAGTGGCTGCGCCGACGCAATGGGCCGGAACCTGTTGCGCGTCGCCAGATACCGCGCGGACGGCATTCCCCGACGAAAAGATCACACCGGTGAAACCATCGAGAGCGACAGCGGCATCGCATGTCTCGATATCCAGCAGCGGCGCGACAACCGGTGTGACGCGACGCAGTACATTCATCGGCAATTGCCGCAGGAACCGCTCGGCCTCGGGGCGCGGACGGGTCATCAGCAAAGTTACCGTCGGTTCATCCATCGACACGCACCGGGATTGTTTGGCACCGCATAGGGTGATACCTCCCGGCGTGACCGGGTGCAATGATCGGGCCTATGACACAGACACTTACCCTACTGGGGCTGGAGAGCAGCTGTGACGATACCGCCGCCGCGGTGGTGCGCCAATGCGCGGCCGATCCTGCCGAGATCCTGTCGTCGATCGTGTTCGGACAGAACGAACTTCACAGCGCCTATGGCGGTGTCGTGCCGGAACTCGCGGCGCGCGCCCATGCGGAAAAGCTGGATCAGTGCGTTCGCGAGGCGCTTGCGACCGCAAACCTGACACTGGCCGACCTGGATGCGGTGGCGGTGACGGCTGGTCCGGGGCTGATCGGCGGGGTGATGTCCGGGGTGATGTGCGCCAAGGGGATTTGTGCGGCGACCGGTTTGCCGCTTGTCGGGGTCAATCATCTGGCGGGCCACGCGCTGACGCCGCGACTCACCGACGGGATCCCATTTCCTTATCTGATGCTGCTGGTGTCGGGCGGTCATTGCCAGTATCTGCTGGTCCGGGGAACCGACGATTTCACCCGCCTTGGCGGAACGATCGACGATGCGCCGGGCGAAGCCTTTGACAAGACCGCGCGCCTGCTGGGGCTGTCGCAACCCGGCGGTCCGGCGGTACAGGCCGAAGCGGCCGGGGGCGATCCGGCGCGGTTCCGTTTCCCGCGGCCATTGCTGGATCGCGACGATTGCAACATGTCCTTTTCCGGCCTCAAGACCGCGCTTTTGCGGCAGCGCGATCAGATCGTCGCCGGGAAAAACGGCATCACGCGGCAGGACCGGGCAGACATGTGCGCGGGGTTCCAGCAGGCGGTGGCCGATGTTCTGGCGGCCAAGACCCGTCGCGCTCTGCAATTGTATCTTGCCGAAAACCCGGTTGAGCCGACGCTTGCCGTTGCCGGTGGCGTCGCCGCGAACACCGCGATCCGCGCCGCGTTGCAGGCAGTCGCACAAGAGGCCGGGGCCGCGTTTCTGGCACCTCCCCTCGGGCTCTGCACAGACAACGCGGCGATGATCGCCTATGCGGGACTCGAACGATTTCGCGGTGGAGCAAGGGACGGCATGGACCTCGCCGCGCGCCCGCGCTGGCCGCTGGATCAGAGCAGCCCTGCCCTGCTGGGCAGCGGCAGGAAAGGCGCCAAGGCATGAGCGTCGGTGTGATCGGCTCGGGCGCATTCGGCACCGCGCTTGCAGTGTCGCTGGCGCAACAGGGTCCCGTGACCATGTGGGCGCGATCCGCCGAGCAGGCCAGCAATATCCAGAGCACGCGGGTGAACCAAGCCCGCCTGCCGGGGGTCACGCTCCCCGATCAGCTGAGCGTGACAGCCGATCTCGGGCAGGCCACGCGACACGATACGCTGTTGCTTGCGGTTCCGATGCAGCAATTGCGCGGGGTGCTGGCAGAGCATGCGGGTCTCTTTGCCGAACGTGTCCTGGTCGCCTGTTGCAAGGGTGTCGAATTGAACACCGGCGTCGGCCCTGTTGCGGTGATGGCGCAGGTTTTGCCGAACACGCGCACCGCATTGCTGACCGGTCCGAGTTTCGCCCACGACATCGCACGCGGTCTTCCCACGGCGCTTACGCTGGCCTGCCGGGACGCGATGCTGGGGAGCACGCTTCAGCAACGGCTGACCACGGCAAACCTGCGGCTTTATCGCACGCGCGATGTCGTCGGTGCGGAACTGGGTGGCGCGCTCAAGAATGTCGTGGCGATTGCCTGCGGCGCGGTGATCGGCGCCGGGCTGGGTGACAGTGCGCGTGCGGCGCTGATGACACGTGGATATGCCGAGATGCAGCGCATGGCGCTGAAGCTTGGCGCGCAGCCCGAGACGCTGGCCGGACTGTCGGGGTTTGGTGATCTCATGCTCACCTGCACCTCCGAGCAATCGCGGAATTATCGGCTGGGCCTGTCCCTGGGCCGGGGCGAGCGGTTCGATCCTTCCGTGACCGTCGAAGGGGCGGCGACGGCTCGTGCGGTCGAGAGCAAGGCGCAGGCGATGGAACTGGACATGCCGATCACCCGCGCGGTCGTTGGCCTGCTGGATGGTAAATTGACGCTAACCGACGCGATGGCGGAATTGCTCGCGCGTCCCCTAAAGGAAGAATGACATGCTGGTTGCCCTGATCGCCCGAGACAAGAAAGATGCACTGCAAACGCGGCTCGACAACCGCGCCGCGCATCTTGCCTATATCGAGCAAACCGACGTCGTGAGCCAGGCCGGCCCGCTGCTGGGCGATGACGACGCGATGATCGGATCGCTTGTCATTCTCGATGTTGCCGACCTTGCGGCCGCGCGCGACTGGGCGGCAAACGATCCCTATGCCAAGGCCGGGTTGTTCAAGAGTGTCGACCTGATCCCATGGAAGAAGGTGATCGGCTGATGGCATACTGGCTTTTCAAATCCGAAGCGTCGACCTGGAGCTGGGAACAGCAGGTTGCCAGGGGAGAGAGCGGCGAGGAATGGGATGGCGTGCGCAATTACCAGGCACGCAATTTCATGCGCGAGATGCAGCTTGGTGACCGGGGGTTCTTTTACCTGTCGCAGAAGGATCGCAAGATTGTCGGGATCGTCGAGGTCTGCGCAGAGGCACATCCGGACAGCACCACGGATGACCCGCGTTGGGACTGTGTCGATATCAAGGCCGTGCGCCCCTTTGCCGAACCGGTGACGCTGGATCAGATCAAGGCAGAAGAGCGGCTCTCCGAGATGGTTCTGGTCCGTAATTCGCGCCTCTCGGTGCAGCCGGTAACCGAAAGCGAATGGCGCATCATATGCGAGATGGGGCGAACGAGTCCGGAATAACCGCATCTGTCGCGATCGGCGGAGGACGCCATCGCGCTTCCGAACGGCAACCAACACCACGGCTGGCAGGCCGATCATAGAATGCCGAAAACTCAGGGAGGGCCCGAACGCAGTCGGACCCTCCCTCTCACCCCGCGTGTTCCCTACTCACCACACGCGTATTGAAATCTCAGGTCCCGACCGTCCTGGCCGTATCTCTTGCTAACCCGGCAGGCACCGATTCCGCAAATGCAAAGCCTGAAAGATCTGTCTAAAATGCAAAACGCCCGGCACTGGGCACGGGCGTTTCAACGTCAGGCTGTGATCGGCATCAGCCGTAAACCGACTCTTTTCCGAAATGCTTGGTCAGCATGTAATAGAGTACGGCGCGGTATTTGTTGCGCTCGGATTTGCCGTAGGTTTCGATCGCCGCGTGGATGGCTTCCGACAGGGCCGGGCCGTCTTCGAGGCCGAGTTTCTTGATGAGGAAATTCTTCTTTACCGTTTCGAGTTCGGCCGGCTGAGACCCTGCGACGGTCGATGCATCGGCATCGTAGATCGCCGGCCCGCATCCTATGGTCACCTTGGTCAGAAGGTCCATATCCGGCGTCATGCCGCACTTGTTCTTAAGATCGTCCGCATATTGTGCAATCAAATCGTCACGTTTGCCCATCAAATAACTCCCGCTTTGCAAACCAGCCAAATCGGCTCGGTGGAAGGTTAGCGGCGGGTGCAGGGTAAACAAAGGGGAAATATCGACATAGCTTCCCGTCGGCAACAATCCGGAATTCCGCGATACTGCCAAGGCGTCAAATGCCCGTTGTTCAGGGCAGGCGCGTGTTTTGCATCCCCAAAACACAATGGGCAGCATTCCGTCGAATGCTGCCCAGACGCGTTTTCCGGTCTGCGTGTTCAGTAGCGGTAGTGCTCGGGCTTGAACGGGCCTTCGGTCGACACACCGATATAATCCGCCTGCTCCTTGCTGAGCGAAGAGAGCTTGACGCCGATACGCTCCAGGTGCAGACGCGCGACCTTTTCGTCCAGATGCTTGGGAAGGACGTAGACTTCGTTCTTGTACTTGTCGCCCTGTGTCCACAGTTCGATCTGTGCAAGCGTCTGGTTGGTGAACGAGGCCGACATCACGAAGGACGGGTGGCCGGTGGCGTTGCCAAGGTTCAGCAACCGGCCTTCGGACAGCAGGATCAGCCGGTTGCCATTCGGCATTTCGATCATGTCCACCTGGTCCTTGATGTTGGTCCATTTGTGGTTCTTGAGAGAGGCCACCTGAATTTCGTTGTCGAAATGACCGATGTTTCCGACGATCGCCATGTCCTTCATCTCGCGCATGTGCTCGATGCGGATCACGTCCTTGTTGCCGGTGGTGGTGATGAAGATATCGGCGGTGCTCAGCGCATCTTCCAGCGTCACGACCTCGAATCCATCCATCGCCGCCTGCAGGGCGCATATGGGATCGACCTCGGTAACTTTCACACGCGCGCCGGCGCCGCTCAGGGACGCTGCCGAGCCTTTGCCCACATCGCCATAGCCGCAGACCACGGCGACCTTGCCCGCCATCATCGTATCGGTCGCGCGGCGGATGCCGTCGACGAGCGACTCCTTGCACCCGTACTTGTTGTCGAATTTCGACTTGGTCACGCTGTCGTTCACGTTGATCGCCGGGAACGGCAGGTGGCCTTTCTCCATCATCTGATAAAGTCGATGAACGCCGGTGGTGGTTTCTTCTGTGACGCCCCGGATCATGTGGCGTTGCTTGACGAACCAGCCCGGTGTCTCGGCAATGCGTTTCCTGATTTGCGCGAACAGCGCTTCCTCTTCCTCCGAGGTCGGCGTTGCGATCAGATCGTCTTCGCCCTCTTCGACGCGCGCACCCATCAGGATATACAGCGTCGCATCGCCGCCATCGTCCAGGATCATGTTGGCGCCGCCCTCTTCGAACCGGAAGATCCGGTCCGCATAGTCCCAGTATTCCGGAAGCGTTTCACCCTTGACCGCGAAGACAGGCGTTCCGGTGGCCGCGATCGCGGCGGCGGCATGGTCCTGCGTCGAGAAGATGTTGCACGAGGCCCACCGCACATCCGCCCCGAGATGCACCAGGGTTTCGATCAGGACCGCAGTCTGGATGGTCATGTGAAGGCTGCCGGCGATGCGCGCACCCTTGAGTGGCTTGCTGTCGCCGTATTCCTTGCGCAGCGCCATCAGGCCGGGCATTTCAGTCTCTGCAATGTCCAGTTCCTTGCGGCCAAACTCCGCGAGACTGATGTCCTTTACAATGTAATCCTGAGCCAAAACACGCACACTCCATATGATTTGCGCGCTGTCTAACATTCCTTGAGCCGCATCACAATGTTGATAAGCTGGGCCGGTCGGGCGCGCTTTGGCCCGGCTTCTGTCTGCCGTGAGGCACTCACCAAGAGAAAGAACAAAATTCAAGATGAACAATGAGATATCCGCAAGAGATGGCACCACCGGCGCGCCGGATTTCGGCTATTCGGTGCTTGCCAACGAATACGGGTTCTATTGCGCTCCCGATGATTATGGGCATCGGGAAATCGTCGGACTCTTGCGTGCAGGCAAGGTCTATGAACCGGACACGCTGCGCTTCATCAGCCGGCAGATCGGAACGGGGGACATCATCAGCGGCGGCGCCTTTATCGGAGATTTCTTTCCGGCGCTGCACGAGGCCCTGGCCGATGGCGCAGAAATCCACAGCTTCGAACCGAACCCGATGAGCTTTCGCGCGGCGGCGGAAACGATCCGCTTGAACGATCTTGGAAATATCCGGCTTCTTCCGGTTGCGGTCGGCGAAAGGGCAGAGAAACTGACCATGCAGGTTGCGGGCGCGGACGGTCGGAAAATTGCCGCGGCAGCCCGGATTGCACCTGCCGGGAAAGTGAAGAAGGAACATTCCATCGAGGTTGATGTCGTAACGCTGGACAGCATCATCGCGCCCGAACGCCATGTCTCGATCCTCCATCTCGACGTAGAGGGCTTCGAGATCGCAGCTCTGAGGGGTGCACAGCGCATCATTGCCGAACAGAGACCCCTGATCCTCCTGGAAGCCACCAAACCGTGGAAGCGCAAAGCCTGCGCCGACACGCTTGAGGATCTGGCGCCCGGCACCGGGTATCGCTATTCGGGCACTATCGAGCGCAACGCCATTTACAGGCCGGCCTGAACCGGAACGCGGCGAGGACCCCGCGCCGCGTGACAGAGACACGAGAAAGGATACGGCATGCCCAAACAACAGCGCGCGTGGCAGCGTATGCTTTCCGGTCGCAGGCTTGATCTCTTGGATCCGACACCGGTGGATATCGAGATCGACGATATTGCGCACGGTCTTGCCTTCGTCGCCCGATGGAACGGCCAGACGATCGGTGATTTTGCCTATTCCGTGGCAGAGCATTCGCTGCTGGTCGAAGAGCTGTTCGTCCGTCTCGCGCCAAAGGCCCCGGTGAAATGGCGGCTGGCCGCACTGCTGCACGATGCGCCCGAATACGTGATCGGCGACATGATTTCTCCGGTCAAGAATTCGGTGGGGCCGGGCTATGGCGATCTCGATGCCCGGCTTGCGGCGGCCATTCACATCCGCTTTGGCCTGCCCGCGACACTGCCGGTTACGATTAAACGCCAAATCAAGAAGGCCGATCGCATCAGCGCCTGGATGGAGGCGACACAGGTCGCCGGTTTTTCCGAAGCCGAGGCCGACAGGTTCTTTGGCAAACCCGACCGGGCCCTGATTGCCGAGCTCGACATCCGCCTGCGCGCTCCGGTCGAGGTACGACGCGACTTCATCGAACGCCACAACAGTCTTCTGCGGCAACTTGGCTGAGGTCAGGCGGCGCTAACCTGCGCGCCGGGCCTGCCGGGCGGCCCGTATGCGCTGGCGTACGAAATACGGGCTTTCGATGAACTCGTCCGATCGGTTCAGCCCCTTGTCGGCAAAGATCTGCTGCCGATCCTCTTCGGTCAGCGCCGGCCAAGCCGACCCGTCCCGGATGAACCCGTTCCGTGCAAGGGCCGCACCGATGACCGGATGGTCGAGCTCCCCGAACGAAAGCCGGCTCGACTTTCCCTGGCTCTTGCGCACCCACTCGGTCCGCAGCGCCGAAATGACCGTTGGTGTCATTCCGCAGAAATGACGTACATTTTCGGCCAGAAGGTTGGTGAACCGCGATTGGCGTCGCATGATCATGGCGACCGATTGGTCGGGCCGGCCCACCATCGCATAGAGATGGACCGCGGATCCATCGGCGGCGATCACCTGCCTGGCTGCCTTGTAACGGGCGATCTGGGTAGCGAGGTCGTGTTGTTGCGGATGAAAGATCTCGTAACCCTCTGCCCGCAAAAGGTCTTCCATATACCCTTCGCCCAGCAGCCCACCCTTGCCAAGCCCGAGCGCCGAGCGCGACAGATAGATCTTTTCCGGTCCGTCCGGCGCGATATCGCGTGCGAAACGGGAATGGATCGCGGCGCGGAACCGTTCGGTCCCGGCGGTGATCTTGCCAAGCCCAAAGCCCTGGCCCGGTACGACCAGTTCCTCGACCCTGGTGGGTTCGGTCGCGACGCGGATCGGCAGGCCGGGGGCGATCAGATCGAGAAAACCGGTCTGAAACCCGTGCATTTTCTCGCCGGAACGCGGTCGCTTGGGGATGAAGAGAATACCATCGACCGGCTGCTCGAGATGTGCCAGCGCCCAGAGGCGTGACGTGCTTTCAACGAGGAAATGACCGAAATGCGCCCACAGGACACCGCCCCACAACCATCGACCGGCCAACCGCCCCACCGGCCCTTCGGGCGGTTCCGGTTCGGTCGTCAGGGGGCGAAATTTGCGCCACAACGCACCATGGGCGCAATAGGCCCCATCGCTGTCCAGAATACCGGCGGCCTGCACGAACCCGTTTTCGGCCGCTGGCAATACGGTGGCGTCGGAAAGATACCTGATCTCTTCCGACCAGCCGCCTTCGGGCAAGGGCGGCGTATCTGCCGGCGCGGGCATCGTTATCGTGGGCTGCGCTTGGCCAGAATGCGCTGCAACGTACGCCTGTGCATGTTGAGGCGGCGCGCGGTTTCGCTGACATTACGGTCGCATAGTTCGTAAACCCGCTGGATATGTTCCCATCGCACCCGATCCGCGCTCATCGGATTTTCCGGCGGTGGAGGCAACTCATCGGCCTTGGCAAGCAGGGCGTTGGTGATGTCGGTGGCATCCGCGGGCTTGGACAGATAGTCGGTCGCACCGATCTTGACGGCGGCGACGGCGGTGGCGATTGCGCCGTATCCGGTCAGCACGACCACCCGGCTGTCCGGCCGCTTTTCACGCAGGACTTCCACGACATCGAGTCCGTTGCCATCCTCGAGCCGCAGGTCGACAACGGCATAGGCTGGCGGCCTTGCGGTGGCGATCGCACGTCCGGCAGCAACCGAAGAGGCCATCTCGATCTCGAAGCCGCGCTTCTCCATGGCTTTTGCCAGCCGCCTGAGAAACGGTTCGTCGTCATCCACGAGCAACAACGACTTGTCCGGTCCGATCTCATGCTGTGCTGGTTCCGCCATACGGTTCCTCCCCCGGACAGTTTTTCTTATTGTGTCCGGCGAGTATTAACAGCGGTCTGCCAAAGGTCAAACGCTGTATCAGAATTACATGTTATCGACAAAGCACGCGATGGCATCCGCCATGTCCTCTGATGCCATGTCGCGCCGGAAAAACTCGACGAACCCCTGTTCGGGCAGCACCAGGTAGCTGAAGGTAGAGTGATCGACCAGGTAATAGTTATCCTCGGCCGGCTGTGCCTTGTAATAGGTCTTGTAGGCCTTGCTCGCGGCCTTCACCTGTTCCGGCGATCCGGTCAGACCGATCATTCGCTCGTGCAGGTTCGCGGCAAAATCGCCGACGACCTCCGGCGTGTCGCGTTCCGGGTCGATCGAGATGAAAACAGGAGTGACCATTTTGCCACGTTCCTGCAGGATGTCGACGGCATCGGCGTTCCGCGCCACGTCGAACGGGCAGACGTCCGGGCAGAACGTATACCCGAAATAGATCAGCGCGGGTTCGGTGATGACATCCTTGTCGGTGACAGTCGCACCACGCGAGTCGATCAGTTCGAAAGGGCCGCCGATCTGGTCGGCACCGCCCGCGATCTGGCTGGCACGACACTGGGCGAACTGATCTTCCGAGCGCCCGCCGATCATGGTCGCGACCCAGACGCCGCCAACGAGCGCCGCAAGTACGACGGCAGCGATAATCGCATATTGACGTGACATGGTGGGTCGGCTCCGGAATTGAGGTGGTTGACGTTTCGATCCGGACTCCTATCAACTTGGTCAGCCGTTGCAACCAGTCAGAGGGCATGATGATCGCATCCGAAGTCGGCCTCTTGCATGGTCAGCCACGCAGCAGCTGGATTCGGCTGCGTACGATGATCCTGCTGCGATGGGTTGCCATTGCGGGACAATTGACGGCCATCACCATCGCAACGCAGGTTTTTGGCCTTCAGCTCGAGATCGGCCTGTGTTTGCTGACCGTGGGCATTTCGGTGATCGGGAACCTTGTCGCGATCTTCGTGTTTCCCAAAAGCAAGCGCCTTTCCGAATTCGAGAATTTCATGATGGTGCTGTTCGACCTGCTGCAACTGGCGTTTCTGCTCTACCTTACCGGAGGATTGAGCAATCCGTTCGCGCTCCTCCTGCTGGGGCCGGTCACGATTTCCGCGACGGTGCTGGGTTTGCGCGCAACCGTCGTGATCGGCAGTACGGCGATCATCCTGGTGACGTTCCTGGCGATGTTCAACATTCCCCTGCGGACGGATCAGGGGCTGATCCTGCGCATTCCGGATTTCTTCGTCTTCGGGAACTGGTCCGCGATCATAATCGCGATCATATTCATGGGGGCGTATTCGCGGCGCATCAGTTCGGAAATCCAGTCCATGAACGACGCGCTTGTCGCGACGCAGATGGCGCTGTCGCGGGAACAGAAACTGACCGATCTTGGAGGTGTGGTCGCGGCTGCGGCGCATGAACTCGGTACGCCGCTGGCAACCATCAAGCTGGCGAGCAGCGAACTGGTCGAAGAGCTCGAGGATCATCCCAGCCTGCGCGAGGATGCCGATCTGATCCGGGAACAGGCGGACCGGTGCCGTGACATCCTGCGTGACATGGGCCGTGCGGGCAAGGATGATCTGCATCTGCGACAGGCCCCCCTGTCGGCGGTACTCAACGAAGCCGCCGAACCCCATATGCATCGCGGCAAGCTGGTGCATTTCGAAGAGGGTCTCAATCTCTGTCATGACCTGCCGCAGCCGTCGGTCTTGCGCAAACCCGAGATGATTCACGGATTGCGCAACCTCATTCAGAACGCGGTGGATTTCGCCCGTGCGAATGTGTGGATCGAGTCGACCTGGAGCCAGAACATGATTTCGGTTCGCATCATGGATGACGGGCGCGGCTATCCACCGCAGATGATCGGACGCATCGGCGATCCGTTCGTGCGGCGACGCCGGAGCGAATCCGACCGCAAGGCCCGCCCGGAATACGAAGGCATGGGGCTGGGACTTTTCATCGCCAAGACGCTGCTGGAGCGTTCGGGCGCAGAATTGAGTTTCGCGAACGGCTCGGACCCCTATCACAGTGGTACTGTCAGGAGCGAGCGCCGCGGCGCAATCGTCGAGGTCGTCTGGCCGCGCGAGAAAATAGATGCCCTCGTTGGTGAAAACGCCGTCCCGATCGGTCGCAATCAGCCGATCGAAATCTGAATCGCTTCGCAAGGCGGCCACCATCCCCGGATGCGCCGGGCGTCTGGATGCGAGGCGAAGCCCCCGAGCGAGGTTTATCGCATAGCGCCGTTGCCGTTCAGATAGGCATCGATAGCGGCGTCCACCCCCTTGGTGTTGATCATTATCAGCCACCCGGAGAACGCTTCTGCGAACGGCTTTTTCGTGACGAGATTGCCGTAGTACTTTTCCATTTCCAGCCAGGCGCGCGGCCGTTTCATGGCTTTCTCGGCGTGCTCGTGCAGCATTTCCCAGTGCGGATCGTTGGGTTCGACCGTGCTACCGTCTTCGCGGATACCCTGGCAATACCGCGCCCACAGCGCGGAAACCAGGGCGAGCCCGACAACCGATGCACCGGCCCTGAGCCCGTCACGGATGCTCGGGATCACAAAGCCGGTCTGCCGACTGGAGCCGTCAAAGGCGACGCGGCGGGTCGTGTCCGCAATTTCCGGATTCGAAAAGCGCCGCTCGACGAGATCGAGATATTCAAGCGCCGTAAAACCCGGCACCGGCGCTATATGCGGCGCGACTTCTTCTGACATGACCTTGCGCAACAACCCGCGAATGGCCGGATGTTCCATCGTTTCGGCGATCGAGCCGATCCCCAGTATCTCTCCCGGCATCGCGATGACCTGGTGTCCGCCATTCAGGATGCGCAGTTTCATCGTTTCGAAATCATGTACCCGGTCGGAAAACACCGCCCCGGTCCTGTCCCAGTCGGGGCGGCCGTTGCAGAAGTCATCCTCGATGACCCATTGTCGAAAATTCTCGTGCGTGACGGGTGCAGCGTCGGCGATGCCAAACCCTATGACCAGCTCAAGTTCCCTCGGTCCGGTGGCGGGTACGATGCAGTCCACCATCGCATTCGGAAAGGAACAGGTTTCGTCGATCCAGTCCGCCAGCTCGGGATCGGTCAGTCGGGCCAGACCCACCACCGCCTGTCGCAGGATCGCACCGTTGCCTTGCAGGTTGTCACAGCTCTGCCCGGTGAACGGGCCGGCCCCGGATGCACGGCGCTGCCTGAGGGCTGCAACCATCGCACCAAAGGCCGTTCGCGGGCTGCCGGGATTGGCGACGTCATGCAAGATATCGGGATGTGCGGCATCGAACGCACCGGTCACGGCGTCGATGTAATAGCCCCCCTCGGTGACGGTAAGCGCGACGATGCGAATGGCCGGGTCCGTCATCGCCCGGATCAGTGCGCCGTTGCCGTCCTCGACCGGAAGATAGTCGATCATCGAACCGCAGATCTCGGCCGACATTCCGGCCGGATCAAGCTCGATCAGGGTCGTCATGCAATCCTGTGCGATCAGCCGCTCGCGCGTCAGCGCGTCATTGCGGCGTACACCCGCGCCGATGATGGCCCAGTCATGGCAAAGCCCGAGTTCGAACAGGCGGTGCAGATACCACGCCTGATGTGCGCGGTGAAAATTGCCCAACCCGATATGAACGATGCCGGCGCGCAGCGCCTTGCGGTCATAGGTTGGTACGCGCACCCGGTCGGGCATCGCGTGCAGAGTGTCGTTTGACAGGGGTGTCAGCTCATCCATTGTCCACCATCCACGTTATAGCATTGCGCCACGATGTAACGGGCCTCATCGGTGGCAAGGAAAACAGCCATTCCGGTCAGGTCGTCGGGGGTGCCCATGCGGCCAAAGGGGACGGCCCGTCCGACTTCGGCCTTTTTCTGGCCCGGTGCCTTGCCTTCGTACCGTGCAAAGAACGCATCGACCCCGTCCCAGTGATCGCCGTCGACCACGCCGGGCGCGATTGCGTTCACGTTGATGCCGTGTTCGATCAGGTTCAGCCCGGCCGATTGCGTCAGGCTGATCACCGCAGCCTTGGTCGCGCAGTAGACCGCGACGAGCGGTTCGCCGCGCCGGCCCGCCTGGCTGGCCATGTTGATGATCTTGCCCCCGACCCCGGCGTCGATCATGTGCCGGGCCACGGCCTGAAGCGTGAACAGGGCTCCAGCGACATTGATGTCAAAGGCGCGATCGTAATCGGCACGGGTGATCTCGGCAATGGGGGCGGCGGTAAAGATCGCGGCGTTGTTGATCAGGATATCGATCTGGCCGAACTCTGCCACCGTTTCCGCGACGGCCCGGTCTATGCTTGCCTGCTCGGTGACGTCGAGCCTTACCGCGAGTGCCGCATCGCCAAGTGCCGCGGCCGTCGCTTGCGCGCCCTCAAGGTTGATGTCGGCGATCGCGACGCGTGCGCCCTCGCGGACATAGGCCTCGGCAAAGGCGCGCCCGATTCCTCGGGCGGCCCCAGTGATCAGGGCTGTCTTTCCAGCCAGCCGTTTCATTCGATCCGCAGCCCCCCGGCGTCGAACTTGTGCAGCTTGTCCATCTGCGGCGTGATGTAGATCGTATCGCCATGACGTACAGGGATATCGCCGCTGATCCGTACGGTGACCAGATCGGCCAGACCCGTTTCGTGCACGTGTATGAAAGTGTCCGAACCCAGGTGTTCGGCGACGCCGACGACACCTTTCCAGGTCCCTTCGGTGGTGCTGACATCTGCATGTTCCGGACGAATGCCGATCGAATGCGCGCCATGCTTTGCCGCTTCCGGGCCGCCGATGATGTTCATCTTGGGCGAGCCGATAAAACCGGCGACAAATTCGTTGCGCGGTTTGTGGTAGAGTTCCAGCGGCGAGCCGACCTGTTCGATGATGCCCGCACGCAACACCACGATCTTGTCAGCCATGGTCATGGCTTCGACCTGGTCGTGGGTCACGTAGATCATCGTGGTTTTCAGGCGTTCGTGCATTTCGCTGATTTCAAGGCGCATGCCCACGCGCAGGGCGGCGTCGAGGTTCGACAGCGGTTCGTCGAACAGAAAGGCCGACGGCTCGCGAACGATCGACCGGCCGATCGCGACGCGCTGGCGCTGACCGCCGGAGAGTTGACCCGGTTTGCGATCCAGATAGTCGGTGAGGTTCAGCGCCTTGGCCGCGGCTTCGATGCGGCGGTTCTGTTCATCCTCGGGAACCTTTGCCATCTTCATCGGGAACGCGATGTTCTTGCGAACCGACATATGCGGATAGAGTGCATAAGACTGAAACACCATCGCCAGCCCGCGCTTGGCGGGGGGAACGTCGGTTGCGTCCGTGCCGTCAATAGCAATGGTTCCGCTGGTCATGTCCTCGAGCCCGGCAATCAGCCGCAACAGGGTGGATTTGCCACAGCCGGAGGGCCCGACAAAAACCGTGAATTCACCGTCTTCGATGGTCAGGTCGAGCGGGGGAATGACCTGGATTTCACCGAAGGATTTGGTCACCTGGTTGAGTTGAATTTGTCCCATTGGTCGGTTTCCTTATTTCACAGCGCCGAAGGTCAGGCCGCTGACGAGTTGTTTCTGGCTGAACCAGCCAAGGATGAGGATCGGCGCGATGGCCATTGTCGAAGCCGCGCTCAGCTTGGCATAAAACAGTCCCTCGGGGCTGGAGTAGCTGGCGATGAAGGCAGTGAGCGGTGCCGCTTTTGCCGCTGTCAGGTTCAGGGTCCAGAACGCTTCGTTCCAGGCCAGAATGACATTGAGCAGCAGGGTGGATGCGATGCCGGGAATTGCCATCGGGGTGAGAATGTAAAGAACTTCTTCCCTGAGTGTCGCCCCATCCATCCGCGCCGCTTCGAGGATTTCACCCGGAATTTCCTTGAAGTAGGTGTAGAGCATCCAGACGATGATGGGCAGGTTGATCAGCATCAGCACGATCGTCAGGCCGAGCCTCGTATCCAGCAGACCCATCCTGATGAAGATCAGATAGATCGGATAGAGCACCCCGACGGCGGGCAGCATCTTGGTGGAGAGCATCCAGAGCAGGATGTCCTTGGTCCGTTTCGACGGAACGAATGCCATCGACCAGGCAGCGGGAACCGCGATGATGATGCCGAGAACGGTCGAACCGCCGGCGATGATGATCGAGTTCCAGAGGAACCGGGCATAGTCGGACCGTTCCAGAACGGCGGTATAGTTCTCCATCGTCCAGTCGAACGCCAGGAAGACCGGCGGGTCGGCGATTGCCGTAGCTTCGGTCTTGAAACTGGTCAGGATCGTCCAGAGGATCGGAAAGAAGATCAGCAGCCCGACAGCCCATGCGGCCGTCGTGTTGATGATCTTGCGTTGGGTCGTAACTCCACGTGCCATGATTGCCTCCTCACGCGTCGAGATTCTTGCCGACGATGCGCATCAGGAAGATCGCAACGATGTTGGCGAGAATGATTGCATAGACACCGCCTGCGGAACCGAGACCCACGTTCTGGCTTTCGAGCACGCGCTGGTAGATCAGGTATGTCAGTGTCCGTGTCCCGAACGAGCCCTGCGTCGTGACGAAGATTTCCGCGAAGATCGACAGCAGAAAGATCGTCTGGATCAAGACCACAACGGTGATCGCACGGCCCAGATGCGGCAGGATGATATAGCCAAAGCGGGCCAGCGGCGGCGCACCGTCCATTTCGGACGCTTCGAGCTGTTCCCCGTCGAGCGACTGGATCGCGGTCAGCAGGATCAGCGTTGCAAACGGCAGCCACTGCCAGGAAACGATCATGATGATCGATGTCATCGACGCTTCGCTGAGCCATTCCACGGGCTGGGCGCCGAAGAATTTCCAGATATGGGCAAACAACCCGTTCACCGGATCCATGAACATGTTCTTCCAGACCAGCGCCGACACTGTGGGCATGACGAAGAAGGGTGCAATGACCAGAATACGCACGACGCCCTGGCCCCACATCGGCTGGTTCAGCAGAACCGCCAGCAGCACACCCAGAACGACGGTGATGATGAGAACACCGCCGACAATCAGCAATGTCGCGAGAACCGAGGGCCAGAATGCGCTGGAGGTGACGAAACGGACGTAATTGTCAAACCCGACCCAGCCAAGGTCGCCGCCGCGCAGCGGCAGGTATTTCTTGAAAGAAAAGAAGAGTGTCATGATCAGCGGGACGAGCATCCATCCCAGGAGCAGAACGACAGCCGGGGCCATCATGAACCGGGCCGCTGATCGAGAATGTTGGGTTGCCATCAGGCGCGCCTCCTCTGTTGACTGCCACTGGGCAGCCGTCGGCAGAATGTGAATGTTGAGAATTCGTCGTGCCCGTTGGGGAAATCGCTGTGGATCTCCGCCAACGGGTGGCGAAAACGCCTAGTAACCGGCCGCTTCCATTTCGTCGACGGTCAGGGCCTGCGCCTTTTCGAGCGCTTGCTCGACCGATTGCTGACCTGCCAGTGCCGCCGAGATTTCCTGGCCGACCTGCGTTGCGATTCCGGCAAATTCGGGAATGGCCACGAACTGCACGCCGGTATATGGCACGGGTTGCACCGAAGGCGCGCTCGGGTCTGCCTGGTTGATTGACTTGAGGGTCATATCCGCAAACGGAACCTTTGCATATTCCGGGTTCTCATAGAGCGAGATGCGCGTGCCCGGAGGGACATTTGCCCAGCCTTCGTTCTCCGCCACGAGCGCGGTGTAATCCTTGCTTGTTGCCCAGGCTATGAATTTCTTGGCAGCGTCGGTCGCGTCCGAACCGGCAGGGATCGCCAGTGACCATGCCCAGAGCCAGTTGCCGCGCTTGCCAAGGCCGTTGTCGGGCGCCAGTGCAAAGCCGACCTTGTCGGCGACGGTCGAGTCAGTGGGGTTGGTGACAAAGGACGCCGCCACGGTGGCGTCGATCCACATGCCGCATTTGCCTTGCTGGAACAAGGACAGGTTTTCATTGAAGCCGTTGGTCGACGCGCCGGGAGGGCCATAGTTGTTGAGCAGGTCCATGTAGAAGTTGACGGTCGCAGCCCATTCGTCGCTGTCCAGCTGTGGCGCCCAGTTTTCATCGAACCAGCGTGCGCCGAACGAATTGGACATCGCGGTCAGAAAGGCCATGTTCTCGCCCCAGCCGGCCTTGCCGCGCAGGCAGATGCCATAGATCTCGTTGTCCTTGTCGGTCATCGCTTCGGCGGCGGTCCTGATGGTGGCCCATGTCGGGGCCTCGGGCATGTCCAGACCGGCCTTTTCCATCAGATCGGTGCGATACATGACCATCGAGCTCTCGCCATAGAACGGCGCCGCATAGAGTTCGCCGTCAATGGTCAGGCCGTCACGGATCGCGGGCAGGATATCGTCGGCATCCCATTCGGCCGGCAGATCGTTGAGCGACACCAGCCAGTTCTGAGCGCCCCAGATCGGGACTTCGTAGGTGCCGATGGTCATCACATCGAACTGGCCACCCTTGGCGGCGATATCCTGCGTGACGCGCTGGCGCAGGACGTTCTCTTCCAGCGTTACCCATTCCAGCGTGATGTCAGGATTGGCCGCGGTGAATTCGTCCGCCAGCCCCTGCATGCGAACCATGTCGCCATTGTTTACGGTTGCGATGGTGACGGTTGTCTGGGCATGGGCGCTGAACGCCGTTGCACAGGTCAGCGCCGTTGCTGCCAAAAGTGATTTCTTGAGCGACATACCGGGTCCTCCCCCATTTGAGTTGCCCGATATTGGTAACGCCCCATGGCGACACCAGTCAAGTAAATTATTTACGCGCGTAAAAATATAGCAGGCTACCCTGTTGCCCGCACTATGCGGAATTTCGCATGATCAGTTTGCCGTCCAGCAAAGTTTCCTTTCTCTGCGAACCGCTTTCCGATGATTCGATGATCGCAAAGAGCGTTTGCGCGGCACGGGCCGCAATCTCGGAATAGTCCTGTGCAATGGTCGTGAGTGATGGGCAGGTGAATCGGGAATAGGGATGGTCGTCATGTCCGGCGATCCGCAATGTGCAATCGGGCCCATGCCCGACGCGCAGGCCCAGACCATAGGCGGCTGACAGCATCCCTATGGCAAGCCGGTCATTGCTGCACAGAACCGTGTTCGTCGCAAAGGCGTTTTCGGACAGCATTCTTCCGCCCTCCGCGCTGCCGATCGCCTCGAAATCCCAGCCTTCTCCCTCGGCTTGCAGGATCTGCGCGGCAAATCCATGCCGCTGCATGCTTTCCAGATAGGCCTGACGGCGCTTGCTGGCGTTCGGGTTGAGCGGAGATTTCATCTCGAAGAAGCACGGGGGTTCCCCGCTCCTGCAAAGGTATTCAACCATGAGATCCACGCTTTGATTGTTGTCGGTGCCGATGAATGCCTCTCCAACTCCTTCGATGTTGGCGTCGAACAGCACCACCGGGACGTCTTTGGCAAAGGCCTCGACGATACTGACATCCGAGGCCCGCCCAAAAGGTGCGAGCAGCACGCCCGCCGGTTTCAACGACCAGAGAGCGTTCAGGTTGCTCGCCTCAAGGCCGGGTCGCCCGTGCGAACTGAGCACGATGGGGCTGTAACCGGCATCGTGACAGGCGAGTTCGACCTCCCGTCCAATTTCGGAAAAAAACGGGTCCGCCAGATTCGGGACGACGATCCCGATGTTTCGCGTGGTTTGCCGGTTCTGGTTCACCGCGTAGATGTTGGGGCGATAGTCGTACCTGGCGAGCGCCTGTTCGATCTTGTCGCGCGTCGATCGTTTCACGCTGTCGGGATCATTGAAGTATTTGGATAGCGTCGGACGCGAGACACCGCACACGGCCGAGAACGCATCCATGTTGCGGATCTTCTGTTTGGACATTTTCGTCAACTCTTTTTGTATCGCGTGTAAAGTTTGTTTTTTTACCGTACAGATTTATCTCGGCCCGGGTCAATGCGAATGCGATGTGTCTCCTGCTGCGCGCAGTGGGGTTGCGTCGGTCTGGCCGTGCAATCACGACGCGTGGGATCTTCTACGCCTTTGGTGGCGGTTGACCTGTGTCACCCATGTGAAATTCTGACCGGGCAGACCGCACATCTGCACTGGCCCATCACCTTGGTCTGGTTTCCCCGAACCGGGCCATGGCGATGGGCCGCAACGAGGTGTCGATATGGAGAAGCTTGACATGAAACGGTTTTTTGCGATCACCTGCGCGGCGGCGCTGCTGGGTGGAGCGGCCACGGCGCATGAATTTGGCTTTGCGGGCATTCTATCAAAATCCAACAAGGAAGATTTGCCGGAACTGACCCTCTCGGTTGGCAAGCCGATTGCCGATGGTCCGATCACCCTGAAATCCGGCACCGCGTACGAACTGGAAATCGAAGCGGACGGAACCGGTGAACTGGCCCTTGAGGGATCGGGCTTTTTCCGTGCAATCTGGGTGAACGAAGTGGTGATAAATGGCCTCGAGATCCGGCCGTTCGGCATCCACAGTCTGGAATTCGATCAGGCGGGCACGATGGAAATCGAGTTCGTCGCGATCAAGCCCGGACGCTACGAGTTGAAACAGCCAGGGTCCACCGGTGAAAGTCAGCGGGTCGAAATCATCATCGAATAGCCGGCCATGAGCATGCTCGCGGTTCGGGATGTATCGTATAGCTACGGCGCCAAGCGAGCTCTCGATCACGTGAGCTTCGATCTCCCGGCAGGGCGTTTTTGCGCTCTGCTCGGGCCGAACGGGGCGGGGAAATCCACCCTGTTCTCCTTGATGACGCGTCTTTTGGTGACGCGGCAAGGCACCATTTCGGTTGCTGGCCATGATCTGGCGCGCAATCCTCGCGCTGCATTGGCCCGTATCGGCGTTGTGTTTCAGCAGCAGACCCTCGATCTGGACATGACGGTGCTGCAAAACCTTCGATATTTTGCGGCGCTTCAGGGTCTCTCGGGGGCCGCAGCGCAGCGCAGCATCGACGGCGCGCTGGAGCGTCTCGACATGCGCGAGCGGGCCGGTGAAAAGGCGCGCGCCCTCAATGGCGGGCACCGGCGCAGGATGGAGATCGCGCGGGCGCTCATTCACGATCCCAAGGTACTGATGCTGGATGAGCCGACGGTCGGACTGGACACGGGCAGCCGCAAGGCGATCACCGCGCATGTTCATGATCTGGCCGAAACCGGGTTGCTGGTGTTCTGGGCAACCCATCTGGTGGATGAGATCCGCGATCATGATGATGTCGTCGTGCTGCATCAGGGGCGGGTTCTGCGCCACGATACCGCCGCCGCGATCGCGGGTGATCAGGCGCTGATCGACGCATTTATCCAGATGACCGCTCGGGGCGAACCGGCATGATGCGCTGGCTGGTCGCGCTTCGCGCCATCGTGCTGCGCGAGGCCATGCGGTTCATCAACCAGCGCAGCCGCTTTGTCGCGGCGTTGGTGCGGCCTTTGGTGTGGCTGGTCGTGTTTGCCGCAGGGTTCCGCGCCGCCCTGGGCCTGTCGATCATTCCGCCGTATCAGACCTATATCACCTACGAGGTCTATATCGTTCCGGGGCTCTGCGGCATGATCCAGCTGTTCAACGGGATGCAATCATCGCTGTCGCTGGTCTATGATCGCGAAATGGGGTCGATGCGCCTCTTGCTGACCAGCCCGCTGCCGCGATGGTGGTTGCTGTTCTCGAAGCTGCTGGCCGGGGTCGCGGTATCGATCCTTCAGGTCTACGTTTTCCTCGCGATTGCCGCCGCCTTTGGCATCTCGATGCCCTGGAGCGGGTATCTCTATGTCTTTCCCGCGCTTGTAATCAGCGGGCTGATGCTCGGTGCGCTTGGCCTGTTGATTTCCTCGACGATCCGGCAGTTGGAGAATTTTGCCGGCGTGATGAATTTCGTGATCTTCCCGATGTTCTTCATGTCCACCGCGCTCTACCCGCTGTGGCGGATGGCAGAGAGTTCGGTTCTCCTGCGTGATATCTGCGCGGTAAACCCGTTCACCCATGCGGTCGAACTCATTCGATTTGCCCTTTATGGCAGCGTGAACGGCATGGCCCTGCTTTGGGTGGTCCTGGCATTTCTCGTTTTCATGATCGGAAGCCTGATCGGATATGACCCGTCGCGTGGGATGGCGCGCAAGGGACGCGGACCTGGAAGCTAGCCCACTGGGTATTCGACCGGTTCCACCAGAAAAGGTGCTTTCCGGTGTATCGTCAGAGGATTTAACGGGCCCGGCGCTGGACGGCTGCATTTTCCTGGTCAGCCCGCATCTGGCTTTTTTCGCTTGGCAAGAAAGGCATTCACAGCTTCTGCATGCTCCTCCGTCTTGTGTGCAAGTGCCTGATAGGAAGCGGACAACTCAAGCAAGCTGCTCAGGCTGGTCATCTGGCCCTCACGCAGCAGCCGTTTGGTGAGCCGAAGGGTTGCGCCTGGATTGGCGGCTATTCTGTTGGCCAAGGCCAGAGTCTCATCCATCAGTTGATCGTCAGGCACCACGCGGCTGACAAGCCCGCAATCCAGTGCCGCCTGCGCATCAAGCATTTCCCCGGTAAACGCCATTTCCGCCGCCTTGGACATTCCAACCACCCGGGGCAACAACCAGGCTCCGCCGTCTCCCGGGATCAGGCCCAACTTGATGAAACTCTCGGCGAATTTCGCGCTTTCGCCCGCGATCCGGATGTCGCACATGCAACTCAGGTCACAGCCCGCCCCGATGGCATAGCCGTTCACCGCCGCGATCATAGGAACTTCAAGATTGTACATGGCCAGCGTCAGCCGCTGAATCCCCTGCTGGTATTCGGTGCGTATCGGCATCGGTCTGAGCGCGTCATCCTCGTATTTCTTCATGTCCCTTACGTCGCCGCCGGCGGAGAAAGCTGCGCCTGAACCGGTCACGATGACAACGCGAACCGCAGGGTCCCTTTCGATCCTGGCTGTCGCTTCGAGGAACTCTTCAACAGCAGAGTTTCCGGTCAGGGGATTCCGCCGATCAGGGTCGTTCATTGTCAAGGTGACGACTGGCCCGACCTGATCGTACTTCAGGAAATTGGTCATGGTGATCCTTTCATCTACAAGTCAATCGGCATTTTTTTACGGGCTGAAACCGAGAGCACGAATTCCATTGACGAATCCGTGGTGTTCAAAAGGGCCTGCCCCAGTTCTCGGTTCCAGTAGCTTTCCCCGCCATAGGCGATACGCGCCTCAACCAGACGGCGGGTGTAAAGTTGCAGATCATGTTCCTCTGTTATGCCAATGGCACCGTGGACCGCGTGGGCAATGGCGCCGACACGAACGGCCGCTTCGCTGACGCGGGATTTGGCAATGGCGCTGGCCGAGGGATCCGTAAAGCCAGCCAATCCCAATTCCGCAGATATGCGCGCAGCGTAGCAGTGTTCTGCCATTTCTCCGATCTGCTGTTGTATCGCCTGTTGCTTCGCGATCGCGCGACCGAACTGTTCGCGTTCCATCGCGTAGGCAACGGTCATCTCGAGCAAGCGGCCCATGGCGCCCGCCATTTCGACAGCTCGCATCAGGGCGCCTATCCGGAACCAGTCTTGTCGCTCTACGGTCAGACCATTGGGAGCATCATGAGGCCAGAGCAGATCTGCGCCCAGAATGCCTGACGAGGGGGATGCAAGCACGGTCGCCTCCTCAAGCGGCAAGAGATGCCAGTCCGCTGGGCTGCGCGCGATCACGTAGCTGGCAACACGGCCAAACGGCACGTTCGACAGCATCCTGCCCTTCGCAGTGGTTTCCAGAGGCCCCGGCGCAATGGCGACGGCGCCGGAACCCGACGGGACCGCTGGCTCTGTGCGAGCCACTATCGTGTCACCCAATGGCAAGGGGGCAGCGTGTGCGCCCGCCTGAAACAAGACCGGAGCCAGGTCAATCAGGCTCAGCCCTGCCCCTCCGTCAGCCTCGGGGACCAAGGCGTCAACAAAGCCGGCATGGACCAGCTCGTTCAAAAGTGTTTCGATTTCGCCTGTCTGCTGTGCCTTGCGGACATGTTCAGCCTTGCAATGAGTTGCAAAGAGCTGTTTGGCGCTTTCTTCCAGCATTTCGTTGTCCTTGGTGCCTATCGCAATCCCAGACCGCGCGCGATCATGCCACGCAGAATCTCTCTGGTGCCGCCGCGCAGCGAGTAGCTGGGAGCTGCACCTGCAACAAATACGGTTGTTTCCATCAAGGAGCGCGGTGGCTGCAATCGTGGATCGGCAGTCAACGCGTCCGCGATCATGACCGGAAGTTCCTGTTCGAAACTTGTGCCAAGGTCCTTCACAATTGCAGCCTGCACAATCGGGCTTTCCCCTGCGGCCAGGCGTGCGGTGACGGAAATGCTCAGTTCGCGCAAGGTTGCCAGATGGGCGATCGCCCTGCCCAGTTTCTCATCATGCGACTGCGGCGTGGCGCGCAGCCAGTTCAGCCACCCTTCGAGCACAACGATACTGCTGAGGATCCGCTCGGGCCCGGAGCGTTCAAATGCAAGTTCGGCAGTGACCTGTTCCCAACCGGCGCCCTCATCGCCAATCAGCGTATCGTCGGGCAGGAAAACATCCTTGAAAAAAACTTCGGAAAAATGGGCATCGCCGTTCAGGTCCTTGATCTCACGAATTTCCACCCCCGGAGCGGACAGGTCGATTACAAACTGAGATAGCCCTTGGTGCCGGTCAGCAGCGCTGCCTGACGTGCGGACCAGTGCAATCATGTAATGTGACCGCGTGGCGTTGGTGGTCCAGATCTTCTGTCCGTTCAACAGCCAGCCGCCAACGGTCTTTTCGGCGCGACTGCGCACGCTCGCGAGATCGGACCCCGCGTTTGGTTCGCTCATCCCGATACAAAAGAAGCTCTGTCCAGCGCAAATGCCGGGGAGATAGCGTTGCTTCTGCTCTTCCGAGCCATAGCGTTGGATCAAAGGACCGCTTTGCCGGTCCGCAATCCAATGGGCAGAGACCGGCGCACCTGCGGCCAATAGCTCCTCGACGATGACATAACGGCGAAAAAACCCGGCTTCCTGGCCTCCATACTGCTTTTCAATCGAGAGCCCAAGCCAGCCCTTTTCCGCCATCTTCCGGCTGAATTCCGCAGAGAACCCCATCCATGAACGCGCTCGGACAACAGCAGGCAAATTTGCGGTCTCCTGCTGCGCAAAGGCGCGGACCTCGGCACGTACCGCTTCATCTTCTGCCGGCACCTTCGAATGTGATAAGGGACTCAACATTATGTCGTACTTCCACGTCTGCACAAAAGCATATTTCGCGCCTCACACATTCTTGCCGGTACTTGCGACAGGCCCCGGTCGTGCCGGGACCTGTAGCCCGATAAAAGGCCGGGTCAGTTCAATTCGTTCAAGAAAGCCTTCATCACGACGGTTCCCGGCTTGCCACGGGCATCCAGTTCCGCAGCCCACTCCACCCCGACGGATTCAAGCGAGTTACGGATTTCGGTAACGTCGGCGTCGGGCAGCGTTACAAATCGCACCCCGGCATCGGAAATCTTCTGCTTGTCACCTTCGACGAGGTCATCAATCACGGCACAGGCGTGCCGGGTGGCGCGTTCGCCAGCCTCGGTCAGGGCCTGCTGAACGTCGGGCGAGAGAGAGTCATATTTGGATTGGCTGATCATGTATGCGGTTACAAAAGACCCAAGGTTCAAACCCTGTGTCGCCGTTTTCAGGTGCGGAGCCAGATCATAGGGAAATATGGACCCGTACGGGAACACGATCGCATCCACAGTCCCCCGCGACAGAGCCTCGCGAGCCTCGGGCGCTGACATCTGCACAGGGACTCCACCCAGTTTGGTCATGGCAAGCGCCTGAGACCCGCCGCTGGTACGGATTTTCTGACCACTGATGCTCTCAATACCCGTAAGCTCCTTGGCCGAAAACAACTGATAGGGAGGCAGGGCGAGCACCATCAGGGCACGAAGGCCTTCCGGGGCGTACTCCATCTCGTCCAGAACGCCGCCGGGCTTTGCGAGTTCCCAATAGGCCATTGTCCCTTCGCAGGAACTGTCAAAAGTGCCGGGCAGCTGGGCCACCGAACTGAGCGGCAGCTTGTCCGCCAGGTAAGAGGCCCCGATATATCCGATGTCTGCAACACCGGTCTGGGTCAGCGAGAGCATATCCTTTGCCTTGCCCAGTTGCTGCGCCGGGAAATACTCGATGCCAACCGCGCCGCTGGTACTCTCCTCGACATCCTCGACAAAGGGCTTCAGCAGGTTCTCCGCGATATAATGCCCTACGGGAAGACTGTCCGCCACGCGTAGCGTAACGTCCCGGGCCAGGGCAGCGCTTGCACCGACACCGAGGCTCAGGCCCACGATCAGGCATAGTGTATTGTTCTTCATGTTTTTTCTCCTCCTTGAAAGACGTTTCATTGCATGGTTGAGGGCAGCCAGAGAATGATCTGTGGAAAGGCTGCCAGCAGGGCGATCACAATGAGATGTGCCCAGAAATGAGGCATGACTCCCCGGAACAACTCGCCCAGGGGGCGGCGCGTGTACCGGGCCACGACAAAGACATTCATTCCCATCGGAGGCGTTACCATGCCAACCTCGGCAGTGACGACGATCAGAACGCCGAACCAGACCGGGTCAAAGCCCAATTGAGAGATTAGCGGCAAGGCCACAGGTACCGTCAGGATGAGAATGGCGATTTGATCCATGAAGAAACCAAGGATCAGGTATCCCACCAATATGACGGCAAGGATGATCCAGCGGGACACTTCAAGGGTCTCGACCCAGTCTGCAAGATCGTTGGTTACACGGGTCAGCGTAAAGAAATAGCCGAAAACATGGGCCCCCAGGATGATGAAAAGGATCATGCAGGTCGTTTGTGCGGCCGAACGCAATGCCTGCCAACTGTTCGAGAGAGTAAGTTTGCGCTCCCAAGCTGCGATCAGCATGGCACAGAAGGCCCCGATACCTGCGGCCTCGGTCGGCGTTGCGATGCCGGAATAGATCGTACCGGTAACGGCAAAGAAAAGGATCAACACCGGGCCCACTCTTTTGAGCGAGCCGAACTTCTGGGCGAAACCATAGGCTTGTCCCTTGGGGGCCGCCCCGGGGTCGCGCCAAACCAGAAAAGCGATGGTGAGCATGATCGTTGCTGTGACAAGGATCCCGGGGAAAACGCCCCCCACAAGCAGCGCTGAAACGGGAATATCCGCAATGATTCCATAGAGGATCAAGGCGATCGATGGCGGAATGAGCATGGCCAGAGTTCCCGAAATCGCGACGACGCCTCCAGCCAGTTTCGGGTCGTACCCCTCTTTCAACATCGCCGGTATCGACGTAGAGGCAAGCGTCGCCGCTGCCGCAGTGGATGACCCGGAAATCGCGCCGAAACCGGCCCCGGCCAGCGCCGTTGCCATCGCGACCCCACCGCGCAGACGGCCGACCCAGACCGTCGCAGCGCGAAACAGATCGTTTGCGACACCTGAAATGATGATGAACTCTGCCATCAGGATAAACATCGGTATCGTGATTATCTCGTAATCGCTGGCGGTAGAGAGTGGTGTGGTCTTGAGGATGCCTTGAAGGATCGGCCAGCCCCCGAACATGTAGAGCCCCACGGCCCCCGACACGCCCATCGCAAGGGCCACGGGCAGGCCCGTCACAAGCAAGAGAACCAGAAGCACAAGAACAATTGTCACGGTCATTCGCCATGCTCCGCGGTTTTGGCGTCGGTATTTGCAGGCGCGGGCACCTCGACAAGGTCCCGCTCGGAAAACACTGAGGCCAGATGAAACACGGCCCGATATCCGCATCGCAGGCAAAGCGTGGCCATGCCCGCCGCGAGAAGCGCATAAGCGATCCATGTCGGCCAGGCTACGACCTCGGCTATGCGATCGTCGGACAGGAAAGCGTCACGTGCCTGGCTGATGCCAAGCCAAGTCATGATGGCAATGAACAGCGTCGAGGCGCCGTATCCCAGTCCCTGTGTGAGATGCCGAACCGGTCGGGGCAGAAACGGCACAAAGACATCAAGCGCAATATGACCGTGATGGTTCAGGGTGTCGGACAACGCCAGAAAGAACACTGCCCCAATCAGGTACAATCCGATCAGGCTGTATGACCAGCTTAATGGCGCTGACAGGACGTAGCGCAGGCAGACATCGATCACCACGATCAGCATGATGGCCGCCATCGCCAGCCCGGATATGCCGATCAGAACGGCCTCTGCGCGCCCCAACAGCGCAGAGAAAGCATTTGCCGGTTTGTTCTCCTCCCTTACTCCTCCCATGGTTTCCTCCTGACTGGGTTTGGTGGCGTGCACTCAGAATCTTGCGGACCGTGCGTCCGCACTGTGTTCCGACCTGCGTATGGTCGAAATGACGGAGAATGACCGATCCTTGTCTGAAACGTCGTAGCTTGTTCTGGGCATCGGCCTGTTCTTCAGTAGGATTTCGGCAGGCCAAGTACCTTCTCGGCGATGAAGCAAAGGGCGAGTTGTGGGGAAACCGGCGCGATCCGCGGGATCAGACTTTCACGCAGATATCTTTCGACATGATATTCCTTGGCATAGCCGAAACCGCCGTGGGTCATTACCGCCGTCTGGCATGCGTTGAAGCCTGCCTCGCCCGCAAGATATTTCGCGGTATTGGCAGAAGCACCGCACGGCAGCCCATTATCATATTGCCAGGCCGCCTTCATGATCATCAGCCAAGCCGCTTCCAGTTCGGCGTGACAGATTGCAAGGGGATGCTGAATCGACTGATTTTTGCCGATCGGACGATTGAAAACCACGCGTTCGCGGGCGTATTCGGTTGCGCGCTTCAGCGCCGCAAACCCAAGCCCCACCGCTTCTGCCGCGATCAGGATACGTTCCGGATTCAGTCCGTGCAGTATGTACTCAAAGCCGCGCCCTTCCTCACCGATCCGGTCGGTTTCTGGAATCTCGAAATCCTCGAAAAACAGCTCATTCGAGTCTACGGCCTTGCGACCCATCTTGTCGATTTCCGAAACCTTGATGCGGTCTCGGTCAAACGGCGTATAAAACAAGGACAGCCCGTGCGTCGGCGATCTCACCTCCTCCAGCGGTGTCGTGCGCGCCAGGACCAACAGGTTGTCGGCTTCCTGCGCGGTGGAGATCCAGACCTTCTGGCCATTCACCACGTATTTGTCGCCTTGCTTCTCGGCCCGCAATTTCAATTGGGTCGTGTTCAGTCCGGTATTGGGTTCGGTAACAGCGAAACAGGCTTTCTCACGCCCCTCGACCATCGGGCGGATCATCCGCTCTTTCTGTTCTTCGGTTCCATACACGGCCACCGGATTGAGACCGAAGATGTTGATATGTACGGCGGAAGCGCCAGACAGCCCGGCTCCGGACTCTGAAATGGTACGCATCATCAGGGCCGCTTCGGTAATGCCCAGGCCCGCACCCCCCTGCGCCTCGTCGGAGCAAATTCCCAGCCATCCCTCGACGGCCAGCGCATCGTAGAAATCCAAGGGAAATCCGCCCTCCCGATCGCGTTTCAACCAGTATTCGGCATCGAATCTTTCGCAGATCCGGCTCACTGCATCGCGGATCGCGCTTTGATCTTCGGTTAGGGAGAAATCCATCTGTCAGTCCTCTATTGCCACATGCAATGCGCCATTGCCCTGCAACGCAGCGATTTCGCTGTCGGTAAACCCGGCCTCGGCCAATATTTCGGGACCGTGCTCGCCAAGGCGTGGTGCAAGGCGCTGCGGTTTGGCCGGGGTACGTGAAAAACTGGCCGGGATAGCCATCTGCCGAACTCTGCCTTCGGTGGGATGGTCCACGGTCTCGAAAAAACCGGTTGCCTTTAGATGCGGGTCCTCAAATACGGATTCATAGCTGTGCATCGGCATTGCCGGCACGTCTGCACGTTCAAAGATCTCCAGCCACTCAGCGGTCGTCTTTGTGCGAACGATCTGACCCAATGTCGCGTAAACGAAATCAATATTCGCCATGCGGTTCGCAAAACTGGCGAAACGCTCATCCGTCTCGGGAATATCCGTGCGCCCGATCGCCTCGAAGAAGCGACGCCAATGACCATCGGTGTAGATCAGAGCACAAACATAACCGTCCTGGGTCTGATAAGGACGACGATCCGGAGACAGATGCCGGGCATAGCCGCCCTTGTCCAACGGAGGGTCGTAGGTCAGCCCGCCCATGTGATCGCCCATGATCATCGAGATCATGGTTTCAAACATCGGAATTTCGATCTTCTGCCCCTTGCCTGAGGTGGTCCTCTCAACCACCGCAGCCAGGATCGCGTTGACGCCGGCCATGCCGACGATACGGTCCGCAATGGCTGCCGGCACATAGGCGGGTTTGCCTCCGGCTCGAACAAAGCCGTGTGAGATGCAGGAACCACCCTGGATCAGATCATCATAGGCCGGCCGGTTCGCATAAGGCCCTGACTGTCCATAACCCACAAGTGCGGCGTAGATCAGGCGCGGGTTCAGACCGACGAGGTCTTCATACGACAGACCCAGCCGGGCCATCGCACGAGGACGGATATTGGTAACCAGTACGTCAACCGTCTTTACCAGTTTGAGGATCGCGGCTCGGCCTTCGGGCTGCTTCAGGTTCAGAGCAATGTCCCGTTTCGAGCGGTTCACGTTCAGGAACAAGGGTCCCATATCGGCATGTCTCGACGGGCCGATCTGGCGGACGACATCGCCCTCGGGAGACTCGACCTTGATCACGTCTGCCCCGTAATCCCCCAGAATCTGAGAGGCGTAGGGACCCATCAACACCGTAGACAGGTCCAGAATGCGCAACCCCTTTAACAGGCTCATTGCTTTCCCTCCATATTGTCCATATATGTGAACAATATATTCATCATATGGATCATTAATCGAAACGCGATCCGCTTTGTCAATAGGATTCTGGACTCTGAAGATCGCCGGGGGCTGTTGCCGACAGGGCGCTAAAGAGAGAGACTGAGTAAAGTGAGATCACCAGCCGGAGCCGCTCGATGGCAGTCAAGCAAGTCGAAAACCTATTGGGATTGCTGGAATTTTTCGCCGAACGCAAAAGTCCCGCCACATTGGCCGATGTCGTGGCGCATTTCGGCTGGGCGCGGTCCAGCGCCTTCAACATTCTGACGACGCTGGTGGAAAACGGATATCTCTACGAACCCAAGGCGCGCTCGGGTTTCTATCCGTCGCCCAGATGGCTGCAACTGGCTCAGTCAATTGCTGAGGGTGAGCCAATCTCCGAAAAGCTTCGTCAGGTGATGACCGAATTGGCCAACGAGACCGGAGAAACAATCTGGATCTCCGCATCCAGTGGCCTGTTTGCCGTATTTATCGACATTGTCGAATCGATGGCCAATATTCGCTATACCGCCAAGGCGGGCAAACGGGTTCCCATCCATGCAACGGCCTCTGGACAAGCGCTGCTTTCGCAACTTCCAGAACAGGATCGCAGCGTGTTGCTGCGAAAAGTCAGCTTTGAGCGATATGGCGCCAATACCCCGATGAGCATCACCGAGGTTCTTGATCAAATCGAGGCCGGGCGACGGCGTGGATGGTTCGAGTCCGCCTCGAACTATTCACCCGACCTCGGTGGAGTCGCCGTGCCCTTGGTGGACGGCCATCGGACCTATAGCGTCACCGTCGCAGGGCCGTTATATCGCGTCCGCGACAAGGCAGTCGAACATGCGCGTTGTATCCATGAAACGATAAACCGAATCTATGGCCGGGATCATAGCCGTACAACGCTCACAAACTTCGACATTCCGTTTTAAATTACGCCCACATTTGCGTGACCTGAGGCATCTGGGCGGGCGCGGCACGGCATCGGGCCAGCGGCCTGATCAGAATCCCGGCAGGCCGACCATGAGCCGCGCCGCATGGAGGTATGTGGGCTCTGCGACGCGAATGGTCTACGCGCCGGGTCTGATATCAGTCCGCGACGACGGTCTGTCGCTGAACACCAAGGCCTTCGATCCCCAGTTCGACAATGTCGCCTTCTTTCAGATATTGCGGCGGTGTCTGCCCCATGCCCACGCCCGGCGGTGTTCCCGTCGAGATCACATCGCCTGGTTGCAGGGTCATGAACTGGCTGAGGTAGGACACGAGACAGGCAACGCCATATACCATCGTTCTGGTCGATCCATCCTGTTTGGTTTCGCCGTTCACCGCGAGCCACATATCAAGTTCCTGCGGGCTGGCAATCTCGTCCGGGGTCACGAGCCAGGGTCCGATCTGGCCATAATTGTCGCAGGATTTGCCCTTGGTCCACTGCCCGGCGCGCTGCAACTGAAAATCGCGTTCCGATACATCGTTTGTCACCGCATAGCCCGCCACGTGCTGCATGGCATCGGCTTCTGATACATATTTCGCGGGCTTGCCGATGATCACCGCCAGTTCGACCTCCCAGTCGGTCTTGGTTGATCCGCGCGGAATCACGATCGGATCGTTCGGCCCGCAAATGGCCGAACTTGCCTTCATGAAGATCACCGGTTCGGGTGGCACGTCCATACCGCTTTCGGCGGCATGGTCGGCATAGTTCAGACCGATGCAGATGAACTTTCCGGTGCCGGCGACCGGCGGCCCGAGGCGCGGCGCGCCGTCCACACGCGGCAGAGCCGAAACATCCATCCCGGTCAGCGCGCCGAGGTTTTCAAGCACCGCGCCGGACAGGTCCGGAATGAGGCCGGACAAATCCCGGATGTTGCCGTCAGCATCCAGGACACCCGGTTTTTCCGCGCCCTGGGCGCCAAATCGCACAAACTTCATCTCACTCTCCTTCAGATAGCCCAGCCGCCATCCACGATGTGGCATTGGCCGGTCGTAAATGCACTCGCATCGCTGGCCAGGTACAGCGCAAGCGCAGCGATCTCCTGCGGCGTACCGATGCGCCCCATGGGTTGGCGGGCGATGAAATCGGCCATCGCCCTGTCATAGTTTCCGGTCGCTCGAAGACGGTCGTGCAGCGACGGGCTTTCGACTGTCCCGGGGCAGATCGCGTTGCAACGGATCCCGTCCGTGACGAAATCGGCGGCAACCGATTTCGTCAGCCCGATCACCGCCGCTTTCGACGCGCAATAGGCAAAGCGGTTCGGCACGCCTTTCACGCTGGACGCAACCGAAGCCATGTTGATGATCGAACCCGCCCCCTTTGCCAGCATGCCGGGCAGGTAGGCGCGGATCATCCGGTACTGGGCCTTGGCGTTCAGATCGAAGGCGAAGTCCCAATCGCTGTCAGCGCACTCCATCACCGTGCCCGCATGGACGACGCCCGCGCAATTGAACAAGACGTCGATCGGGCCGGTCTCTTCGGCGAGTGCTGCGATGGCGGCGGCATCGGTGACATCCAGACGCCGGGACGTCGTGCCATCGATCTGCGTGACCGCTTCGGCATTCAGGTCGGTGGCCCAGACCGTCGCCCCCGCCGCGACAAAGACTTCGGCTGTCGCGCGACCTATTCCCTGTCCGGCGGCTGTGATGAGACAGGTCTTGCCTGAAAGTGCTGTCATATCGGTCTCCTGAATTGAGAATGTGGTCATGCGCCGGCCTTTCCAAGCAACAGGTCCGGCAGGAACGTCACCAGCGCAGGGAAGAAGATCAGCAGCAACAACACCACGATCAGCGGGATGAGGAAGGGCAGGATTGCGCGGGTCAGCACGCTGAGGCTGATGCCCGACACGCCCGAGATCACGAAAAGCCCGATCCCCATGGGCGGCGTCATCAGACCGATCATCAGGTTGAAGATGAAGACCACCCCGAAATGCACCGGATCTATGCCGACCGCCGCGACTGTCGGCGCCAGGGCCGGCACCGCCAGGATCATGATCGCCAGACCCTCGACAAAGAAGCCGGCGATGAACAGGAACAGGTTGATGATGAGCAGCAGCAACAGCGGGTTTTCAGTCAGCGATGTCAACCAGATCGACAGGTTCTTGGGCGCCTCATGCGCGGCCAGAACCCAGGCAAAGACGCTGGCCGTCGCCACGATGAAACAGACCATGGCCGTGGTGCGTATGGTGTCGAGGATCACGTCGTACAGTTCCCGGAAACCGATCTCGCGATAGACGAACATCGACAGCACGATGGCATAGGCCGATGCGCCGACAGCGGCCTCGGTCGGCGAGAACAGCCCGCCCACGATGCCCGCGATGATGATCGCCGGGGTGAGCAACGGCAGAACCGCACGCAGGAAGCTGCGGCAGACATGACCGAGGGTTGGCACATCGTCGCGCGGGAAGTTGCGGCGACGCGCGACAATGCCAATCAGGATCATGAGCGCGACGGCGGTCAGCAGTCCGGGTACCACGCCGCCCAGGAACAGCCGCCCGATCGAGGCATCCGCCAGTACGCCATAGATCACCATGGGGATCGACGGCGGGATCAGCGGCCCGATCACCGAGGACGAGGCCGTGACGGCACCGGCAAACCCGTCGGTGTATCCGGCCTTTCGCATCGCCCGGATTTCCATGTTCCCGAGACCCCCGGCATCGGCCAGTGCCGACCCCGACATGCCCGAAAAGATGATCGACGCGACCACGTTCACATGGGCCAGCCCGCCGCGGAAGTGACCGACGAGCGATCTGGCGAAAACAAAGACGCGCTCGGTAATGCCGCCCGCATTCATCAGATTGCCCGCGAAGATGAAGAAAGGCACCGCCAGCAGAGGGAAGCTGTCCGATATGGATTTGGTCATGCGCTGCGCCATCACCGCCAGCGGCGTGCCATCGGACCAAAGCTGGATCATTGCCGAAATGCCAAGCGTAAAGGCCACACCCATTCCGAGAAGCAGAAGCGCCAGCCAAAGGAAAATCATTGCAAACATTGTGTCAGGGCCTTCAGATCAACGAGCCATCGGCATCTTTCGGGGCACCGTCCCGCGCCGCGCGCATGAGGTTCGCTGCGGTGCGCAGGGCGATAAGTGCGGCGGAAACGGGCACGGCGGCATATTCCCAGGACGAGCTGATACCCATCGCGATCGTGGGCAGCTTGCGGACCTTCCAGGCAACATCCGTGCCATGCCAGCACAGCGCCACGGCAAAGCCGAGGACAAGAAGCTGCATGGCCATGTAAACCGTGGTGCGCAGGCGGCGCGGGAACCGGTTCGTCAGCAGGGTGATCGAGATATGCCCGTTCAGCCGGACCAGATAGGCCGCCCCCAGAAACACGATCCACAGGAACAGGAAGCGCGCGGCCTCTTCCGACCAGGCCAGGGGATAGGGAAAGAAATGACGGCTGAGGATTTGCAGGACAAGCACCCCAAACGCCGTCAGAAACAGGACCACCAGAAGGATCTCTTCCAGTTTTTCGAACATGCGCATGTCATGTATCCTCGATCGGCTGCAGAATTGTGCCGGGCCGGTTTGTGACGGCCCGACGCGGGGTCAGATCACTCGACAGCGGCCATGGCATCAAAGACGCCAGCGCCCCAGACATCTTCGAATTCGGCATAGACCGGGGCCATTGCCGCAGCCATTTCGGCGCGGTCGGGTTCGGTCACTTTCATGCCCTTGTCCTTCAGCGTCGCAACCAGCTCTGCCTCGACCTCCACGATGCTCTGGTTATATGCGTCGCCGACCTCGCTGAAGGCTTCGACCAGGATGGCCTGATCTTCGCCGGACAATGAGTTCCAGGCCATTTCAGACACGATGGGCGCCACGAACTGGACCAGATGGCCGGTCAGGGCCAGATGTTCCTGCACTTCGTAGAACTTGGCCGCATCGATGGTGGGCAGCGGGTTTTCCTGGCCGTCGACAACGCCGGTTTGCAGGCCCAGGTACAATTCGGAGAAGGCCATCGGTGTCGGCGTAGCGCCAAGCGCCTTCATGAAGGACAGGCTCAGCGCCACTTCGGGAACGCGCACCTTCATGTCGGCCATATCCGCAACCGAATTGACCGGGCCGAGGTTGTTGGTCAGATGGCGCGTGCCGTAGTACCAGATATCCAGCATCCGAAAGTCGTGGTCGGCGCGCAGTTCCTCGGCGATCTTCTGGCCCTGCTCGCTTGCGAACATGCGCTCGACATGGGCGAAGTCCTTGGCGAGGAACGGTGCCTCGAACACCCCCATGCTGGGGGTCCACTGGCTCAGGATGCCGGCACCGTCGAGGGCCATCTGATGCGTGCCAAGTGTCATGCCCGTCAGGACCTCTTTGGCGCCACCGATCTGTGCGGACGGGAACACCTTGATGTCAACGCGACCGTCCGTTTTTTCGAGAACCTGCGCAGCGGCCTTTTCCAGCGCCAGATTAGTCGGGTGCGACGGCGGCAAGACATGCCCCAGGCGCCATTCCTCCGCCTGGGCCTGCGACATCAGGGACAATGCGGCCGCGGTTGCCGCGGCGCTCAGCGTGGTCGAAAATCTCATCTTTTCCTCCTGTAAACCGAGATGTTGTTGTGCGGGTGACTGCAATGTCAGCCTGGAAGGCAGGCAGGCCCGATCGGGTCGAAACTCTTGTAGGTCAGAATGAACTCGGCATGGCCGAGCTCTTCGGATTTGGTCGGCGTCCCGGCCGCCACGTCGATCACCAGGTCGTGGATTTCGTCGGCCACCGCATCAAGCCCGTCCCCCTGAAGGATACGCCCGGCGTTGACGTCCATATCATCGGCGAGGCGTGCGTAGGTGTCCGGGTTGGCACAGACCTTGATGACCGGCGAAATCGCCGAACCCACAACCGAGCCGCGCCCTGTCACGAACAGTATAACATGCGCACCGCAGGCGATAAGCTCGGCGATCTCGGCATTGTCGTTGATGTTGGGAAAGCCGAACCGCACCTCGCCGTCCGGGACCACGTCCAGCAGATACAGGCCCCCGGTTGGCGGAATGTCACCCGGCTTGATCAGACCGACAATCGGCGCGGCGCCGGATTTGGCATAGGCGCCCATCGATTTTTCCTCGATGGTCGACAGCCCGCCTTCGGCATTGCCCGCAGCAAAGCTGCCATAACCCAGCGTGGCATAGTATTCGGCGGCCTTGTTCACCGATTGCACAAGCGCGCGCGCCAGCTCCGGGGTGGCGGCTCGGGCGGCCATGATCTGCTCGCATCCGATAAGCTCGCCGGTTTCCTCGAAGATGCAGGCGGCACCGGCGGCACCCATCCGGTCAAAGGCCCGACCGACCGCCGGATTGCCGGTGATCCCGCTGGTGGCATCCGATCCACCGCAGATCGTACCGACCACCAGATCCGACATGTCCATGGGAACGCGGGGCGTGGCGCGCAGCGCCTTTATCTGCTCGGCAACCCAGGAGCGGCCCTGATCGACCGAAGACCGGGTCCCCCCTGCACGCTGGATCACGATGGAGGTGACCGGGCGGCCACTCTCGGCAACGGCCTTTTCCAGACGGAAGCGATTGAAGCTTTCGCACCCCAGCGACACCAGAAGCACCGCGCCCACGTTGGGATGCGTACACAGCCGCTCCATCATGGTCTGGGCGTAGTCGTTCGGATAGCACCCCGGAAAGCCGATCACCTGTGCGCCCTGATCGCGATAGGGCATCACGATTTCGGTGGCGACATGGCGCGCGCATTCCACGAGATAGACCACGGCGGTCACATTGCGGATGCCCTTGCGGCCGTCGCGGCGCAGATAGCCTTCAAGCATGGGTGCCTCCTGCGGTTTCTGTCAGCGAATGCGTGGGGGTATAGTCGCTCTGGATATTGTGCACATGCACATGGTCGCCCGGTGAGATATCGACCGAGGCCGAGCCGATCGGCACCCCGTATTTGCGGATTTTCTCGCCCCGGACGATGGCAACGCGCGCAATCTTCTGGCCCAGCGTCACCGGCTGTTTCACATCGACGAACGTGCCGTCAGATACGGGGTTCGGCCCGGTCTCGACCGGTCCGAGCGCCACCAGAACATTATCGGTGTCGGACAGCAGCAACAGCTTGTGTGTGTTCGGAGTCGTCATGCGGGGCTTTCGTCAGATTTTGAGAACGGTTGCATTCTCGATCAGGTCCCAGTCCAGATCGCGGCCCAGACCGGGCGTATCGGGAAGGCGGGCTATACCGTCTTGAACCGGCAGCGGCTCGGTCAGGCCAAAGGCGAAATCCTCGACCGGACACAGCAGTTCCAGATAGGAACAGTTGCGGATCGCCGCGCACAGATGCAGGTTCACCAGTTCGAGCGGATGGAAGATGGTCGAATGCAATTCGCAATTGACGTTGAACGCCTCGGCCAGATGCGCCGTCTTCATGACTGCGGTCACACCGCCCGACCAGCTTACGTCGGCGCGCACCGCATCCACCACATGTGTCGAAAGACATTCCGCGATACTGTATGGATGCTTTGCGATGACCTCGGTGCCCCAGACCGGTATATCCAGCGCGCGGGTCAACTCGCGCAGGGACGACAGGCTTTCATCGGCCATGGGTTCCTCGAACCAGGCAAATCCAAGCTCTTCGAGACCCCGGCCATAGCGCAGCGCCTCGGGCAGGGTCATGAGCGCGACGGGATCCGAGGCCAGCGTGAACTCTCGTCCGACCGCCGCGCGCACATCGGCGTGAATATCCAGATCATCGGCAATCGACTTGCCGGGCGGGTGCAGCTTGTAGGCTGCAAACCCGTTGTCCCGCGCCGCCAAGGCCTCGGCGATATAGGCGTCGGCATCGTCATGGAACATGGAACTCAGGTATACCGGCACCTCGTCCCGAACGCCGCCCAGAAACTTGTAGAGGGGCTGGCCAGCCGCCTGCGCCGCCAACAGCCAGAGACATGTATCCAGCGGCCCGTAGATATAGATCGGCAGATGGCTCCAGAACCGATCCTGAGTTCGAAAATCGTGCCAGAGCGCCTCGCGGTCGCGCGCGTCCCTTCCCTCGAAAAAGGGTCTCAGGGACGCGGCCAGATGGGCAGAGCCAAGCGCACTCGCACCGGCAAAGCCGAAGATCGACGCGCGCTGCCCGCAATCGGTTTCCATCGTATAGACCAGAAACTCGATCCCCTCGGCACGTTTCGCACCTCGGAGCAGATCGCCGGAAGCGGCATCGCCGGCAATCCGGCACGCGCGAATGTCCAGCCGCCTGATGCGCATCAGAACTTGCCGTAAGTCAGATAGGCTTCCTGCGGATCGGTGCCGTTCATGATCGCGGTGCGCACCTTGCTTTCGGTCTGCATCGCCTCGACGCTCTTCATCGTCACGTCTTCGGCAAGGGCGCGCGGGACACGCACCATACCATCTCGATCGCCCAGCAGATAATCACCCGGCTCGATCCGCACGTCCTCGATCTGGATCGGAACATCGGTCGCGGTCGGTACCCAGCGCCCGACGACATCCTTGGGGGTATGCCCCCGCCGCCAGGTCTGAAACCCGATGTCGAGCAAAAAGTTCGTGTCGCGCGCCAGACCGTCCAGAACGCAGCCCAGAACACCCTTCTTCTGCAGCGTTTCTGCCGTCAGTTCACCCATCTGCGCGAGGTCGTGCGTGTGCGGCTGGCTGACCCAGACATGGCCGGCCCTGGCCTTGGACAGCAGACCGGTCCAGGCCAGCAAGGTCTGATGCCCGTCGGCCGTATCATCGGGACGTCCCTCGATGGTGAAGGCCGGCCCGCACAGGGTCCGTTCCGGCATCAGCGGCGTGATGTCGTGGGGCAAGGTGAAATTTCTCAGCCCCATAGCGCGCAGTATGTCGTGCACAACGCCCGAATAGCAGGTCGAGAGTTGCTCGGTGATCGTGTCGGTCATGCCTACCCCTTCGAAACTGGCCCGGCGATGCCGGGAAGGCGATGGGTGGAGGCGGCGCCTCTACCCAAAATTCACATATGAGTTGTCGCTTCATCAATGAATTGGTTGATTGTGTCAATGAAAACTTGCGGCTAATGTTGCCGCAGTGTCGGAAAGGCTATGGCGTATTGGACGAAGAGACTGGAAAATACAGGGCGCCCGCGCTCGATAAGGGGTTGGATATACTTGAGTTTCTTGCCGCCTCGCCCGATGGGTTGACCAAGGTCGAGATCGCCAAGGGGCTTGGCCGCACAGCCAATGAAATCTATCGGATGCTCAGCACGCTGGAGCGGCGCAACTATGTCACCTCCTCGCCGGGCGGGGACAAATTCATGCTGAGTCTCAAGCTGCTGATGCTCGCCAATGCGCATCCGCCGCGGCGTCGGTTGCTGGACATCGCCGAACCGCTGATGCGGCAGTTCACGCAAAAAAGCGAACAGTCCAGCCATCTCGCGCTCTGGGAAGACGGCAATGTTGTCATTTCCTCTTCCATGTCCGCACCCGGAAACTGGCGGCTTGCCCTCAGGCCCGGCGCAACGGTCGGAATGTACAACACCGGTTCCGGATTCGTTCTGGTGGCCTTTCAGCCGGATCAGACACGCAAGCGCATGATCGGCGAACATCACCTGGTCAAAGGTGAAGACCGGATACCCGACGCAACCTTTCTGAAAACACTCGATCATGTGAAAGAGGTCGGTTTCTCACGCGGGGCGAGCCAGACATTGACCGGGGTCATCAACCTGTCTTTCCCGATCCTCGACCCCTCGGGCTGTGCCATCGCCGCCTTCACCTGCCCCTATATCGAGCGGATCGACGATTATGATGCACCAACGCTTGACGATGTCATCGCAATGGCCGGAGAGGCCGCAAAACAGATCGGCCGACAGGTCAGCGGAAGGTTCCTGGGGCTCAGGTGACCCGCACGACGCCAGCCCCCCGCGCTCCTCGGGCGGGCAGGCCCGGTCCGAGCAGGGAAACAGATGCTTCGGCATTGACCAGCCCGGCGATTTGTGAGCGCAATTTCACCCGACAGGCTGACCCGCGCCGGTAACGCCAACGCCTGACTGCGGAGGACCAGATGACACAGACCGCCACACCTACCGAGTTCACCGTGACCGGCACGGAGTCATCAATGGACCCGCACCTCCAGTGGGCGGTCAGCAACCGAAAACGCGGCTTTCTGCGGAGTGCCACAGCCTCATCGGCACCCAGCGAGATCTCGGTTATTGCCAAGGTCACGAGCGCCGCCATGTGGCACGGGCTGAGCGAAGTGCGCAACCCGATGCCGATCGCCGGACGGGACGCTGCAGACAAGACGACCATCGTGACCGGCCGGGTGCCGGTCGACAGGATCGAGTTCATCCGCGAACTGGATTTTGTCGAGAGCCTCAAGGCCGCACAGCCCGTCCAGCTGACCCTCGCAGCAGGGACCGAGGAGACATCGGCCAGGCCCGATCTGCTACCGCCGGGCACGCTGGCAAATGGCGGAGAGGGTGTTGTCGTGGGCGTCATCGACTACGGATGTGACTATGCGCATCGCAACTTCCGCGACGGTGCCGGCAGGACAAGGATCGAAGCGATCTGGCACCAGGCTGGCGCGAGGATCCCGACGTCGACTGCCGTTAGCTATGGTCGCGAATACACCGCCGACGAGATCAACGCCGCGCTCGCCCAGGCGGATCCCTATGCTGCGCTCGGATATGCGCCAGCCCCCGATACGCCCAACAGTGTCGGCACGCATGGCACGCACGTGATGGATATCGCCGCAGGAAACGGCTTTGGTTCCGGCGTCGCGGGTTTCGCCCCGAACGCCACCTTGATCTTCGTCGACGTTTCCCACGCCGACATCCCGTTTTCCGGGCCAAGCGTCGTCGAGACGTCGTTCGGTGATTCCGTCATGCTGCTGGAGGCGGTTCAGTACATATTCGACAAGGCCGGTGACCGGCCATGTGTCGTCAACATCAGCCTCGGAACGAATGGTGGGCCACATGACGGCTCGACCCTGGTCGAGGACGGGATCGACCGGCTTCTGAGCGAAGCGCCGAACCGCGCCGTGACCATTGCGGCATCCAATTCGCACAAGGACGGCATTCATGCCGCCGGGCAGATCGCGCAGGACGGCTTTATCGACCTGATCTGGCGCGTGCCAACCAACGACTTTTCGCACAATGAGCTTGACGTCTGGTATCCCGGTTCGGACGCCTTCGACGTGGAACTGATCGATCCTTCGGGCAACAGCCTCGGTACGATTCCCGCCGGCAGCAACGGCCAGTTGCTCGACGCCGCGGGCAATGTCGAGATATTCGCGGCCAACCGGTTGCACGACCCGAACAACGGTGACAACCAGATCGGCATTTTTCTGGAAGACACGGTCGCACCGGGGGCCTGGACGGTCCGACTGCTGGGGCGATCGGTCACCGACGGCAACTTTCACGCCTGGATCGAGCGCGACAACGCCGTGCCCTCCTCCTTTGCGCCGCCGCACGATAACAGCCACACGATCGGTTCTATCTCCTGCGGGCGAAACACGATCGTCGTGGGGTCCTATGATGCCCATAAATCGGAGAAACCGATCTCCTGGTTTTCCAGCGAAGGACCAACCCGCGACGGTCGGCGCAAGCCGGAGGTCTCGGCACCGGGTCACGCGGTCGAGGCCGCCCATTCGCGAACCCTGACCGGTGTCGTGTCGAAAAGCGGCACCAGCATGGCGGCACCCGCGATGGCGGGGATCATATCCCTGATCTTTGCAGAGGCCAGGAAACAAGGCACCGACCTCACGATCACCGAACTCCACGACATCATCGCCGCATCCGTCAACTCATCCCCGCCGACACCTCCCGGGGGATGGGATGCGCGTTACGGCCGCGGGCGAATCGACGCCGCAAAGGCGATCGGCGAGATACATAAGCGCAGCGCTGCGCCTCTGGTGGCTTCTGCGGGCAAAACCAGGTCGGCGCCCAGGAAAAAGAAGACCTGACCTCAGGAAGACTCGCCGTGCGACCGAGGAATGCCTATGTTGAAGGGATGCGCCCTGAGTGCGGGAGAAAGGCATGAGCGGCTTCGAGATTCAAAGAAACCGGTTCCGTAAAGTCAGCGGGGTCTCGGAATCCGACCTCGACAAGGCGGAGCACAGCAGGCTGCGCGCCATCGTAAAGGTCAATGTCGAGGGATATGTTCCCAAGGATGTGGAATTGCGCAAGCGGATAGACGACGAGATGTTCACCGCCGAGTTTGCCCCGGACGTGCTGGAAAAACTCGAGAGGGATGAAAGCGTCTCGTCAGTCGCCGTTTCTAGAAAGCTGGATATCATCGAGCCAGACAAGCAAGGATGAGTTGCGCCACTCTGTGTCTGCGTGTTCCATTTCTCGATCTCCGACCTGCTGTCGAGGCTGGGCGACACCTATGAAAACGTCGGCGTCCGGCAGCGACGCAAGGCATGGTATGTGCGCCACATTCCGGTGATCGTAGCCTTGCGCCTTGTTGGTCGGATCAAGGTATCCGGTCGAAATGGCGGCAAGTTCACTCGGCCTGGCATTCTTGCGAGGCAGCATGATGGCGCACGCATTCGGGGCGCGGCGTCTCGGCCAGTTTTACAGGGAGCGCCCGCAAGCAGAAGGAGATGCGACGCTTCTGCCAGCGCACCCAGTTTGCGGACCGTCTTTCATCAGGGACGTTCGACCGGTTTGTGCCATGGCGATACTCAATTCCGCGCTCAGCGTATCCCATAGCTGTTCCAGTCCCCGCTCTCCGGCCGCTGCGATTGCATATTGCAGAATTCTTCCGATGAACGCGAAATCCGCGCCACGCGACAGAGCCTTGAGAACATCTTCGCCTGACCGGAGTCCGCTGTCGTAGAACAGAGGGAAATCCGGCCCGAGGTCGGCACGGATTTTCGCAAGCATTTCGATCGGGGCCGGTGCCGACTCGAGTTGCCGCGCGCCGTGGCTGGAAACCTGAATGGCATCGACCCCCGCAGATACCAGAGCGCGGGCATCTTCGATGTCCAGCACGCCCTTTACCACCAGGTTTCCCGGCCAGAGATCGCGCAGCCGGGCCAGCGTGTCCCAGGTGGCGCGCGCCCGGCTTTCGGTACGGTCGAAATCATAGCCCTCCATTTCGAAATTTGCCATTACCGGCCGCCCTCCGAGCAGAGTGCTGAGCGACCAGCGCGGATGCAGCGCAAAATCCATGAACTGCCACGGACCGATGCGGAACGGCATCTTGAAACCGTGGCGCAGTTCACGCGGGCGGCGACCGACTTCGGGCACATCCGCTGTCAGCACCAGTGTTTGATACCCCGCCGCCCGGGCGCGTTCGGCGAGCTTGAATGTGCCGCTGCCGTCGCCGCTGAAATAGAGCTGGAACCATGCGTGGCCCTCTGCTGCCTCCAGAATGGTCTCCAGCGGGGTCGAGGCGACGGTGGAGACGCCGTGTGGCACCCGGTAGCGCGCAGCCAGACGGGCCAGCATCAGGTCGGCGCCGGGGGCAGAGAGGTTGCACATGCCCATCGGGGCGATGCCAAAGGGGCGGTCGGTCTCGGCGCCGAAAATCCGGCTGGCGAGCGAACGCTGGCTGACATCGCGCAGGATACGGGGCCGCAGGGTTATCGCATCCAGGGCGGCACGGTTGCGCGCCGCGCCCTTTTCCTGACCGGCGGCGCCGTCGATGTAGTCAAACACCATCCAGGGCAGCCGCCGCCGGGCCAGGCGGCGGGCGTCCTCAGCCGAATGAATGGCGCGAGCGGTCATCAGGCGGACACGGCTTTCATGAAGCGGTCGCGGATCACCACCGGATCCATCGTGATCACCGGCATACTGGCGTTGCCGCTGTCGCACTTCACAACCAGAACCGTGGCTTCGCCACTGGCCAGCGCCTCCTCCAGCGCGGGCCCGGTGTCCTTGTCCTGCACCTCCACCACACGGGCACAGCCCGCGGCGCGCGCCATGCCGGCGAGATCGGTGCGCTGGCTGGTATAGGTGGGCTGATCGCCGGTGGAGCCGTAAGAGCCATTGTCGATGATCATGAGAATATAGTTGGCCGGCGCGTTGTTGCCGATGGTCGGCAGCGTCCCGAGATTGGTCAGGATCGAGCCGTCACCGTCGATCACGATCACCGGTTTCGGTTGCGCCAACGCCAGACCCAGCCCGATGGAAGAAGCAAGCCCCATGGTACCGAGCATGTAGAAATTGCTGGGCTGGTCGTCGATCGCATGCAGTTCCTGTGACGGTATGCCGATATTGCAGACCACCAGCTGGTCCCGCAGGATGGGCGCGATCTCTTTCAGGATTTCGGAACGGATCATTGGTCGCCATAGCCTCCCCAGAAATTGGCGTCGGTCAGGATGGCAACGGGCTTGTTGCACATGAAGGTGTATTTGAGGATGTTGTCCAGTTCCTCGACATCCCGTTGCCAGTGAAAGTGGTAGGTGGGGATGTTGAGCTGGGCGAGGAGCGCCTTGGTGTGCACCGCCATTTCCACCTGGCAGGCCACCGGTTCGCGCAGTTCGCCGCGGTAGGAGATCAGCATCGGCAGCGGCATCCGGTAATACTGGATCAACGTCGCCAGCGTGTTGATCGTGACGCCGATGGCGGTGTTCTGCATGATGATGGCCGGGCGCTTGCCGCCCATCCATGCGCCGGCGCAGAGCCCCATTCCCTCGTCCTCCTTGTTCGAGGGAATGTGAAAGATGTCGTCGCGCCCCTCGATCTCTTGGATCACACCCGCCAGTTGCTTGCAGGGCACGGTCGTGACGAACGAAACGCCGTTGGCGGCCAGATCGTCGGCGATCCTCTTGTCTATGTTCATTATTCGTAGCCTTTGTTTCGGATGTCGTGCTTCGGGATCATGCCGGGCGACAGACGTGGACCGCACAGGGGGCGTGACGGACGACACGCGCCGCTGTCGAACCGAGCAGGAAGTCGCTGAGACCCGGTTTGTGGGAACCGACGACAATGCAGTCCATGCCGTGCTGCTGGGCGTATTCGACAATGGCGCGGTAGGACCGGCCCTTGACGATCTTTGCCGTGACATCGGAATGGCCCGCGGTTTTCTCCGCCAGCGCCTGGCGGACTCTGTCATAGCCTTCGCGCACGGTTTCCGCGTCGAGGTAGGCATTGACCGAACTGTGTGGCGGCTCATGGACATGCAGGGCGGTGATCTGCCCGCCCGGGCTCATCAGGGTGGCGGCGACCTTCAGTGTCGTGCCGGACACCCCGTGATCCAGGGCCATGGGAACCAGGATATTGTCGTACATGGATACTCTCCGTTGTTTCGGGGCGCGGACTCAGGACCAGGGGTTCAGGATGATCTTGGGTGCCGCAACCACGCCGCTGCGCAGATCGCCGAAGGCGGCGGCACCGTCCGACAACGGCCGATATTCGGGCCAGTCCAGCGGGCCGAGGCGACCGTCAAAGATCGCCTCAGCGGTGTCGCGAAAATCCTGAGCGGTGTAGGTGTAGCTGCCGATGAAGGTGATCTCCTGAAGCGTCATGCGTCGGATATCCAGACCGCCGGCATCCTCTCCCAGTCCGACATGGACAATCACCCCACCGGGCGTGGCGACGGCCGAAGCGACAGAGCGGGTGGCGGCATAGCCCACGGCGTCCACGACCAGCGGCACCATGCCCTGAAACTCTGCCACCACGTTCTGGCCGCATCGATCGTTCAGGAAGGCCCGGCGCATTTCGTTCGGCTCCTGGATGGTGACCCCGGCCACCCCCATGGCCTGCAACGCCAGCGCAGCCGCCAGCCCGATGGCACCGCCGCCGATGACGAGCGCATGGCGCTCCATTGCCGGATGCAGGGCCTCCAGCGCCAACCGGGCGGCATGCCAGCTGACCGCCAGCGGCTCGGCCAGTGCCGCCTTTTGAAGCGGTATCTCGTCCGGCACCGTGACGAGGTTGCGATCCGGCATCGCCACGAACTGCGCAAAGGCACCCTCGCGCGGGGGCATCGAAATGATCTGACGACGGGCGCAGAGGTTTTCGCGCTCCGACGTGCAGGCCGCGCAGGTGCCACAGGCGACCAGCGGATTGATGGCGACCCGGCGCCCCGCATGCTGCCCGTCCTCGATCACGCCCGCGGCCTCGTGCCCGAGGATCAGCGGTGCGGGCCTGCGGTCATCGTGGCCCAGATAGGCGTGCATGTCGGATCCGCAGATGCCGGATGCCTGGATGCGGATCAGGTGTTCGTCTTCACGACGCGCCGCCATCGGGACATCGCGGAACGCCAGGGTCTCGACCCCTTCATAAACCAACGCTTTCATTTCGCCGTGAACCCCCCGTCAACCATCAGGATCTGCCCGGTAACATAACACGAGGCCTCCGAGCACAGGAACAACAGAGGCCCGTCCATATCCTCCAGCCGGCCATTGCGTCCGATGCAGGTCTGTTCCGCGTTGCGGGCGGCGCGGGCGTCATCCCGGAACACCGCCTGCGTCAGCTCGGTCGGGAAAAATCCCGGCCCGATGGCATTGGCGGTAATGCCGAAGGGAGACCACGCCTCTGCCATGGCGCGTGTCAGCTGGCCTATGCCGCCCTTGCTCGCACCGTAGGCGATGCCGCCGGGAAAGGCACGGGTGGTCTGGAGCGACGCGAAATTGACGATCCGCCCCCAGCCGCGCGCTTTCATTGCAGGCACCAGCGCCTGGCTCAGGAAAAACGGAGCGGAAAGGTTCAGCGCCAGGGTCTGATCCCAACCCTCGGCCGTCACCTCATCCGCAGGTTGCCGCGTGTTGACGCCGGCCGCATGAATCAGGATGTCCGGCGCGCCGAAGGGAGCGGCGACGGCATCGCGCAGCGTCTGCGGCGCGCCGCGCTCCGCCACATCCGCCACCACATGGGCGGCGTTTTTTCCGATCCCGGCGCAGAGGCTTTGCAGCGCGTCCGCCCGGCGGGCCACCGCGACAACCCGTGCCCCGGCCGCAGCAAGCGTGATGGCCGCCCGCCGCCCGAGGCCAGAGCTTGCACCGGTGATGCAGGCGATGCGGCCAGTCAGATCGAACAGGGCGCGCGGGTCAGCCATTGGCGGTCAGGTCGAAGGTTTCATCCGGGAAATACTTGGCCAATCTTACGTCGGCGGCGCGGGCGTGGCCTTCCATCCCCTCCAGCCGGGCAATTCTCGCGGTGGCCTCGGCCACAGGTCTGGAACCCTCGCGCGTGGTACGCTGCCAGGTCACGATCTTCATGTATTTGTGGACGCTCAGGCCGCCGGTATAGCTGGCTGCACGCGAGGTGGGCAGCACGTGGTTGGTGCCCGCCGCCTTGTCGCCATAAGAGACCGTGGTCTCTTCGCCCAGGAACAGCGAGCCGTAGCAGGTAAGGTTCTCCAGCCACCAGTCGAGATCCTCCGCCTGCACGGTCAAATGCTCGGGCGCGTATTCGTCGGAACAGGCTGCCATGTCTTCGCGGTCCGCACACAGGATCACCTCGGCATAGTCACGCCAGGCCGCAGTCGCGTTCTCGCGGTTCACCTCGGGCAGGTCATCGATGTAGCCGGGCACCAGCTGCATCACCTCGTCTGCCAGCGCGCGGTCATCCGTGACCAGCCAGACCGGAGAGTTGTAGCCATGCTCTGCCTGGCTCACCAGATCGGTGGCAACGATATGCGCGTCCGCAGTGCTGTCGGCCAGGATCAGGCTGTCGGTGGGACCCGCGATCATGTCGATGCCGACGCGCCCGAACAGGATGCGCTTGGCCTCGGCGACGAACTGGTTGCCGGGACCGACAAGGATGTTCGCCCGCGGCAGACCGAAAAGACCAAAGGTCATCGCCGCAACCCCCTGCACGCCACCCATTGCCATGATCTTGTCAGCCCCGCAGATATGGGCGGCATAGACAATGGCAGGGGCCACGCCGGTACCCGGACGTGGTGGAGAACAGGCGGTGATATGCTTGCAGCCCGCCACCTTGGCGGTGGTCACGGTCATGATCGCGCTGGCAATGTGACTGTAGCGCCCGCCGGGCACATAGCAGCCGGCCGCATCGACCGGGATCACCTTCTGACCGGTTATGAAGCCGGGTGAGATTTCGGTTTCGACATTTTGCATCGTGCCTTTCTGCAATTCGGCAAAACGGCGCACGTTGTCGTGGGCAAACTGGATATCCGCCTTGAGCTTTTCCGGCACCAGCGTGCAGGCCGCCTGGATCTCTTCAGCCGTCAGCAGCACATTGCCCTCGTAACGATCGAACCTGGCCGCATATTCCAGCGCCTTGGCATCGCCACCAGCCTCGATGTCGTCAAGGATGCCCTGCACGATCCGGTGCGTCTCGGAGGCATCCGACTTGGAGGTCAGGGCAGCCTTTTTCAGGTATTCTCGGGTCATTTCAGGAAATCCTACTTGTAGATGTCAGGAAGCAACGAGGTCGAGATCGACGGGATGTAGGCGATCATCAGCACCACGATCAGCATGGTCAGAACGAAGGGAACGGCGCGGGCGGCGATCTTGAGTATGGACTCGCCGGTGATGCCGGAGACGACAAACAGGTTGAGCCCCAGCGGCGGCGTGATGAAGCCGACCCCGAGCGCGGTAATCATCATGATGCAGAACTGGATCTCGTTCATGCCGATATTGTCGGCGAGCGGTTTCAGGATCGGCGCAAGGATCACGATATTGGGAGTCGTTTCCATCACGCAACCCGCAGCGATCAGGATGCAGATCATCAGCAGGATCAGCAGCGACGGATCATCGGTCAGCCCGGTGACAGCGGTGACAAACCCCTGCGGCACGCCCATGATCGCCAGCGCTTCGGCCAGCGGCGCGGAGAAGGCGATGATCGGCAGGATGACACCGTTCACCTTGGCGGAGCTTACCAGCATCGCCGGAAAGTCGGACAGTTTCAGGGTGCCCAGAATGAACCCCATCAGGATAGTGACCACCACGGCGGTGGCGCCGGCCTCGGTCGGGGTCAGGCGACCGGAGAAGATGCCGTAAAAAATGATGCCCGGCACGATGAAAGCATACCAGCCGGATTTCAATGCTTGCCCGAGGTTGCCCAACCACTCACGCAGGCCCATGTTGCCTCCGGTCTCACAGGTGTAGAGCCGGTTCATGATGATATTGGTGATCAGGATCGAAACCAGGATGGCAAGGCCCGGAACAAGGGCCGCCAGAAACAGGGTGGAGGCGGAAATACCCAGCACCAGGCCGATGATGATATAGGCGATGGACGGCGGGATCAGGATGCCGGTACAGGCACCGGCAGCCACCAGCGCGCAGGCATAAGGGCGCGGATAGCCGCTTTCGACCAGCCGTGCGATGGTCATGCGACCGACCGCCGCGGCGCCGGCGGCGTCAGAGCCGGAGATTGCCGCGAACATGCCGCAGACCAGCACCGTGGCCGATCCGAAGCCGCCGCGTGTCCAGCGGGTCAGCGCCTCTGCCACGTCCAGGAATTTCCTGCTGAGACCGGTTCGCACCAGCACGTCGCCGGTGAGTATGAACAGCGGCACCGCGGTCAGCGCGAAGGCGTCGATGCCGGTGAACAGGCTTTCGCCGATGGCGCTGAGCGGGAGATCGCCCGACATCACCAACATGGTGATGGCTGCGGCACCGATGGCCGCCCAGACCGGCACCGCCAGTGCGATCAACGCCACGAACATGATCACCGGCAGGTAGAAATCCCAGCCCAGTTCGACCGTTTGATTGAGTGAATTCCACAGCATGCCCCAGGGTCCTCAATCAAACAGCTTGTCGCCTTCAAAGACGGGGGTGCCGTCGCGAAGGCTGCGGTAATCTCTCAGAAAGGATTGCAGCAGGCGCCAGATCATCAGCGCGAACCCTGCCGGCACCGCCATCAGGAACCAGACCATCGACACCCTCAGCCCGTGGCTGACCGATCCAAACTTGGCCGAGACCAGCACGGTCTCGAACGACCAGTACAACGCCACCAGCGCCACGATGAACATCACCAGATCGCCGAACATGTAGACCAGCGCCTTGGCCCGCGGGCCAAGGTAGTGCAGGATCACGTCGATACGGATATGGGCGCGCTCCTTGACCGCTGCGGCGGCGCCGATCCAGGCCAGGTAGATGAAGGAATAGCGGACGATCTCTTCGCCCCAGATCGAGGAAAAGGCGAAAAGCTCGCGCCGGATCACCTCGATTGCCATGGTGATGACCAGCATCACATAGAACACCAGGAGCAACCAGCGCTCTGCATTCTTGTCGATGGTTCGCAGGATGTTCATAGCCGTTCCCGTGTCTCAGGCACTCCCCCGCAGCGGCCTCGCGGGCTGTTGCGAAGATAGCTGTTGAAGAAATGACCGGGCGCCAGTCTGGCATGCCCGGCCTATCGCACCTCAGGCGTCGTGGACGAAGTATTTACCCTGAGTGCCCGCGGCCTCTTCCAGCATTGCAAAGTTGTCCATCGACCCTGCCAGCTCTGTCTTGAAGGCATCCCATTCGCTGCGCTGGTAGCCCCCGGCCTCTTTCCATTCTCCCAGTTGATCATCATTCAGGGCATGGAATTCGACCCCGGCCCTGGCCAGTTCGGCCATCGCATAGGCGCGGGCAGAGGGCACCTTGGACAGGTTCTGGTGCGCAGTCATTTCCGCCCCCCACATCACACCGTCCTGCACGCCGGCGGGCAGAGAATTGAACCACTCCAGATTGCAGGAGTAAACTTGGCTGTCCGGCACCGCCTGGGTAAAGGTCACGTGGCTGAGGATATCCTTGAATCCAAAGACATAAAGCGCCCCGACGGAGGGGTCGAGCGCATCCGCCACCCCCTGCTTGATCGCCGACGGCGTTTCGCCCCAGGCCACCGGCGTCGGGTTCGCGCCAACCATGCGATAGTACTGCTGCAGCATCTTCGAGCCCGGCACCCGGAATTTCACACCGGCCATGTCGCCCGGAGACATCACCGCGTTGCCCCCCTTGCGAACGGCCACCACGCGGGGATCGATGTTCACGTACAGCAGCGCCTTGAAACCGTTGGCCTCTACCTTGGGATGCACTTCGGATTTCCAGAAGTCGGAATTCACCAGGTTGGTGAACCTCTGGTTGGAACCGCAGAGATAGGGCATGTTGATAAGGTCGACGGTGGATGCGAAGGGGGCAAAATTCGAAAGCGAATGCTGCGCAGCCTGAATGGTGCCGCCCTGCACCTTCTGCACCAGAGCACCGCCCGCGCCCAACTGACCGCCGGGGGCAAGCTTGACATAGATCTTGCCGTTGGTCGCGTTCTGGATGTTCTCCTTCAGGTCCAGTTGCATGATCGGATAGCTGCGTGACGCACCCAGCACATAGGCCGTGGCGACCGTCATGATATGCTCTGCCGCACGCTCGCGCTCTTTCTCTTCCCTGGCGGTCTGCGCGGCAGCCTCCGACGACCACAACATCCCGCCAGCGCCCGCGACCAGCGCCGCAGTGAAAGAGCCGGCCGAGGCCAGTTTCAGAAAATTCCGGCGCTCTGCAGATTCGAGGCCATTCTTGCCATGTGTCATCGTCTTCCTCCCTTGGAAATTCGTCAGCTGCCGTTCTTGTTCTTGTGGTCAGCCTCGCGCTTGAGAATTGCCGCCACAAACAGGATCGAGGCGGCAAACAGGACGAGCATCTCTCCGACATCGCTCAGGAAGCCGCCGCCACCGAACGCGCCAAGGGCGACATTGGCGAAGAACAAGGCAAAAACGGCAACAGCAGCATAGAGAAACATTGCACGATCCCGGATTACTATCCCGGGCCATTTGTAAGCGCTTACATCAAAAATGCAAGCGCTTACATCGATAGATGGCAAAGGCTGTATTTTATGGTATGACAAGGGACAGGGACATCGCAGGCATCACATGGGAAAAACCCGTTCAGCTCCGACACTTAACGATGTAGCAAAGGCGGCGGGCGTTTCGACGGCCACGGTATCGCGCTGTCTGAACTCGCCCGACCGGGTGATCGAAACCACGCGGCGACGGGTCTTGCAGGCAGTCGAATCGCTGGGCTACACGCCGAATTTTGCGGCCAGGGTCATGGCGGCCAGGCGCAGCTTTACCATCGGCGCCATCATTCCAACCATGGACAACGCGATTTTTGCGCGCGGCTTGCAGGCATTCCAGGATCAGCTGCATGAGAACGGCTTTACGCTGCTGGTCTCCAGTTCTGCCTATAATCCGGACGCGGAACGCGAACAAATCCGCACCCTCGTTGCACGCGGCGCCGACGGCCTGCTGCTGATCGGGCACGCGCGCGATGCGGAAATCTACGAATATCTGGACCGCCACCAGGTCCCCTCGCTGGTGGCCTGGTCATATGATCCGGCGGCGCAGCGGCCGTCTGTCGGCTTCAGAAACGCAGATGCCATGTGCGAGCTGGCGCGCCACGTGATTTCGGCCGGTCATAGGCGAATTGCCATGATCTCCGGAATGACACAGGGCAACGACCGCGCGCAAAGCCGGGTGAAGGGCGTCAGGCAGGCGATGGAGGCAAGCGGACTGGACGCCGCCGGCTTGACGCTGATCGAGACCGCTTACGAAATCGACAAGGGCGCAGAGGCCTTTGGGCGGCTGATGGCCTTGACGCCGCGCCCGACAGTTGTGATGTGCGGCAACGATGTGCTGGCAGCGGGCGCTCTGCGCGAGGCGCACAGACAGGGGATTCAGGTGCCGGAGCAGGTATCGGTAACCGGCTTCGACGATATTGAACTGGCCGAGATCGTCAGCCCGGCCCTGACCACCGTTCATGTGCCTCACCGCGAAATGGGACGCAAGGCAGCATGCGAACTGACAGCCATCGTGGAAGGTAAGTCGGAAGGCCGGTCGATCTGTATCGAGACCAGGGTCGTGACCCGTCACTCCCTGGCAAAACCACCTTGTCAGTCGTGAGGGGTTTGGTTGGTGCCGCGTTGGTCAATCCTGCGAACATCCAAACCTCTGTCCCCGGCCGTGACAATCCGCCAGTTCGCGGCTGAAGCGAATATGTAGAGATCGAAAGTCGCGCTTCGGATTGGCTTTCAATTGCCACTGTGGCGACTTTTCATGCCCCGTGCCTGATGGATCGGATTCAGGATGAACCGATTTGACCCCGATGCACAGATTTCGCAGATATGCCCGTAGTGGCCCGTCCTTTTCGGCCGGGCGGTGGCATTCGCAAAAAAATGCCTCAAAGATGACAGCTTTGGTTTATAATCAGGTTTTGAAGCGAGGGAGATCACCCAGTGCGAGTTCTGATCGCAGACGACCACGAATTGATGCGGGATGCGCTTGTCCTTTTCCTGCAAAACGCCGGCGACATCGATGTCAGGACCGCTGCCTCGGTTGACGAGGTGTGCGCGTGTATCCAAAAGGATGATCCCTATGATCTGGTCATTCTGGATTTCAACATGCCGGGGATGAACGGTCTGGCCGGGCTGACGCGCACAATGAATCTTGGCGGCGGACAACGGGTCGCGCTGATTTCCGGAGAGGCAACCCGCAACATCGCGGAACAGGCCCTGAATGCCGGCGCAGCGGGGTTCATCCCCAAATCGATGCCCGCGAAATCCATGGTCAACGCGGTTCGCTTCATGGCCAGCGGTGAACAATATGCACCGGTCGATTTCATGACCACGTCCGAGATCCCTGCCAGCAATCCATTGGCAGAAAAACTGTCACGGCGCGAATTGCAGATGCTGAAGGGGCTGACGGAGGGCAAGACCAACAAGGAAATCGCCCGTGGCCTAAACATTCAGGAACCTACGGTGAAGCTGCATATGAAGAACCTCTATCGCAAGATCGGTGCCGCAAACCGAACACGCGCGGCGCTGATTGCGCGCGAAGCCGGACTGTTCTGATTGCCGTCGTATCTTTACAGCAAGCCACTTGACCCATGTTATCCAGAGGCTCGGGCGCGCTGATTTCCCGGCACCCCGGACCGAACCGCGGAAACAGATCACCCGGACGCCGCGTTTTCGTTTCAGACCGGCCTGCCTCTGTTTCTGTCATGTCTATCGACCAATGACCCGAACGTGGTCGCGCGGCGGCACCACGACGGTGCCTTGCTCGCGGATATGGCGCTCGACCACGTCCCAGATCGGCGGACCATCCACGCCCTCGCTGACCGAAGCCCATCCGGCGACCGCATAGCTTCTGGCAGGGTCGATCCGTTCCCCGGAGGCGAGAAGGGTCATGTCGGTGATCCGCTGGCCCGGTGGTTGTGACAGGTCGATGCGATAGCTCAGCCCGCCAGTACGCACCATGTCGCCCCCCTGCTGATAATAGGGGTCGGGGTTGAAGATATTGTCAGCGACATCCTCGAGCAACGCCGACAGCGTCTCGCCGGTCATCTCCGTGCGATAGGTCGCACCATAGCTCATCGCGGTGACATTCCAGATGTCCTCGCGGGTGATCTGCTGACCCGGCAGCAATGACGGCCCCCAGCGCACACCCGGGCTCAGGGCAATCTCGGCGTCATGCCAGGACAGCAGCGCATCGCATATCAGGTCATCCCAACTGCCGTTGAAGCTGCCCCTGCGAAACAAGAGCGAACCCGCCTCGCCAACAACCTCTCTCATCTGCGCCATATACGGCGCGCGCTGGCTGTCGATCAGGGCCGTCATCGCGGCATCGGGCGCAATCACGTCCGAAAGGATCGGGATCAATCGCGTGAGATAGCCCATCATGCGCCCGTCACGGATATCCAGGTCGACACGGGCGACGAATTTACCGTTCGACCCCGAGGCGAGTATGAGAGTCTGGCCCACCAGTACCGGTTCGGGCAAGGCGTCGTGCGTATGCCCCGACAGGATGACATCAAGCCCCGACACCTCGCCAGCCATTTTCCTGTCGACGTCAAAACCGTTGTGCGACAGCAGGACGACACAATCCGCCCCCGCCGCGCGCACCTCATCAACCAGCTGCTGCATCCGTTCAAGGCGCAGCCCGAACGCGTATTCGGGAAACATCCAGGCGGGGTTTGCAATCGGCGTGTAGGGAAAGGCCTGTCCGATCACCGCGATCTGCGCCCCGCCCCGTTCGAACATGCGATAGGGTTGGAAGAGATTGCTCGGCTCGTCCCATTCGGCATCGAAAACATTCTGGGCAAGGGCGGCATAGGGCAACCCGCTGACAAGCTCCGTCACACGCGCGCTGCCCAGGGTGAATTCCCAATGGAATGTCATCGCATCGGGCTTGAGGGCGTTCATCACGTTGACCATGTCCTGCCCGGCGGTCTGATGGCAGGTATAGGATCCGTGCCAGGTGTCGCCACCGTCCAGCAGAATGGCATCGGGGCGGTCGGCGCGAATGGCATTGACCACGGTGGCCACACGATCAAGCCCACCCACCTTGCCATAGGCACGCGCCAGCGCCGTAAAATCGTCAGAACTCAGCGCATAATGGCTGTGGCTGCCATCCGCGATGCCATAGAGTTTGCGAAAATCGGCGCCGGTGACATGCGGCACCAGGCCCCGGTTGGCACCAACACCGATATTCACCGATGGTTCGCGATAATAGATCGGCACCATCTGGGCGTGAATATCGGTCACATGAATCAGGGTCACATTGCCAAAGGCTTCGAACTGCAGGAGATGATCCTGTGTCAGGCGTTGCTGCGCGGCAAGACGTGACCAGTTTCCAAAGCCCCCTGCCCCGACAAGCGACGACGCGGCCATTCCGATCTGCAGAAAATCGCGCCGCGAGATCATGAGTCAGCCCAGCGCGGTCACGACGCGATCGTGATCTCTTTCGATGTCTCATAGATCGAGCCATCGTCATCATACCACGTGAACCTGAATGTGCCGGCCTCGGGCACCACGGACTCGAACTGGAAATAGGGGTTGCTTGATATACCCGGCTCCATCGCCACCTCGATCACAAGCTGACCGTTGAATTCGGCCACGAAACGATTGATGATCGATCGCGGAATGATGGCGTCGACCTCGTCCTTGCGCAGCCCGCTTTCCATTTTGTGGCTGATCAGGGTCTTGACCGTGATCACCTCGCCCACGGTGGCCGTCTTGGGAACCTTGACGCGGGGCTTTACTCCGGTTGCCATGCATTGTCCTCCTGACTATCCACCACACCCGCCAACCGTGACCTTGACGAAGGTGGATGCCTGGCGGAACGTACCATCCGCCATTTCGGCAATCGCGATGACGTTCTGGGTCTTGGCAAGACGTATGCGCGTCGATGCGACACCGGCGGGGTTCAGCGCGCCGAACCGGAATGTCGCGACCCGGAGCAGCGGGTTACCCTCGGCGAAAACTGCAACCGCCGAAGCCCCGGGGGCTGCGATCCTGATCGGAACCGTATTGCCATTCTCGGCGATTTCCGGCGCCGTCAGGCTGACCAAGCCTGTCGCCACGGTCGCCCCGCCGGTGAACCGCTCGATTTCATCCGCGAGCGCGGATGCCGATGCGGACCCGAAGCCCAAGCCCGCAACCGCCGCAGCCCCTCCGCACAGGACAAGAGTGCTTCTTCGGGTCAATCTCATCGGATTATCCTTGTTCACGCGGTATGACGATGGCTCAAGCATTATCGGGGCATTCTACACGAGTTCCAGTCAAGCCGCAGCACATTCATGTGTCCATGACGGTTGATGCCATCTCTGTTTCCCCTGCCGGATGCCTGCCGTGCTTCGCAACTCGGCGCTGTGCTTCGTTTGGCGTGTGTGGTGACAGCGGCGTTTCATCCGCCACCAACCGCTATTTCGCGAGGCACCGATGCATATGCGACCGTCGCCCGGACGAGCGTTCAGGTCCCGAACGCCCCCCTATTCGGTAGCATCGAGATCCCGACGCCCGACCGAGACATAGCGAATGAAGCCTGCCCGCCGGGCATCCTGGGGCGAATAGATATTGCGCAGGTCGGCCATGGCCGGAAAGTTCATGTGCCTGGCAATCCGTTTCAGATCGAGCGCCCGGAATTCATTCCATTCCGTCAGGATCACGACCGCGTCGGCATTCCGCGCCGCCTTGTAGGCATCATCGATCCAGTGAACGCCGGGCAACAGTTCCTCGCCCTCGCGCCGACCCTGCGGATCGACGACACGCACCTTGGCTCCGGCGCCTATCAGGGCGGGCACCACGGTCAGCGCCGGGGCTTCGCGCATGTCATCGGTGTTCGGCTTGAACGTCACACCCAGCACGGCGACGGTCTTTCCCGCCACCGCACCGTCCAGCATGTCCACGATCTTCTCGACCATGCGCCGGCGCAGTTCGTCATTCACCTTGATCACCGTTTCGGTGATCTGCATGGGCAGTCCATGTTCCTGGCCGATCCGGGCCAGCGCCTTGGTGTCCTTGGGAAAACACGACCCGCCAAAGCCGGGCCCCGCGTGCAGGAACTTGGCTCCGATGCGCCCGTCCAGGCCCATACCGTGGCTGACATGCTTGATATCCGCCCCGGTCCTCTCGCAGAGTGACGCGATCTCGTTGATAAAGGTGATCTTGGTCGCCAGAAAGGCATTGGCCGCGTATTTGATCATCTCGGCGCTTTCCAGATCGGTGGTCAGAATTGGAAAATCGCGCAGGTAAAGCGGGCGGTAGACCTCGGCCATCACTTCGGCGGCCCGGTCATGCTGAACCCCGACCACGACACGGTCCGGACGCATGAAATCATCGATCGCCGCCCCCTCGCGCAGGAATTCCGGGTTTGATGCCACGTCGAATTCGGCATCCGGGTTGGCCTTGGCAATGACCTGCTTGACCTGCCGGTTCGTCCCCACCGGCACGGTCGATTTCGTGACCACCACGGCATATCCGGTCAGCGCACCGGCAATCTCGCGCGCCGCATCCATGACATAGCGCAGGTCGGCATGACCGTCGCCGCGCCGGGTCGGGGTGCCCACGGCAATGAAAATTGCCGCCGCTCCGTCAATCGCACCGGCAAGATCATCGGTAAACGACAGGCGACCCGCCGCAACATTCTTGGCCATGAGCTCTGCCAGCCCCGGCTCGTAAATCGGAACCTCGCCCTGCTTCAGGATCGCGACCTTTGCGGGATCCTTGTCGACACAAACGACCTCGTGGCCGAAGTCCGACAGGCAGACGCCGGACACCAGACCGACATACCCGGTTCCAACCATCGCAATTTTCATGAAGCTCGCCCCATTCAGATATCGTGTGGGTCATGGACATTCCCGACACGTCTGTCAACGCGTTGCCCGCAGCTCTCAGAGATCGCGAATACCGTAATAGAGATATGCGGCAGGCATCAGAAGCCGTCGCAAACCACCAAGTGGAAAGCGCGGTGGCAATGCCGACATTGCGGCGGAATAGGGCAGTCCGGACCGCCTTGACAGCGCGAGATCGGCCAGCAGGCGGCCCACATAGCTGCCCATCGCGACCCCGTTGCCATGATAGGCAAAGCCCGCGAGCAGCCCGGTCAGTTCCGGAATCGCCCCGACGAACGGTACGCGCCGGCGCGACAGGCAGACCAGACCGGACCATTGATGCGCCGACGGCACGTCTTTCCACGCGGGAAACATCCGCTCGAAATCACGCCGGTTGCGCCGCCGCGCCTGTGCCTCTGCCGATGGAGAAGACCGCAGCCCCCCGCGCAGGCCGAAAAGAAAGCGCCGATCCGGCATCAGGCGGAAATAGTGCAGCAGATTGCGCGTGTCATAGGCCATCTGATCGCTGTGCCAGCCTTGTGCCGACAGTTCAGCGTCGGTGAGCGGGCGCGTCACGATCACGTTGGACTGACTGGGCAGGTATCGGCCCGTCATCCAGTGCGGTATGTCCTCGCTGGAGTATCCGTTGGTTGCGACGATCACCGTATCGGCGGCAAGGATTCCTCGCGGCGTCTTGACCTGCCACGCAGAGCCCTCGCGCCGCAGATCGGTGACCGGACTTTTCTGATAGAGAACCGCCCCCTGCCTTCGCGCGGCACCGGCCAGTCCGAACAGGTATTTTCGCGGGTTCAGGGCAAAACCCACCGGCGTCGTCAGGGCGCCGTGAAACGGCCCGTTCATGCCGTGCTCGGCCAGGTCGGCCGCTTCGATCAGGATGGGTTCCGGATCGCCGTCGCGCGTCATGTCTTCGGCCTCGCGCTTCATGCGCTCCATGTCGCGCGGACGATGCGCCAGCAGGGTCTCGCCCTGCGAATGCCGATCCACGTCAATGCCCAGTGTCTCGATCAGTTGATCGACCAGCCTGACAGCCGCGTATTCTGCATCGCGGTAGCTCCGTGCGCCGTGCTCTCCGAATTGTTGCGTCAGCGCCGCGTCCGACGTTTTTGCCCCGCCAAGACAGCAGAACCCGCCGTTCCGTCCCGAGGCGCCCCATCCGGGGGCTTCCGCTTCGAGCACGGCGACGGCGGTTCCTGCCTGCGCCAGATGATAGGCCGCCGACATGCCGGTAAACCCGCCACCGACGATCGCCACATCGACCCTTCCATCCTGCTCCAGCACGGGCCAGTCGGGCGCTGCGATGGTTTCATCCCACCAGCATCCGTTTCGCGGGCCCGGACCATAGGTGAAAGCCGGAAAAATCCGCCTCATTGCGCGCGCGCGGCCTGCTGCTCTTCACGCTTTTGCCGGATCATGCTTTGCTTGGAGACCAGCGACGCCGCGATGACACCGACGGTGACGATCCCGATCATCAGGGTCGACAGCGCGTTGATCTCCGGACTGACTCCCAACCGGACGGCCGAGAAAATCTTGATCGGAAGCGTTGTCGCCGACGGTCCGGATGTGAAAGAGGCAATCACCAGATCATCCAGCGAAAGCGTGAAAGCCAAAAGCCAGCCGGAGATCACCGCCGGAGCGATGATCGGCAGCGTCACCAGCCGAAACGCCTCGGCAGGGGAACAGCCGAGATCGAGCGCCGCCTCTTCGAGCGAGCGGTCGAAGGTGACGAGCCGCGAGGACACCACCACCGAGACATAGCACATCGAAAAGGTCGTATGCGCGAGCACGATGGTCATGACGCCCCTGTCCAGCCCGATGCCGATGAACAGCAGCAGAAGCGACAGGCCGGTGATGACCTCAGGCATGACGAGCGGCGCATAGATCATGCCCGAGAACAGGGTGCGCCCAAAGAATCGCCCACCCCGCACAAGAACATAGGCGGCCATCGTTCCAAGCGCCGTGGCAAGTGTGGAAGACATCACGGCCACCTTTAGCGTGACCCAGGCGGCATTCAGAAAGGCTTCGTTCTGCAACAGTTCGCCATACCACTTTGTCGAGAAACCCGCCCAGACGGTGACCAGCTTGCTTTCGTTGAAGCTGAAGATCACGAGGATGACCATCGGGAGGTAGAGAAAAACGAAGCCAAGTGTCAGCGACACCACGTTGAACCAGCTCAGGCGCATCATGTTTCTGCCTCCGACTGTTTTTGCTGGTTGCGCTGGAACAGCACGATCGGCACCACGAGGATCAGCAGCAACACCACCGCAACCGCGGACGCCACCGGCCAGTCACGATTCGAGAAAAACTCTTCCCAAAGGACCTTGCCGATCATCAGCGTTCCAGAACCGCCCAGCAGCGACGGGATCACGAATTCGCCAAGCGCCGGGATGAACACAAGGAAACACCCCGCGATGATTCCGTTGCGAGACAGCGGCACGGTGACCAGCCAGAACGCCGACAGGCGCGAGCACCCCAGGTCCTCGGCCGCCTCGATCAGCGATCCGTCCATCCGGTCAAGCGCCGCATAGATCGGCAGGATCATGAACGGCAGATAGGTATAGACGATTCCGATATAGACGGCGGTATTGGTGTTCAGGATCGTCAACGGCGTGTCGATCACGCCGATCCACAACAGGAACTGGTTGAGGAATCCCTCGTTGCTCAGGATACCCATCCACGCATAGACACGGATCAGAAAGCTGGTCCAGAATGGCAGGATCACCAGCATCATCAGCGTCGGGCGCCATTCCTCGGGCGCGCGCGCCATGCCATATGCCATCGGATAACCGATCATCAGGGTCAGCGCCGTTGACACCAGCGCGATCACGAGACTGCTCAGATAGGCCCGCCAATACAGGTCATCCTGGGTCAGCCAGATGAAGTTCTCGAAATCCAGCTGGCTGAAGAACGAACCGAGACCCTCGGCCCAGTCGAGCGTCGGGGTATAGGGCGGAATCGCCAGCGCAGTATCCGAAAGCGAGATTTTCAGGACGATGACAAAGGGCACCAGAAACAGCAGCAAAAGCCACAGGTACGGGACCGCGATCAGGGCAAACCGGCGCATCATTCCGCCAGCATGACGCCGGCCGTCGCCGTCCAGGACAGCCAGACCGGGTCTTCCCATGTGATGTTGCGCCGCGCAATCCGCCGGGTATTCGCCGTCTGCGCCTTGATGATCGTGCCGGTCGGCAACTCGACATGGTATGTCGAAAGGTTGCCCAGATAGGCAATGTCCAGCACCTTGCCCTGAACCGCGTTATCCGCCTCTTGCGGTTTCTCGGTTGAGATCGTCACCTTTTCCGGGCGGATCGCCAGATGGCAGGTCTGCCCATCGGAAAACGGCTTGGCAGAGGTCGCCACCAGCGGCGGCAGAGCATCGCCCCATGTGATGCGATACCGCTCTTCGCCGATCGCGGTTGCCTCGCCATTGATTATGTTCACGTCACCGATGAAATCCGCGACATAGACACTGTTCGGTGTTTCATAGATCCGCGCGGGCGTCTCAACCTGGATCAACCGGCCTTCGTCCATCACGGCCACCCGGCTGGCCACCGTCATCGCCTCTTCCTGGTCATGGGTGACGATGACAAATGTCGTGCCGGTGGTTTCCTGAATGTCCATCAACTCGAACTGGGTGTCCTGGCGCAGCTTCTTGTCGAGCGCGCCCAGCGGTTCATCCAGCAGCAGCAATTTCGGCGCCTTTGCCAGCGAACGGGCAAGCGCCACACGCTGGCGCTGGCCACCCGAAATCTGGTGCGGTTTGCGACGGGCGAATTTCTCCAGCCGCGTCAGCTTGAGCATCTCTTCGACACGGCGGTCTATCTCGTCCTTGGGCTTCTTGTCGCGCCGCAGCCCGAATGCAATGTTGTCCCAGATCGAGAGATGCGGAAACAGCGCATAGGATTGGAACATCATGTTGACCGCGCGCTTGTTGGGAGGCACCGGCCCGATATCCTTGCCCGCCAGTTCGATGCGGCCCTTCGTAGGGGTCTCGAACCCGCCCAGCATCCGCATCATCGTGGTCTTGCCACATCCCGACGGCCCAAGGAGCGCAAAGAATTCCTTCTCGAAGATATCAAGTGACAGATCGTCAATGGCGGTAAAGTCGCCAAAACGTTTGGTGACATTCTGAAAGCGGATCAGCGGCTTCTGCTGCGGATCGTCCCACGGTTCAAATTCGATGGCTTGCAAGGTCGCCCTCCCCCGGATCGAGAGTTCACAAAAAAGGCGGGTCAGATGACCCGCCTCGTTGGTATCGGATTCAGGTGCCCGACTTGATCTTGGTCCAGAGGCGGGTCACCACGCGCTGGACCTTGGCGGGGTAAGGCGTGGTGGTGAACAGGTTCGACAGGGTCGCCTCGTCCGGATAGATCGCCGGATCGCCGATCACATCCTCGATCAGGAAGTCCTGCGACGCCTTGTTGCCGTTCGCGTAATAAACGTAGTTCGACGCGGCCGCCATGTTCTCGGCGTCCATGATGAAGTTCAGGAAAACGTGCGCAGCGTCAGGATTCGGCGCGTCCACCGGGATCGCCATCTGGTCGAACCACATCTGCGCGCCTTCCGTGGCCGCGTGATATTCGATTTCGACGCCGTTATCCGCCTCGGCCGCCCGATCGCGCGACTGAAGGATGTCACCGGACCAGCCGACCGCGACGCAAATGTCGCCATTGGCCAGCGCGTTCACGTATTCCGAGCTGTGGAATTTCTGGATGTAGGGGCGAACCGGAGCAAATACCTCCTCGGCGCGCTTGATCACATCCGGGTCGTGGCTGTCGGGGTCCTCGCCCAGATATTTCAACGCCATCGGGATCAATTCCGCCGGCGCATCGAGGAAGTGCACCCCGCATTCCGACAGCTTTTCCATGTTCGCGGGGTTGAAGACCAGTTCCAGCGAATTCACCGGCGCGTCGTCGCCAAGCAATTCACGAACCTTGCCGATATTCACGCCAATTCCGGTCGTTCCCCACATATAGTTGATGGAATAGGCGTTCTCGGGGTCGTATTGCTCGGTCCGCTCGGACACCACGTTCCACATGTTTGCAAGATTGGGGAGCTTTTCCGGATCGAGCTTCTGGAAAGCACCCGCCGCGATCTGCCGCTGCAGGAACGTGCCGGATGGCACCACGACATCATAGCCCGAGCCGCCCGCAAGCATCTTTGTTTCCAGAACCTCGTTGCTGTCAAAGACGTCGTAGATCAGGTCGATCCCGGTCTCTGCCTCGAACTTGGTCAAGAGCTCTTCGTCGATATAGTCTGACCAGTTGTAGACCCGGACCTCTTCGGCCATGAGCGCACTGGCGCCAAGTGCCAGAACCGCAGTGAGTGTCACCGTTCGCAGTATCATGAATATCTCCCCTTGGATTGCCGGATTGCCTCCGACCTACAACATTTGATCAAGTTTTTCCTTCTTTGGCAATCACAGATATGCTTTCATGCCATAATGAAAGGTGCAAGAATTCCCGGCATGCACATGAAACGGGCGGGGAACGATGGTGAAAAACACAACAAGCCGGACGCCGGTCAGACCCGCGCAAATTCCGGCGCATGAGCTCGTCTACCAGCAATTGCGCGAACAGATCCTGTTTGGCGAAATGGCTCCCGGTCAGGCGGTCACCATTCAGGGGCTGACGGCGTCACTTGGCGCCGGCATGACGCCGGTACGCGAAGCGATCCGCAGGCTGATCTCCGAGGGCGCGCTCGTGTTTCAGGGAAATCGCCGGGTGAGTGTCCCGAGGCTGCGGGCAGAGGATGCGGAACAGATAATTTTCGTAAGAAAAACAGTAGAGAGAGAGCTATCACGACGGGCCGTCAAGAATATCTCGACCGCAGACATCGATCGCCTGGCCGCCATTGACACAGCCCTGGACCATGCCATTTCCAGCGGCGACATCGCCGGCTACCTGCGAGGAAACTACCAGTTTCATTCGACACTCTATGCCTTTGCCGATGCCCCAGTCATGGCCGAGATCGCCGACCGGTTGTGGCTGCGTTTCGGGCCCTCGCTGCGCGTGGTCTGCGGTTGGTTCGGGACCCAGAGTCTGCCGGACCGGCACAAGGACATTCTGATCGCGCTGCGCAGCGGTGATGCGGACGCCGTGGCGAACGCATTGGTTCAGGACATCGCGCAGGGCATGGAAAAGGTTGCCGCGGTCCTGGCGGAAGACAACTGATTCGATTGACAGCAAGAAATTTGATCATATTTTGGCTTTAACCTAATTCCGGGAGACAGCGCCATGAACGCGATAACGAATCATCTGCCCACGGCTGAGTTGCAGGCGCTTGACGCCGCTCATCACATGCACCCGTTCACTGCCGGCGGCGAACTGGCCGAAAAGGGTGCCAGGGTCATCACCCGGGCCAAGGGCGTGACTCTCACCGACAGTGAGGGCAACGAGATCCTCGACGGGATGGCCGGCCTCTGGTGCGTGAATATCGGCTATGGCCGCGAGGAGCTCGCCGAGGCGGCGGCGCGGCAAATCCGCGAATTGCCCTATTACAACACGTTTTTTCAAACCACCCATGTGCCCGCCATCGCACTCGCCAACAAGCTGGCGGAGCTTGCACCGGGCGATCTGAACCACGTGTTCTTTGCCGGGTCCGGTTCCGAAGCGAATGATACCAACATCCGCATGGTGCGCACCTACTGGGCAATGAAGGGGAAGCCGTCGAAATCGATCATCATCAGTCGCAAGAACGCCTATCACGGCTCGTCCGTGGGCAGCGGCAGCCTGGGCGGAATGACATATATGCACGCGCAGGGCGGAATGCCGATTCCCGACATTCACCATATCAACCAGCCGCACTGGTGGGCAGAAGGCGGCGACAGCACGCCCGAAGAGTTCGGCCTTGCCCGCGCCCGCGAACTGGAAAACGCGATCAACGAACTTGGCGAGGATCGCGTCGCCGCCTTCATAGCCGAGCCGATCCAGGGCGCCGGTGGCGTGATCATTCCGCCCGAAACCTATTGGCCCGAGATCCAGCGGATTTGCGACAAATACGAGATCCTGCTCATCGCGGACGAGGTGATTTGCGGTTTCGGCCGCACCGGCAACTGGTTCGGCAGCCAGACGCTGGGCATCCGTCCCGACATCATGACGGTCGCCAAGGGGTTGAGCTCGGGCTATGCGCCGATCGGCGGGTCGATCGTCAGCGACGAGGTTGCCAATGTCATCGGCAGCGGCGAGTTCAATCACGGCTATACCTATTCCGGGCATCCCGTTGCATCCGCCATCGCGCTGGAAAACCTGCGCATCCTCGAAGAGGAGAACCTGATCGAACACGTCCGTGACGTGGCCGCGCCATACATGCAGGAAAAATGGGCCACGTTGGGAGATCACCCGATCGTCGGCGACGCCCGGATGGTCGGGTTGATGGGTTCCATCGCACTGACCCCGAACAAGGAGAGCCGGGCCAGGTTCGCCGCGGACGAGGGCAGCGTCGGGCTGATCTGTCGCGAGCGGTGTTTCGCCAACAACCTGGTGATGCGCCACGTGGGCGATCGCATGGTGGTATCGCCGCCGCTGGTCATCACACAGGACGAAATCGACACGCTGATCACGCGCGCGAAACGCGCGCTGGATGAGTGCCATGCCGAAATCAAGGAACAGGGATTGCTCAAGCCGGCGTCCTGATCCGGTTCAGGGGCGGATCATCGTGTTCGCCCCTGCCCGCTTTCAACGAGGCTCCTGCCGCAGCACCCGCGAACGGGCGAGACCGAGAAGCATGTCCAGGCATTTCTCGAGTTGCTCGATGCGCAGGAATTCATCCGGTTTGTGGGCCTGGTCGATTGAACCGGGGCCACAGACCGCGACCGACATCCCCATCTGCTGAAACAGGCCCGCTTCGGTGCCGAACGGAACCACATCCGCGCCGTTGGCTCCGAGCAGTGTCGCCAGCAGGTCACGTGCCGCGTTCTCTGCCATCACCTGCAGACCGGCCACCTCGCCCACCACCTCCGTGACGATATCTGCCTCCGGTCGGATCGTGCGCATCATGGGCAGCAGTTCGGTATCGACGACCCGCTGCATCGCCGTCTTGACGAACGCCGCATCGCCGTCCTGAACCGGGCGCATTTCCCAATCCACCTCGGCCTTGCCCGCAATCACGTTATGGGCGACGCCACCTGTGATCCGCCCGATGTTAATCGTGGTCCAGGGCGGTTCGAACCGGCTGTCGCTCGGTGCGCGCATCATGAGTTCGCCGCGCAGCTGCATCAGTTCGGCCAAATATCGCGCCGCGTATTCCACCGCGTTGACTCCGCGATGCGGCGCAGAGCCATGTCCTTCCAGGCCACTGAAACGCACAGTATATTCGCAACATCCCTTGTGTCCCTCGATCACCTGCATGCCCGTCGGCTCGCCGATGATCGCCATTGCCGGCCTGATGCCGCGTTCCTGCAATGCCGGAACAAGGGCGCGCGCGCCCAGGCAACCGACCTCTTCGTCATAGGTGAAGGCAAAATGAACCGGTCGCCGCAGCTCCTGTTTCGCGAACTCCGGCGCCAGCACCGTCGCAGCGGCAATGAAACCCTTCATGTCGCAGGTGCCGCGGCCAAACAACGCTCCCCCGGCTTCGCGCAACTCAAACGGATCGCTGGTCCAGTCCTGATCCGCGACAGGAACAACATCGGTATGACCGGACAACACCATACCGCCGGGCACATCCGGGCCAAGTGTCGCAAACAGGTTTGCCTTTTTCCCGTCCGGTGTTTCAAACAGATCGACCCGCGCGCCCGCGTCCTCGAGCCGTGCGGCGAGATCGGCGACCATCAGGCGATTGCTGTCTGAGGGAACGGTCGGATAGGATACCAGCCGCTCCAGATACCGGACGGTTTCCCCGAGATACTCTTTCATCGGCATTCTGGTGAAACGGTTGGTATGGCGGCAATCGCCAAGCCGGTAAGGTCAGTCATGATCGCGCGCTCCGGTCTCAATCAAGCCTATCCAAACAGATATGAACAACAAGTCAATTTGCCGGACAAATCCGGTGCAAATTCGCGCATTGTTGCCGCGTTCCCTGATGAATTTGCGATCAAAACCGCATTATCGGGTGAATTGGTTGCATGACCGGCATGCTCTGTGTTTAACTTTTTCCAGAAAACAGCAGAACAATCTGCGGGAAGTCCAAGGGGAGCCAATTTGGCCGATATACATTCGTCTGACGCGTTCGTTGAGTTTGAACGCGTCCAAAAGAGCTATGACGGCGAGAATCTCGTCGTCAAGGATCTGAACCTTGTCATGCCCAAGGGTGAGTTTCTGACCATGCTCGGCCCGTCGGGGTCCGGCAAGACCACATGCCTCATGATGCTGGCCGGTTTCGAGACCGCCACCCACGGCGACATCCGGCTGGACGGAGAGTCGATCAACAATATTCCGCCGCACAAGCGCGGCATCGGCATGGTATTCCAGAATTACGCCCTGTTCCCGCATATGACGGTTGCCGAGAACCTGAGCTTTCCTCTGGAAGTGCGCAAGATGGGCAAATCCGAGCGCGAGGCCAAGGTCAAGCGCGTGCTTGACATGGTGCAGATGGGCGAGTTTGGCGGCCGTCGTCCGGCACAGTTGTCGGGCGGACAGCAACAGCGTATCGCGCTTGCGCGGGCGCTGGTTTTCGAGGCCGAGCTGGTGCTCATGGACGAACCGCTGGGCGCGCTCGACAAGCAGCTGCGCGAACACATGCAGTTCGAAATCAAGCGGATCGCCGACAATCTCGGGATCACCGTCGTCTACGTGACCCACGATCAGACCGAAGCACTGACGATGTCCGACCGCGTGGCGGTTTTCGATGACGGGCGCATTCAGCAGCTCGCACCGCCCGACACGCTTTATGAACAGCCCGAAAACAGCTTTGTCGCGCAGTTCATCGGCGAGAACAACACGCTGGAAGGTGTCGTCAAGGAGATCAACGGCGACGTCGCGCTTGTCAGGCTGGATGATGGCGAATTGATCGACTGCAAACCGGTCAATGTCAGCAAGCCGGGCGAGCGGACCCGCGTGTCGATCCGACCGGAACGTGTGGAATACAACAAGGAACGCCTTCAGGAAGGCGTTCACACCCTCAAGGCAGAGGTCATGGAGTTCATCTATATGGGTGACATCTTCCGGACCCGCCTCAAGGTCGCCGGGAATGACGAGTTCATCATCAAGACCCGGAACGCGCCGGACCAGGTCCGGCTCCAGCCGGGCACCCAGATCGAAATCGGCTGGCTGCCCCAGGATTGTCGTGCGCTTGACGCGTAGCGGACAGAGGCGTCGCCCTGATCATGGTGGCGACGCAATCGGGTGGGCAAGGTCCTGCCATGCCGACCCGATCCACCCAAATCACGGTAAAACCACAGGGAGAAATAACGAATGAAACCGTTGAACCTACTCATGGCGACCACGGCGCTGGCGATTGCCGGCGGCATGGCGAGCGCCCAGGACATGACCGACGAGATGACCATCGTCAGCTGGGGCGGAGCCTATTCCAACTCGCAGCAAAAGGCCTATCACGAGCCTTACATGGAAAAGACCGGCGTCAAGATCATCAATGACGAAAGCTCGGCCGAAGCGGTGGCCAAGCTGCGCGCGATGAACGAAGCGGGCAACGTGACCTGGGATGTCGTCGACGTCGTGGCCTCTGATGCCATCCGCCTTTGCGATGAAGGTCTGGCGATGGAAATCGACCCGGACACGCAACTTGCGGCCGCGCCGGATGGCACCTCCGCCGCGGATGATTTCGGCGACCTTCTGGTTTCCGAGTGCTTCATCCCGCAGATCGTCTATTCCACGGCCTTTGGTTATCGCACCGATCTTGTCGGCGACACGCCCCCGGATGACATCTGCGATGTCTTCGACACCGAGACCTATCCCGGCAAGCGTTCGCTGGAAAAACGTCCGATCAACAACATGGAATGGGCGCTGCTGTGCGATGGTGTGGCCAAGGACGACGTCTATGACGTGCTCGCCACCGCGGAAGGCCAGGAACAGGCGCTTGCCAAGCTCGACACCATCAAGGACGACGTGATCTGGTGGTCTGCCGGCGCCGACACGCCCCAGCTTCTCGCCGATGGCGAAGTTGTGATGGGCTCGACCTATAACGGTCGCCTGTTCAGCGTGATCGAAGAGCAAAAGCAACCGGTTGCGATGCTCTGGGATGCGCAGGTGTTTGATCTTGACGGCTGGATCATTCCCGCAGGTCTTTCCGAAGAACGCAAGGCCCGTGCGCTGGACTACATCATGTTCGCGACAGACACGCAGCGTCTCGCGGATCAGGCGAAGTACATCAGCTATGGCCCCGCACGCGCATCCTCGGCACCGCTGGTCGGGCAACATGCCGAACTGGGCATCGACATGGCGCCGCACATGCCGACGGATCCGGCAAATGCCAAGAACACATTCCTCTACAACTATGAGTTCTGGGCCGACTACCGCGACGACATCGACGCCAAGTTCCAGGCATGGCTGGCCAAGTAAGCCGCTGACCTGAAAACCCTTTCCGGGGGCGGGACACCACCGCCCCCGGACCGGTGCCCGGCGTATCGCGCACGCCCGACGGCCGCCCAGCAAGGAGCATTTCCATGAGCGATCAAACGACTTCCGGTCCGGTACTCGCCGCTGACGGCACACCTCTCAAACGCAGCCTGGCGCGGGCCCTCAGGCTTCAGAAGATGCGCGCACTTGCGCTGATCGCGCCGCTGCTGCTGTTCGTTCTGATCACGTTCATTGCACCGATTGCGGACATGCTGTTCCGCTCGGTCGAAAACCAGATTGTCTCCGAAACCCTGCCGCAAACGGTCGTGGCGCTGGCCGACTGGGATCCGACCACCGGCGAGGCCCCGGACGAAGCCGTATACAGGGCGCTCGCCGCAGACCTCAAGGTCGCGGTCGAAGACAAGACGCACACCAGGCTGGGTTCGCGCCTGAACTATGAGCTGACCGGCGCATCCTCGCTGTTCCGCAAGAGCGGTCGCAAGGTCAAGCGCATGGATTTGGAAAGCGACACGTCGTTCAAGGAAGCGTTTACCGACATCGACCGGAAATGGGGCGAGGTTGCGATCTGGGAGACGATCCAGACCTACTCTCCCAAGTATACCAACGGCTATTTCCTGAACGCTGTTGACATGCGCAAAGGCCCCGACGGACCCGAGGCGCGCCCCGAGAACCAGCAAATCTACATGATGCTGTTCGGCCGCACCCTGTTCATGAGCCTGGTGATCACGATGTCCTGCATCATTCTGGGCTACCCGGTCGCCTGGCTTCTGGCCAACCTTCCGACGCGCACATCGAACCTGCTGATGATCCTTGTATTGCTGCCGTTCTGGACGTCACTGCTGGTGCGGACATCGGCGTGGAAAGTGATGTTGCAGCAACAGGGGGTGATAAACGACACGCTGGTGTGGCTGGGGCTGGTCGCCGATGACGCGCGGCTGGTGATGATCAACAACCAGTTCGGCACGATCGTCGCGATGACACATATCCTGCTGCCCTTCATGATTTTGCCGATGTACTCCGTCATGCAGACGATCCAGCCAAGCTATCTGCGTGCGGCCAAGTCCATGGGCGCGACCAACTGGACCGCGTTCTGGCGGGTCTACTTCCCGCAATCGGTGCCCGGCATCGGGGCGGGATCGATCCTCGTCTTCATCCTGTCCATCGGATATTACATCACGCCGGAGATCGTGGGCGGCAACACCGGCACGTTCATTTCGAACCGTATCGCCTATCACATCTCGAGTTCGCTGAACTGGGGTCTGGCGGCGGCGCTCGGAGCGATCCTGCTGGCCGTGGTCCTGCTGCTCTATTACGTCTACGACAAGATCGTCGGCATCGATAACGTCAAGCTGGGAGGTTGAGACGATGGCCGCTCTGACACCGATTTCACGGACCCCTGTCTCCTTCTATGTTCCTGTCGTGGCGCTGACCGGCGCGTTTGCGGGGCTTCTGGTGGGCACGGCGCAGGACAATTCGCTTATCGGAGCCGTCCTGGGTGCGGCCCTGATGGCGGCGGTCGCCTTTCTGATGACCAGCGTCATCGGGCAGGAAAAGGCGTCCCGTTGGGGTCTCACCGCACTGATGCTTCTCGCCGGGTTTGCGATTGGGGGCATACCGGGCGCGGTGATCGGGGCGCTGTTCGGCTGGTTCTTCGGATGGTTTACCTTCTGGCTGTTCGAGGGACGCTATCGGGCCAGGATCGCCCCCTACCTGACGCCGGGCCAGGTTCTTTGGCATTTTGCCTTCCGCGTGATCTGCGGCGCGATCTTCGTTTTCCTGATCACACCGATCCTCGTGGTCATACCGCTCAGCTTCAATGCCGAAAACTTCTTTACCTTCACCCCGGAAATGCTGCGCTTTGATCCTGCGGGATATTCGCTCAAGCATTACGAGGATTTCTTTACCAATTCCGATTGGCAGAACGCGCTGCGCAACTCGCTGCTGATTGCGCCGGTCGCGACATTCCTCTCCGTCAGCTTCGGAACGCTCGCCGCTATCGGGCTCAGCCAACCGCATGTGCCGTTCCGGCGCGCGATCATGGCGATCCTGATTTCACCGATGATCGTGCCGCTGATCATCTCGGCGGCCGGCATGTATTTCTTCTACTCGCGCATCGGATTGCAAGGCACCTATCTTGGTGTCGTGCTGGCCCATGCCGCTCTGGGCATCCCCTTTGTCATCATCACCGTAACCGCCACCCTGGTCGGGTTTGACCGCTCGCTGACGCGGGCGGCGGCAAATATGGGGGCCAACCCGGTCACGACGTTTTTCCGGGTACAGATGCCCCTTATCCTGCCCGGGGTGATTTCGGGCGGGCTCTTTGCGTTCATCACCTCGTTTGATGAAGTCGTCGTCGTGCTCTTTGTGGGCTCCGCCGGGCAAAAGACGCTGCCCTGGCAGATGTTCACCGGTCTGCGTGAACAGATCAGCCCGACGATCCTCGCGGTCGCGACGATCTTGGTGGTGGTGTCGATCGCCCTGCTAACGGTTGTTGAACTGCTCCGTCGCCGCTCGGAGCGTCTGCGCGGAATGAGCCCGGGTTGACGCAGGGCACAAAGCCCTCTTGCAGAAACGTGTCGGGCCGCATCGCGCGGCCCGATGTGGTGCAGCCGCTTCAGCGCAGACGTTTCAGCAGGTTCATTGACGCATATCCGTCAGGGGTCAGCCCCGAAGCCACCTGATAGGCCCGGACCGCGTCGATGGTCAGCGGCCCGATGCGGCCATCCACACCCTGCGTATCAAATCCCTTGTCGGTCAGCCGCTGTTGCATTTCCTTGCGTTCGCTCAGGGTCAGAGCGCGATCGCTGCGCGGCCAGTTCGCCTGAATGGGCGGTCCCCCGGCAATACGGTCAGACAGGTGTCCGACACCGATCACGTAGGCATCGGCGGAATTGTAACGTTCGATTACCGCGAAGTTCTGGAAGATCAGGAATGCAGGGCCCTTGCCCCCTGCGGGCAGCAACAGCGATGCAGGGCCATGATCGGCGATCGCGCCGTTGGTGCCTGCCACACCCATGCGCGCCCATTCGGAAACAGGTTTCCTGATCTTGCGATCCGCCAACCGGAAATCGAACCCCTGTGGAAGCGTCACTTCCACGCCCCAGGGTTGGCCCTTTGTCCAGCCGAACCGGGCGAGATAGGCCGCCGTGGACGCCAGCGCATCGCTGGGATCATCCGACCAGATATCGCGTTTCCCGTCCCCGGTGAAATCCACCGCGTAATCCAGATAGGATGTCGGCATGAACTGAGTATGACCCATCGCCCCGGCCCAGCTGCCGGTCATCCTGCGCGCCGTCGTGTCACCCGATTGCAGGATTTTCAGCGCCGCGATCAATTGCTCTTCGAAAAACGCGCTGCGGCGTGCGTCATAGGCCAGCGTCGCCAGCGCGCGGACGATATCTGTGCTGCCGCGATAGCTGCCATAGGCGCTTTCAAGACCCCAGACCGCAACCACGACTTCCTTCTCGACGCCATAGCGCGCCTCGATGGCTTCGAGCGTGGCACGGTACTGGTTCAGCGCCGATTTGCCGTTGCGCAACCGTGTCTCCGACACCGCGCTGTCGAGATATTCCCAGATCGCCTTGGAAAACTCGGATTGGTTGCGGTCGCGCCGGATGATGTCGGCATCATAGGTCACGCCGTCAAACGCGGCGTCAAGGACACGCGGCTTGATCCCCTGCGCGATTGCGCGCGTACGGAACTCGCGCAGCCAAATCCGGAAATCCCCGTTCGACGTATTTTCCTGCACGGGGGCTTCCTTTGCCCTGATGGTTTGCGGCCGCGCCGTCGGGCGCAGCGAATAGGTCAGGCTCGCGGTCGCCAGCCGCGTCACCTCGGCCTGTGGTCTGCCTTCCGGTCGGACGCTCTCCTGTTGTGTTCCCGCGTGAACGCCGCCTGCCATGGCCAAGGTAAGAACCCCGGCAATCCTCCAGTTGCACATCGTTTTTGCCCCGGTTTTCTTGTTCTGCTCTGGCCCGATACTACCGCGAATCCGGGTATCGGAACAGGGGCATTCTCCCGTCCTGCGGGAAATGGCCAACGCGTGCAAACACGTCGGGGACAGGATCGGTCCCGACGCATGAGAGCGCAGACGGCTCTGCGTCAGGCGCGGGTTGTCCCCTCCTGGCAGGTCCGGTCCTGCTGCTGGAAACGCGCAATCGCCTCGCGCAACAACGGAATGCGCCGCGGACGGAAGCTCTGTTCGGTCACGACGAGATCACGCATACGATCCAACCGGAACGCCCGGAAATCCTGGCGCAAATGGCACCATGCCACCAGCATTGTCGAACGATCCAGATAAGTTATGCCGAGCGGATCGACACGCCGCCGCGTTCTCGCCCCCTGCGCGTCGCAATAGGCAAACTCGACAGCGGTCTCTTCCCAGGTCGCGCGCCGCAGTTCCGAAACGGCAATTGCAGGGGCTTCCGGTCGGGAAAAACGACGCGCAGTGAGAACCGCGTGGGCCAACCGATGCGATTGGCGCGATGGCAAACGCGCCTGAAGCTTGTTCAGAGCCGACCGCGCGGCGGCAACCAGGTCCGGATCGCCGATCTGTTCGACCTCGCGCAGGCCCAGCACCAGCGCTTCCAGCTCGTCATTCTCGAACCCGAGCGGTGGCAGTGTGGCATCCTCGATGAGCGTAAACCCGAACCCCGCGGCGCCATCGATCACCGCACCCAAACCACGCAGGGTATCAATGTCGCGATGCACGGTGCGCGGCGAAATATCGAGGTCCTGCGCCAGCGAGTGCGCCGTGTGGGGCGGCACACCGCTGCGCAGACATTGCATCAACTGAAAGAGACGGGCAGTTCGGGACATCCTGCTGTCTAGCATAGGCCTGATGCCGGTTTTTGTCATCAGGAACGGATAGGGTCTGCAGAGGCACGCATAGAGGAGACCACCGATGCTCGTCCTATACACTTATCCGGCCGGGTTCGGGCAGTTCAGCCTCAGCCCGTTCTGCGTCAAGGCCGCCGCTCTGCTGAAGATGTCGGGCCGGGATTGGTCCCGGCGCGATTTTGACGACCCGCGCAAGATGCCGCTGGCCAAGCTGCCGGTGCTGAACACACAAGAGCGGTTGATCCCCGACAGTCAGAACATTCGTCGCTACCTCGAAAGCCAGGGCGCGACATTCGATGTCAGCCTGAGCGACACGCAGCGCGCGCAGTCCCACGCACTGATCCGCATGGCCGAAGAGCATCTCTATTTCAATCTGGTGCTGGACCGCTGGGGCGATGACAGGGTCTGGCCAACCATTCGTGATGTCTATTTCGCAAAGGTTCCCGCCCTGCTGCGCCGGCCCGTCGCCGATGGGCTGCGGCGCAGGCTGTTGCGCGGGTTGCATACCCATGGCATCGCCCGGTTTTCAGCGAGCGAACGGCTGGCGCGTGTCGAAGAGGACCTGCGCGCGATCCAGATCTGCCTGTGGCAGGGTCCGTTCCTGATGGGCAACCGGCCGTGTTCGGCGGATCTCAGCGTCGCACCGATGCTGGCCGCGATCCGTGCGACGCCGTTGGCGACTCCCCTTGCGCGCCGGGTTGCAGAGGATGCGCAACTGTCCGACTATATCGACAGGTTGGAGGAAGCGGTGCCATTGCCATGACCAGACCCTTTGCAGACCCCCGGATCGCGGAAATCTATGACAGCTACGATCCCTCGGCACGTGCGGGCCTCCTGGCGTTGCGCGAGTTGATCCTTGATACCGCCGCCTCTGACGATCGGGTGGGCAAGGTCGAAGAGGCGCTTCGCTGGGGGCAGCCTGCCTACCTGACGCCGGTCACAAGATCCGGAACCACGCTGCGGGTGGCACCACACAAATCCGCACCGATTGCGTTGTTCGTGCATTGTCAGACATCGCTGATTTCGGACTATTCCGCAGAGTTTCCCGCGCAGGACAGGCTGGACGGTACCCGCGCGATCCTGTTTGACGATCTGTCCGGGATCGACCCGATGCGCCACGGATGGTTGATCAGCCGGGCGCTCACCTATCACCTCTGACGCCGCTTGCGGGCCACCTTGCGCTTGATTTTATCCGACTTGCGCTTGCCGCGCGCGGCCTTGCGGCGCGGCGTGCGACCTGCCGGGTCCTGCCCTCCGCGCGGCGGGGCCTTGTCGTCGACAGTCAGCAACTCAAGCTCCAACCCGCCGGTAACCGGTGTGGCCTGCGTCAATCGCACGGTAACCCGCTGCCCGATCCCGATGGTAAACCCGGTATCCGCCCCCATCAGCGTGCCGGCGTCGCGATCAAAATGAAAGAACTCGCGCCCCAGCGAGCGCACCGGGATCAGACCGTCCGCGCCGGTTTCGTCCAGCTTGACGAAGGCTCCGAACCTGGCGATACCGCTGATCCGGCCGCCAAACTCGCTACCGACCCGTTCGGACAGATAGGCGGCAAGATAACGGTCGGTGGTGTCACGCTCTGCCATCATCGAGCGCCGTTCGGTATCCGAGATATGCGTCGCGGTCTGTTCCAGCCGCTCGATTTCCTGCGGTGACAAACCGTCCTTGCCCCACCCATGCGCCGAAATCAGCGCCCGATGCACGATCAGGTCGGCATAGCGACGGATCGGCGAGGTGAAATGCGCGTAGTGTTGCAGGGCAAGTCCGAAATGACCGAAATTCTGAGGTGAATAATAGGCCTGGGTCATCGCGCGCAGGGTCGACATGTTGATCAACTCGTCATTGTCGCTGTCTTCGGCGGCGCGCAAAAGCTGGTTCAGGTGGCGGGTCTGCAACACCTGCCCCTTGGCAAGGTTGTAACCGGCAGACTGTGCCACCTCGCGCAGGGCATCAAGTTTTTCGGGCGCCGGTTCCTCATGTACCCGGAACAGCAAGGGCGACCGTTTCGCGATCAGCGTTTCCGCCGCCGCCACGTTGGCCAGCACCATGAATTCCTCGATCAGCCGGTGCGCATCCAGCCGCTCGCGAAAGTCGACCGAGGCGACCTTGCCGTCATCGTCCAGGACGATCTTGCGTTCGGGCAGGTCGAGATCGAGCGGTTGCCGATCCTCACGGGCCCTGAGCAGCGCCCGATAGGCGGCGTAGAGCGGCCTCAGAACCGGCTCGAGCAGCGGGCCGGTGCGCTCGTTGGGCGCGCCGTCGACCGCCTCTTGCACCTCGGTATAGTTCAGCGACGCGGCCGAGCGCATCAGCCCCCGCACAAAGCGATGGTCAAGCTTGTTCCCATCCTTGTCGAGCCGCATCCGGACGGCGACGCAGGCGCGCGGCACCCCCTCGTGCAGCGAACACAGATCGCCAGACAGACGATCGGGCAACATCGGCACCACCCGGTCCGGGAAGTAGCTCGAATTGCCGCGCTTGCGCGCCTCGTTGTCCAGCGCGCTGTCAGGGCGCACATAGGCGGCGACGTCGGCAATCGCGACCCAGATGACATGCCCCTCGGGGTTACCGGGATCGTCATCCGCGTGGGCATGGCAGGCATCGTCGTGATCACGCGCATCCGCCGGGTCGATGGTGATCAGCGGCATGTCACGCAAATCTTCCCTTTGCGAGAGGCCAAGCGGCTTCATGCGGTCCGCCTCGGCGATCACCGCATCCGGGAAATCATCAGGTATGCCGTGCTGATGAATGGCGATCAGCGACACGGCGCGCGGCGACGACGGATCTCCCAGCCGCGCGACGATGCGGGCACGCGGCAACCCCATGCGCGACTTCGGCCCGGCCTGTTCCGCCTCGACCAGTTCTCCGTCCCGCGCGCCAAGCCGGTTGGCTTCGGGGACCGTCCATTCGGTGCTCTGGGCCTTGTCGACCGGCACGATACGCCCCCCTTCGGCACCTTTCCGGAACACGCCCAGAATGCGTTTCGGGTTGGTGCCGATCCTGCGGATCAGGCGCGCCTCGTAATTGTGGCTGCCCTCGGCGACGACCGTGAGCCGGGCGAGGATGCGGTCCCCCTCGCCGAGCGCCGGGTCGCTGGCGCGCGGAATCACCAGAACGACCGGTTCGACCCCTTCGCCATGCCATTCCAGCGGTTGCGCGAACAGATCGCCATCCGCATCCGGAGCCTTGACCTGCAAGACGCTGACCGGCGGCAGCCGATCGGGATCGCCGTAAGACCGCTTGCGACGCTCAAGATGCCCCTCGGCCTCGAGTTCCCTGAGAATACGTTTCAGATCGATCCGGTCGGATCCCTTGATGCCAAAAGCCTTGGCAATATCCCGCTTGGAACTCTGGGTCGGGTTGGCGGAAATCCAGTCGAGGATCTCTGGCTTGCTTGGAATGCGCGTCATGCTCTCGCCCTAGCACGCCCGAACGATGCCGTCACCGGAAAAGGCGTTGCTATCCCGAACGCTGGCGCAGGTCGGCGGCCGTATCCACATCGCGGAGACTCTGGATTTGCGCGACCTTCAGGTTGCCGAGGGTTGCCAGGCTGTCCGCCAGCGCGTGTTCACTCGACCAGCGCACCCCATCGAACATCCCCCTGGGCGCGTGCCGGGGATGCCTCAGCCCCACCAGCCAGAACCCGCCATCCGGTGCCGGTCCGAATACCGCGTCGTGATCGCCAAGCGCGCGAAATGCCGACGCGATCTGGGTCTTGCCGAGATCGGGAATATCGGCGCCGACAACACAGACCGGACCGGGCGCAAGGCCATACATCGCCCGCGCCATCCGCGCCCCGAGATCGCCGGAGCCCTGTGCAATCCGGGGTAGATCGGCCGGCCAGACGCGGCTTTGCAACCCCGCGCGATCCGGGCTCACGGCAAGCACGAGATCCCATCGCGGATCGCGAATACGGCGCAACAAGGACAGCGACTGCAAACGGAACCACCAGGCGGCCCGGCACATTCCGATATCGCGCCCGAGCCGTGTCTTGACCCGCCCGGGCCGTGGCTCTTTCACCATGACGACGACAGTCCTGCGCATGCCTTGTCAGCCGAAATAGTCCTGCAGAATACGGGCATAAATGCGTTTGAGTTGATGGATCTGCGCCACCTCCACCCGCTCGTCGATCTGATGCATGGTCTGCCCCACCAGCCCGCATTCGACCACCGGACAGTGATCCTTGATGAAGCGGGCGTCCGACGTGCCCCCCGTGGTCGAGAGCACCGGGCGCACGCCGGTTTCCGCCTCGACCGCATGTGACACCAGATCCGACAAGGCACCGGGCGGGGTCAGAAAGCTCTCACCCGAAATCTTTATCCGCATGTCGATGGTCACGCCGAATTCGGCTGCGACCGCATCAGCTTCGGAGCGCAGCCAGTCGCTCAGAGATGCTCCGCTATGACTGTCGTTGAAGCGGATGTTGACCGTCGCGCGGCATTCGGCAGGGATCACGTTGGTGGCCGGATTCCCGGTGTCGATCGTAACCACGGCAAGGGTCGACGGGTCGAAATGCTCGGTGCCCTTGTCCAACTCGTGGCTGGCCAGACGATCCATCAACCGGGCCATCGCGGGCAGCGGATTTTTCGCGCGGTGCGGGTAGGCCGAATGGCCCTGAACCCCGGTCACTGTGATCCACGCGCTCATCGAGCCGCGCCGCCCGATCTTGATCATCTCACCCATCTTTTCAGGGCAGGTCGGCTCGCCCACGACACAGGCGCTCATCTGTTCGCCGGCCTGCGTCATGTAGTCGAGCAACGCCGTTGTACCGTCGAGCGCGTCGCCCTCTTCATCCCCGGTGATCGCGATCAGGATTGCGCCGTCCGGCGGCGTATCGCGCACATGGTCGATGGCCGCAGCGACAAAGGCGGCAACGCCGGATTTCATGTCGGTTGCCCCCCGCCCGTACATCACCCCATCTTTCACCTCGGCTCCGAACGGCGGCATTGTCCAGGCAGAGGCATCGCCCAATGGCACCACATCCGTGTGTCCGTTGAACCCCAGGCTGCGCGGATGCCCGCGCGCGCCCCATCGGGCAAAGAGGTTGACGATCCCGCCCCGATCCACGCGAACACAGTGAAACCCCGCTGCACTCAGCTCCTGCTCCAGCAGGACCAGGGCACCGCCATCCTGCGGCGTAATCGAGGGACAACGGATCAGGCGGGCGGTCAGGTCGGCGGCATCGGTGTGAGTCATCATGGCAATCCTTGTCCGGTGAACGGCGAAATCCGCTCACACATGAAAGCAATTGGCGCAAATTCCAACCCCCGCCGCAATACCGGCCCGATGTCGGGTTCCGTCCATCCCGGTCAGATTGCTATGGGAAATCCGGGTACACCTGTTAAAATCCGTGATGTGACCGAAGTACCGGGGACAGTGGAGTGACGGTTTTCTTTTTCATTGCGGCGATACTGCTGGTATCGATCATCAGCGCCATTGTCGCCGCCGAGGTGGCCGCACAACCGCCGTTGCTGTCGCTGATGGGTCCGTTTCCGGCCGGCTTTCTGGGCTTGGCGATCTGCGCGCTGCTGGCGACGGGCCTGCTGTTCCTGCTCGATCCCGATCCGGTAACCGGGCTCGACGCCCCCCTGCCCCGTTTGATGCGGACGCTGCCCATTACCGGTCTTGCGGCATTGTTGTGGCTGCCCGGCTTCCTGTCGCTCTTTGGGCGTTTGCGCCGCGTGAGGGCCGCGAAATGAAGCGGCTCATCGAACGGGGGCTGATGTTTGGAAATCTCGTCCACGTGGCCACGCCGGCGTTGGTCGAACGCTATGACCGCGCGCTTGTCCATCTGACCGGCAAACACACCACACTCACCGATTTTCATATCGACATCTCGGGATATTCGCCCGAGATCGGTGACGAACTGGGCGATCATCTCTATCTCAACCAGCATGGCGTCAACCGGCAGTTCATCCTGCTGACCATCGAACAGAAGCGCGCGCCGCTGTTGAATGCGACCTTTTCCACCAGCCACGACATTCTGCGCCGTTTCATCGACGCGAACGAAGCCGCGCTCTTTGCGCTGACAGCGGTGGATGCGGTGGCCGGGGAGCTCTTGAATTCGGTGATCCAGATACGCGAACCGCGACAATTGTTCGACATTCGCACCATCAGGATCGAGGCCGACACCACCGCAGGCACCCTCCGGCACGCGACCGAACTGACACGGCTCATCGACCGGTTCCGCGAGGAAGAGGATGCGTGGTTCGATGACGTCCTGATCGCGGACATGATCACCCTCGCGGAGAAATCCGGAGACATCACGCGCAATCCGGTCAAGCTGAGGGAAACCGAGTTCGAACAGAGAAATTTCTGGACCAGCCATTTCGGTGGTCTCTACGTATTTCAATCCGTCGAGCATCCGGCGGTGATCGCGGCGACGGACAAGGCCGCATTGGGAGAACTGCCCATCAAGTACGTGTTCGACTTTGACGATCGCAATCGCATCGCCAAATTCCTCGCCTATAACGATCTGGTCGAACCTATCATCAAGGCGCCGGGTCTGGATACGGCGGCGATCCTTCGGCAAAAGATGGATTTCATCGTGATCGACGCCGCCAGCGAAGGCGGCATGGACCTGACCGGCCTTTCGCGCGCCGATCTCCGCAGGCTGGCGCGGCAACACCATGGTCGCCTGCCGCCGGAATATGATGGTTTGGCCGCCCTGTTGAACTGGGCCGAAAACGGCGGACCCTGGCCGCGGATCGCATCGGATCACCCCGCCTATTTCTATACCCTGCGCGCCGCGAATACACCCGACCGGGATCTCGTGAACCGGATGCTGGCGGAACTCACCCCGCTTGACATCCGCCAGCTGTTCATCTGCAACAAACCGATATTCTATCTGCGCTACAAAAGCTGGTCCGACACGAAAAAGAGCTATGTCGCGGATTTCCTGAGCCGGGAATACCAGGTCGACAAGGCCGGTGCCCGCGCGGCCCTGTTCGGACACGAGGCGGACATGACCGGAGAACCGCCCGTCGACCCGGCGGACGACCTGATCCGCAGGGTCGGCCCCTGGGGCGCGGTGGGGCGGGTCTGACATGCTGGGATTGTTGCGCCTCGTTGTCATTCTGCTGATCGTGCAGACGATCGTCTATGTCGCACTATCGCTCTACTCGCGAAATGTCCGACGGCAAAAGCTCATGGACCGCTGGGCCGAAATGGAGTTTCCGGTCGATCAGGAAACATTTGTACAGCGCGGATTGACGCGGTATGACAACTCACTCCGCCGAAAGCTGATCCTGGGTGTTTACATTCTGCCCTGGATCGCCATTTCGGTGCTGATCTATGTCGTGAATTTCAAGTGAGGACGTGACAGATGACCTATATCAAGTGGGCGTTCATACTGACCTTCTGGCTGCTGCTGGGCGCCTTGCTGCACTACTCGCTGCCTCAATATGACATTGTACGCATCGTCAACACCTACGAAGAGCGTCAGGATCTCACCGATTGGACCCGTATTTTCTGGGCAAGCCCGGACGATCAGGCTGCCAACCTGGCCGGGCGGGACGTTCAGTTCATTCAGGGCGTGCGTGCCAACGGCAAACCCATCGTCTATCGCAACGAGGATACCGGGTGGGGCTGGCCATTCTATTTCAAGTTCGACACGGCGAACCTCTATACCGAGGCCAACGACGCCATTTCGACCAAGGAAAACCCGGAATGGGTGGCGATCCTGCACTATGGCTGGCGCAACGAGTTCCTGTCGACCTTTCCCAATGCGATCTCGATCACGCCGGTAGAAGGTCCGGATCACCGTGTCATCAACTGGTTCAACATCATCTTCCTGATCCTCGTTGCGGCGCTGTTCTGGGCCATATGGGTGCGCTGGCGCCGATTCCGGCAGGCCCGGATCGATCCGATGCTCGACGATATTGGCGACAGCATGGATGCGGCCGGCGACCGCATCAGCGAAAAGCGTGGCAATTTCCGTCGCTGGCTGAACACCTGGCGGTCGTAACGCCGGCGGCTCGGATGCTCTCCCTCAAGGCCATGTAGAGGGGGATCCGATTATCGAGCAGTGCCGCCTCGGTTTCGATCACTTCTACCTGGCGCTCAAGCTGGAATTGCTACGACGCCAAAGGGCCGGTCACGTCGATCGCGCTCTGAACATGGCGATCGTTGGCAAATTCCTGCATCTCTTCCGCCTCCTCGAGCAACTCGCACCAATTGGCGACACGGGGAACGAGCGGCTTTCAAAGCGTTTCGCGATTAACTTGAAAGGTAATCCCCCCGAAAATTAGTGGTGTTCAAAAGTAGAATTTTTCCGGCAGGAAAGACCGAGGAGAATTCGGATGAAGAACGCAAAATTTAGCGATGCGCAGATTATGGCGATCCTTCGCCAAGCT
>JAUIIJ010000079.1 GCA_030431825.1 Alphaproteobacteria bacterium
GCGGCCATCGCTGCGTCCGCACAGGACGAAACCGTGACGCGCGTGGGCGCGGTCACAAACCTGCCCCTGCCCCGCTTCGTCTCGCTCAAGGCCGCCGAAGGCAACGTGCGCCGCGGCCCATCGCTGACCCATCGCATCGACTGGGTGTTCAAGCGCCGCAACATGCCGCTGATGATCACCGCCGAACATGGCCACTGGCGCCGGGTACAGGACCGTGACGGCGCGGGCGGGTGGGTTCACTATGCGCTGCTGTCGGGCGCGCGCACGGTGCTCGTCGAACAGGACATGCTGCGACTCTATGCCCGGCCCGATCCGGCCTCGCAGGTCGTCGCCGCGCTCGAACTGGGCGTCGTCGCGCGGCTGGGCGAATGCGACCCGACCTGGTGCCGCGTCAGTGCCGGAGGGTACCGGGGTTGGGCGTTCAAGGAACATCTTTGGGGCGTGGGGCGCGACGAAATCAGGGAATGAGGCGCGGCCGCTGCGATGGGCCAACGTCGCATTGCCGCCCCGTTCAGACCAAACCCGCCAACCGCGCGGTTTCGGTCGGAACACTGGCCATCGCCGGTGCTCCGGCTAGGATGATCGCCCGAACAACCGGCAGGAGCCCCCATGCAAGCCATCGTCTACCGCGCCTTTGGACCCGCCGCCGAGGTTCTGAAACAGGAAACGTTCGACTGCCCGCCACCCGGCCCCGGCGAGGTCACGGTCAATCTGGCCTGTTCGGGCGTGAACCCCTCCGACGTCAAGGCCCGCGCCGGTGCCAGGGTAGGCGTGACCGAGTTGCCCTGGCCCTTCATCATCCCGCACAGCGACGGCGCGGGCATCATCTCGGCCATTGGCGAGGGCGTCTCGACCGACCGCCTGGGTGAGCGTGTCTGGGTCTGGAACGGCCAATGGCGGCGCCCCTTCGGCACCGCGGCCACCCGGATCACCCTGCCCGAAAATCAGGCCGTCGCCCTCCCCGACAAGGTATCGATGGAAACCGGGGCCTGCCTCGGCATCCCCGGGCAGACCGCCGCCTTCACCGTGTTCAATGGCGGCGAGGTCGACGGCGGCACGGTCCTTGTGCAGGGCGGTGCCGGAACGGTTGGCCTGCTGGCCGTGCAACTGGCGAAATGGGGCGGCGCCCGGGTGATCGCGACCGCGCGCGGCACAGGTATCGACCGCGCCCGCGCCGCTGGCGCGGATGTCGTTCTGGATTACGGCGACCCCGACCTGGCAACCCGGATCCTGTCTGCCAACGATGGCGCTCCGGTGGATCGAATCGTCGAGGTGGAATTTGGTATCAACGCCGACACAGACGCCGAGGTGATCGCCGAGAACGGCCATATCTGCGCCTATGGTTCTGCCCGCGCGATGACCCCGGCGATGCCCTTCTATCCGCTGATGTTCAAGGCGGTGACGCTGGAACTGGCACTGATCTACCTGCTGACACCCCGGCAACGGCAAGCAACCATCGCACGGCTGACCGCAGCGCTGGATGCAGGCGCACTCGACATCCCCGTAGCACATATCTACGACATGACCGATTGCGCTGCAGCGCACGAAGCGGTCGAAGCCGGTGGCCGCAACGGAGCCATCCTCCTGCGCCTGCAATAGAGGTCCGACTTCCCCGATTTCTGCGATTTCAGGTCTTGCACCTCCGCGCCACGCGGCTTAATTAGCGCGTCACCGTTGGGGTGTAGCCAAGTGGTAAGGCAGCGGTTTTTGGTACCGTGTACCGTAGGTTCGAATCCTACCACCCCAGCCACGCACTCCTCTAAATCCAGACCGGGCAAGGCGACCGTATATTAGTCGCGACATATCCGCGGGTTACTGGCGTTGCGTCCTGGCGCAGACGGTGAACCGGCCCGGGACACCGGCACAAATTGCCAGAAGTCTGCGCTCGGCGTTTTCGCGGTAGCAGGTGCGGGTGTGGCAAATCAGAGCGTCGCGAGAAGCGCGCGCTGTTCCTGCCAATCGGAAGGCAAGGTCCGCGCCTTGCACCACTCGGACGTGAAGCCGAGGGGCTGCTTGCCCTCGAGAAGATCGCGAATGATATCCGGGGCGAGGAAAGCGAGATCGATCATGTGCTGGACGCGGCGTTTGGAGATGCCATCAGTCTTCGCGATATCACTAAAGGTCTCGCCCGCCTTGATGCGTTCAAGCCAGTGATGCGCAAGCGCGATGTTCCGGATCAGGGTTTCGTCCCTGTGGCCACGCGGTTCGGCCAGGATGATTTTCGTCTCCACCCCGCGCCTTCGCACCTGGAACGGCGCGTCGATCTGCAACGTAGCAGTGTCCGGCACACCAGCGTCGATACCCAGCATCTCTGCAAGGCTCTCGGCCGCAAGGTTGACTGTGATCAGACCCGGGGCAATCCCGATCCGTTCGACCAGCCCAAGGATGTTGGAGGTGTCCGGATCTGAAGTCAGACCTGTCAGCACGCGTCGAATGCGGGCAATTTCGCTGGCATCGGATGTCTCGCAGACGCGGCCTGCAAAACCTGGCTCTGCAAGATGACGGCGGACCAGATCGCTGACCTGTGCCTCGAGCTGATCCGCCGGAAGACGCCACCCATCCAGATTCTCCTCACCGCTGCGCGCGATCAGCCGGTTCGACACGTAGTAGCGCAACCGGGTTCCCTTTTTGGTTCTGGAGTGCGACGGCGTCAGCCGGTCTCCGGTTTCATCGAAGAGCTTGCCACACAGCAGGGAGACTCGACGTGGCGTTTTGCGATGGCGCATGCGCGAGGCGGCACCTTGCAGGCGCAACTGGAGCGCCTCCCATCGCTCAGGTGCAATGATCGGGTCGTGCTGGCCGTCATGCACCTTGTCGCGGTGCCGAATGCGCCCGGCATAGACCG
>JAUIIJ010000014.1 GCA_030431825.1 Alphaproteobacteria bacterium
CGGACGATCGAGAAATTTGAGGGCTCCGCGCCCGGCGCGCTTGCGCCAGACGGGGAACCAGAATACCCAAATCCAACCCGCAGACTCGCGTTATGAATGAGGGAGCCTTAGGGGGCAGGTCACCTGCAAGCGGGCCTTGCCGTGCAGCAGACCCTTCGCGGGTGGTGGTGAACGCGTCTCTCGTCGCGCTCATGCCCGTCGCGCCTGCTGTTGCCCGACGAGTTCGACGAGACGCGCCCAGCGACCCCCAAAAAATCGCGCGCTGATGGGCGTCTCCGTGTCTTGGGCATCATCATGCCCGCGAAGGCGAACCCCGCGTTAGACCCGCGCTCATGCGGATTCGCGCGAAATGACGGCTTGGAGATCGGCAGTCACGTCTTGGACACCCGCGGCGTCCCAAATGTCGTCACGTAGCAAGAACCGATAGCTATTGGTGTGCTTGGTGAACTTGGAGCGGTCCCGCACAACCGATGATGGGATCAAAGCGGCTCGCGTCACACCAAATTCAGCGTTCAGCAATACACCTGCCAAAACATCGAACCCGGCCAAGTCTCGAATAGCAGACAGTTGGCGGGATGTGTTGTGCTGGTGCAGCCTCCTGCCTTTGATCTGAAAGCGGGTGCCTTCCGCGTCCGTCGCATCGTAGCCTTTGACGGAATTTGCTGCTTGCTCCCACCCAAAGGCGCGGCAGAACAGCCATTCGGCATAGTCTCCCGTTGGGTTGTTTGCGCTACGTATAACTCCGCGCGCACGCAATTCGTCGAGAATCCCAGTATGGGCCTTGAGTAAATCGGAAACTGAAAGCGTGGCGTAGTCCATATCGCCAGCGTAAGGGCCAATCATGCGAATGTCATTCCGCATCCTCATGCTAGTCCCCCGCAACCGCTGTTTTCAGTCTTTGGTCGATGCCTTTGCTGACTGAAAACGCCAAATGGCATAGTCAAGGTGCAGGGGCGTCCATCGGTGCCCGCGCTGGCAAAGATCCCGCGCAGCCAACCGGACGAGAATTGCCGCCTGACGCGGTTGTGGTATTGCGTCCAACTTCAAGGCGTTCCCAACGTATCGCTGCACCATGCGGTCGGGCTTTATTAGGTTATCGTCACCCGCTAGCATCATGAAATAGTCGAACGCGATACCGCTCGATTGGCCTGGCAAGCCCAAGATTATCGCCTCTGCATATTCCCGGCGGTTTTGCTCGAAGTCGTCAAAAGTGTTGATACCGGCCTCGGTCAACGCGCGGCAGTAAAGCAGGACCGCTGCGGCCTTGAGGATACCAGATCGCGACGACGTGCGCTGCCTATTCTGGAACACGGTATCGGCCATCCCTTCGATTCCAAGAGTGTCGAACAGAGCCACCAGATCACATATCCCGTGTCCACCGGCCCCTCTTGACTCACGCGATGAAGCATAACGGGGCCAGTCAGCGTATTCACACAAATTCGCGACCACCTTCTGTGTGCTCGTGTATCGAACTCCAATCGAAAAAACCGCATCGACGACGCACAGCGGCAATGATGCGTAGCGGTATTCGTCCGCTAGCGCCGGAGCCATGAGCCCCGATTGTTCGATGTAATCGGCCAGTTTCGAAACTGGCGACGTGCTGATCAATTCCAACCCTGTCGCAATTTGTAGACGATAAGTGACGCAAGAAGCGCATCCATCCTACTGACAGTCAATAGTAATGTCACTGATCGTCTGTAGACGCATTGGCGACATGCGCCGTCTTTAGCAGCATGGAAATTCGTGCCCGCTTAAGTCTTAACATGCGCCGTTTGCGCCAGTCGAAAGGCTGGTCGCAAGAGGAGTTTGCGCATGGAGCGGGCCTGCATCGGACCTATGTCAGTGATCTGGAACGCGGTGCTCGTAACCCTACGATCACAGTCGTTGACAAGCTGGCCATTGCCTTAGGCGTAAACGTCGGCGCGCTGCTCGACGAGTTGGAAGAAAGATAATTTGCAACCCTGCCCATGACATCCACAAAGGGACGGATTCGCTGCGTCTGTCGTCGAGGTCGTCGCAAAATCGCACAAGCGATGATCTGTCAGACAAAGGCTGCTTATAGGAGTTCTTCTGGTGCGCAGCGTCAGGCAAGCGTGACAAGTTCACGGAAGTCGGTCTCGCGGATGATGCGAAGTGGCTGACCTGCGGAAACCAGTCCCTCCGCCTTTCGATGCTTCGATGACTTGTCGTGCCCGGCCAGCTTGGTCACGTCCATGTCACCAACGACTAGCATGGTCGTCTTCTTGGTGACACTGTTAGCGACGGTGCATCCGACAGAGGCGGCAAGGTCCGCAGCCTCGCGACGCGGTATTTCAAGTGCACCCGTGAAGACGATCACCTCACCTGCAAAAGGTCCATCGGGATTTCCGTCGCGTTTGATTGAAGCGGAACCGCTCGACGAGGGGTCAATGGGTTGAAGCACTCGTTTCTGTATCGCGTCGAGGTCGAAACCGCTTTCCTGCATAGCGGCGAGCATGACGTGTCCCGCAGCTTTGGCGTCCTCCAAAGCGTTGTGATGCTCGAAGGTGTAACCGATCATCTTGCAGACATTCGCAAGGCCGTAGCCCGAGCGCGCGCATTCCGCCCATGTGCGACGAGCAACGCGAGCAGAGTCGAGCCACGAACAGGTGGGCGCTGTGATCGACCACCGCGCCGCCGCTTGGTGCATCGCGACGCGGTCGAAATGCGTGTGGGTCACGACAACCTGTCCCCCCAAGAAGCGGTCGATCTCGGATACTATATCCCGGAACGTCGGCGCGCCTTGCACGTCCGACTCCTGAATGCCGTGGATCGAGATATTGACCGGGTCGAAGAAGTCGTCCGGGTCGATCAGCGAATACCACTCCGACGCGAGCGCACCGTCCTCAAAGGCAGCGACGCCGATTGAGCAGAGTGACGCCATGTCGGCATTGGCGGTTTCAACGTCGATGGCAACGAATTTCATGGGAACCTCAAACAGTCTTACTTTCTATTTATCTGAGGGCATGACAGGAGTCACCGTTTAGAAAGGTACGTCGTCTTCGGAGCACTTCGAGGGGTACTCCCCATCTGCCTTAGGTTCCTCGCCATCGGTGGCTAAGTCCTTTTCAATCATCCGCTCAAGCGCCTTGCCATAGGCTGGCATCCTCCACGACTTCTCGCCCGCCTCTTTGCCGCGCTCTTCCTGAATGACGTTAATCGGGCTTTTCGGATGCAGCCCAATCAAATGGCCCTCGTGGCGTCGCACGCCGCCCGACTTGTTCGACCGCGGCCGCGTCTTCGGTAGATCGTAGAATGCTCGAACCTTTTCCCAATCGTCAGGGTCAAGCACTTCTTGGAAGAAGTGAAACCGTTCGTCGACTGTGAGTGGGCTGGCTTCCTCGTCGAACAGAAACACACGCCCCTCGGAATCGACGGTGACGTTGCGCATGTGCTTCTCGCGGAAGTTGGGTGTCTTGTAGCGTGGCGATTTAATGAACTCGGACTTCATGCACTCAACGTTGAACAACCGCCGCTTCGCGGTCAAGCGCCTGATGCGAAATGCAAATAGGTGGGATTGGTCGAACTGCCCACGTTGCAAAATCGTTGCAAAAACGAAAAAAGGCGATCCCGAAGGATCGCCATTTTTACTTTACAACCAAGTGATTGTTTGGCTCCGGCGGTAGGGATCGAACCTACGACCAATTGATTAACAGTCAACTGCTCTACCGCTGAGCTACGCCGGAACGGTGCGGCGCATATATCAATCGTCAAATAGGTCGTCCAGTGGTATTTTGACGAAAATCGGCTATTTTATTTTTTTGCGCGGCCTAGGATCAGGACTTCGGTAACGGGGGTGTCCCAGTCAAGCCGTTTCGCGCAAGACAATTGATCCGCCATAGCGGTTCCTTTGGTTTTTTGGGTGCCTGCCCTGGCTTCTGTCGCGGCTTTCGGCTGAGATCCTTGGGGTACATGCTTCGGTTCGTGGTCAGCGCGGCGGCTGCCAACATGATGCGGGTTCGATGTAATTCCGATGTGCCGATCTCATAGGCGTGCTTGACTTCTGTCGGCGACAGTCCTGACCACGGCATCATCGGAACCACGTCCCTGCGGGACCTCGACAGCCTGCGATCAAGCAGGCAACGGGTGGCGGGTCATCCGGTCAGGCAAGGTCGGCGCGGCATCCGGCTGGAAGGTCGTGTTATCGATCCAAAGCCGGTGAAGTATAACAGCAATGCGGCGTGCGAGGGCGACCATCGCAATCTTCCGACCGCGCCGCTGCGCAAGCTGGGCTCCCCACGTTCTCAACCATGTCGATCGGCCACGGTTCATCATGACGGTTGCTGCCTGGCACAATGCGCGCCTCAGATTGACGTCACCAGCTTTGGTGATGCCGCCTGACACGTCCCGTTCACCGGACTGGTTGCGTGATGGTGTCAGGCCAACCCAGGGGCCAACCCTCTTTGAAGATCGAAAGCGTGTCGGATCATCGACAGCCGCACGGAAAGTCAGTGCGACGACGGCACCGATCCCCGGCATTGTCATCAAACGGTGGCACACTGGATCGTCCTGAGCGAGCTGACGCACCTGTTTCTCAAGTGCTGCCAGTTCCTGTCGCAACGTTTCTCTCGCGCGCAGCATTGGTGCCGTTGCTGTTTCCAGCATGGGGTTACCTTCCGCCAGCTCCTGTATGCGAGCCTCGAACCTGCCGCGGGAGATCGCACCGACCTTGAGGCCAAAATTCCGCAGCAGTCCGCGCAGCGACATTTCCAGCGCGATCATGTTCTGTTGGATAGCCTTTCGAGCGCCGGGAACCGCCCGGGTTTCCTGAGCAGAGACGGATTTACAGTGGACCGGGCGGAACCAGCCCAGATGAAGCAGGCGTGCAATCCCTTCTGCATCGCGCCGAGCCGTCTTGATCGGCATCGCCTTCAGCGCTCCTTTCACCTGGCGCGTTTCCATGAGCACCGCATCCAAGCCAGTTTCAGTCAGCCCTCGATGCAGCCATTGCGACAGTGGCCCGGCTTCCAGGCCAATTGCTGCGATGCAGCCGTCAAGTTCGTCCAACCAGCGCGCCAAAGCTTCGGGTGCACTTTCAGTCTCCCCCTCTTTGACGATCTTACCATGCTCGCTGACCACGCAGACTGCAGTCTTCGCCAACGACACATCCAATCCAACAAACAACTTCATCCCGTTCTCCTCCATCTGGGTTCAATACGGGAATGGCGACAGCGCAGCGCTGATCTGACAAGTGGCAACGGCGGCGCGTGACGCAGGCCCCGTTACAGCATCTCATAGCCAGTAGATGACGAGTGCTGCGAGTGCTCTGAGTTACCCCCCGAAATTCGGACACTGACATAAGCTACGATTTGCAGTCTGCTGATCTTCGACGAGAAGTAGATCAGAGATGTCGAAACGGAAGCAGCACGCGCCTGAGTTCAAGGCCAAGGTCGCGCTGGAAGCCCTGAAGGGCGAGGAGACGGCCGCCGAGTTGGCAAGCCGGTTCGGGGTGCATCTTGAACCGACAGGACATGCAAAGCATGGCCATAAACTATAAACAGCGCTTCTGCCCGACGTGCCACGACATCCAGTTCACAAGTCGAGCGATCCTGAAGTGGGCCAACGACAACGGTGTCGAAGGGCATTACATCGATCCCGGCAAACCACAGCAGAATGTCTTTGGCGAGTCATTCAACGGCAGCCTGCGCGATGAACTTCTGAACGACGAGATGTTCGACACCCTTGAAGACGCCCGACGAAAGCTGACGCCCTGGCGATACGACTATAACAAGGTCAGGCCGCACTCATCGCTCGGGAACCGAACGCCCGCGAAAGCGCGCCGAACGCTTGAGTTAAATGAGGACTCCGCGCCCGGCGTGCTTGGTCAAACCGAAACCCAAGAATATGAAAACCAGACCTGCAGAGTCTCGTTCTGAATGAGGGAGCCTCGGGCGGCAGGTCATTGTGAAAAAGGTTCCTCTTGACTGCCTTGCCATATGGGACTGTGATGGGGCTTGCTGTCACCGCAGCGGAAAGCCACTTCAGGTTCGGCATCAAAAGACCGGGCCGAGCGAGAGAAACAGGGGTGAACTACGATTGCCGCCGGCCAGGCATCGATCTTGCTCCTGTGTTCGGGAGGAGCGACGTCAATGATGTGTCTGGACGAATGGGACGAGACCATTCTAAGCAATTGCGGCCGCTTCCACACCGAACCCAAACGCGGCACGCGCAAGCAAATCGGAAATTTCGTCAAGCGCGCCCGGCTCGGAGTGGATATTGCCGAGATCGAGTGCACGATCGAACATATCCATCGCTCGCGTCTTGGTATCCGTCGCGACGATCAGGAATACATGTTCCTGCTGTATCAGAAAACCGGTGAGACCGCGGTGTCGCACAACCAGCGGGAAGAGGTCCTGACGTCTGGCGAATGTCTCCTGCTGGATTCGACCAAAACCGCGATGATGGCGTTCAGCGGGCGGCATGCCAGCTTCTTTTCCGTGCATCTTCCGCGTGGGCTGTTCCTTGACGGGCGGGGCTCCTTTCCCGTGGCCGGGCGCAAGATCGGCGCCGGGCACGTGCTGCATGGCAGCCTGAACACGGTTCTGTTCGCGAAGGATACACAAGCCGAAACCGGTTTTTCTGCCGACTACCTGTTTGATTTCATCCGGATGGTCTTTGGCAGCGAAACCGGCGCGGTCGAAGCGTCGCGCTTTCGAAACCGCGACGACCTGTTTCGATATGTGCAGGACACGATTGACCGCAAACTGACGGATGCGAGCTTTACCATCGACTGCCTCGCGCGCGATGTCGGCCGGTCCCGGCGGCAACTTCAACGGGATTTCAGCGAAAACGGAACGAGTTTCACGCACGAGGTACAGCAGCGCCGCCTGATGTTCGTGCGCGCGCGGCTCGAACGGAATGCGCGGTTGGGAACGCGGGCGCCGATTTCGGAAATCGCCTTTCAATCCGGTTTCAACGACCTGTCGCATTTCAACCGGTTGTTTCGCAAACATCACGGGCTGTCGCCGCGCGAATTCTGTTCGCAGATCGCGGCCAATCGCGGGAGAGCTGAATCGCAACATTAATTTTGGCGCGATCCGCAGTATGCGTGGCGCATGAAACCAAGATTTGTCATCGTCGCCGTGATTAGGTGCCGTTCGCCGTGGCGAGAACGGCGGTTGCACGGCGGGGGAGTCGGTGGCGTGTCGCAGAAGTCCCGCAGGGCTTGAGCGGTGGAAAGCCGAGGCGCGCATGTCATATCGTGAGGAGGATTGGTTTGAATAGTGTGGAGCATGATCGTTCGGCGCCGGTAGATGGCAGGTCGCATGTCGTCGGCGCGATGGAGCCGGACCTGAAGGATGTGACCATCCCCCGGTTGTTCCGCGAAACGCTGGACGCGTTCGGCGACCGAGAGGCACTGGTCTTTTCCGAAACCGGCCTGCGCCTGACCTATCGGCAGTTCGACGAGCGGATCGATCAATGCGCTGCGGGCCTGCTTGCGCTTGGTCTGCAAAAGGGGGATCGCGTCGGAATCTGGTCGCCGAACCGGTTCGAATGGGTTCTGACACAGTTCGCCACTGCGCGGATCGGCGCGATTCTCGTCAATATCAACCCGGCTTACCGGTTGTCCGAATTGCAGCACGCGCTTCACAAGGTGGGGTGCAAGGCGTTGATCGCCGCGCCGGTGTTCAAGAGCTCGAACTATGTCGACATGCTTTGCGAGTTGCTGCCCGAACTCGCGAGTGCAAAACCCGGTGCCCTGAATGCCGCGAGCCTGCCCGAACTGCGCCACGTCATCGTGATGAGTGCCGATCCGGGGGCAGGCATGATGTCGTTTGACGACCTTGCGACACTCGGCGGGGCCGACGAACGCGCACAGCTTGATGCCATCGATGCGACGCTGACACCGCAGGAGCCGATCAATATTCAGTTTACCTCGGGCACGACGGGATTGCCCAAGGGCGCGACCCTGTCGCATTTCAACATCGTCAACAACGCGCGGTTCGTGACCGACCGTATCGATATGACAGACGCGGATACCCTGGTGATCCCGGTACCGTTGTATCACTGTTTCGGGATGGTCATGGGTGTGCTTGGCGCGGTCAGCAAGGGCGCGCGCATCGTCTTTCCCGGCGAAGCCTTTGATCCGGTACAGACCCTGGATGCGACCGAGGCGGAACGCGCGACCGCGCTCTACGGGGTGCCGACGATGTTCGTGGCGATGCTGCAGGAACTTGGCAACCGATCGCGCGACCTGTCGAGTTTGCGGACGGGTATCATGGCGGGTGCACCCTGTCCGATCGAGGTCATGAACCGGGTCGGCAGCGAGATGCACATGTCCGAGGTCACGATCTGCTATGGCATGACGGAAACGTCGCCGGTGTCATTCCAGAGCTTTACCAACGACCCGGTCGACAAGCGCTGTGAAACCGTGGGGCGTATTCATCCGCATCTCGAGGTGAAGCTGATCGACGAGTCGGGCGAGACCGTGGCTGTTGGCGAACGCGGCGAGATTTGCACCAGAGGTTATTCGGTGATGACCGGGTATTGGGGCGACGAGGAGGCAACCGGAAAGAGCATCCGGGATGGGTGGATGCATACCGGCGATCTGGGTGTGTTCGACGAGCTTGGATTCTGCTCGATCGTGGGACGGGTCAAGGACATGATCATTCGAGGCGGCGAGAACATCTTTCCGCGCGAGATCGAGGAATTCCTGATCCGGCATCCCGCTGTCAGCGAGGCGCAGGTGTTTGGCGTTCCCGATGAAAAGCTCGGCGAGGTCGTCTGCGCGTGGATCATCGAGAAGCCAGGCAGCGCGCTCGCGACCGAGGAGATAAGGGAATTCTGCAAGGGGCAGATTGCCCACTACAAAGTGCCCAAACACGTGCGGGTCGTTTCCGAACTGCCAATGACCATCACGGGAAAACCGCAGAAATTCGTCATGTCCGAACGCATGCAGGACATGCTGGCCAAAGAAGCGGAATAGGGGGCGCCGATGCGCGTTGTCGGTGCTTGCAGGCATGGTCCCGACGGTCTTGCAAGCAACAATTTTGTTGATCGGCTGATGATCACTTCGTAGCATCAAGCGGGTGGCTTCAGGTGCCGGTCTGGCTTGAACATTGTGCAAGAAAGGGCGTCTGCATTGAAAATAAAGGATAAAATTGGCGCATTTGTCCCGGCTTTTGGCGCGGCAGGCCAAGACCCGATCCTGTCCCTGTGGTGTCGTTTGATGCAACGCAGCCGGAACGCGATGATGGGGAGGGACGGCGATGGCTCTTATGAGACCAGGCCCGGCATGACGGGGCGGATGCCTTGTTTGCGGACAGTCGCGAATGCCGCGCCGCGCTTTCGATCGGATCGTTTGAGGCCCTGTTCCGCGCTCACCCTTCCCGCGCCCGACAGATGGAGGGCCGACGCATGACACTGAAACACCATTCACAACATACCAGCAGGTTGCCCATGAAAAACAAAGCTATATCCGCCCTTTCGCTCCTGGCTGTCCTTGGTGGGCAGGCCGGCGCGCAGGAAGTTGACCTGGAACCGGAAACGCTTGTGGTCGAAGAGCGCATTTCCGAGGGAGAACATGTCTATGTCATGGATATGGGCATTTCCGGTCCCAGCTCCATCATGGTGCTGAATGCCGATGACCTGTCTCTGGAAGGGAACATCGGTGCCGGCAACTTCAGCCAGATGCTGATGAGTCCGGACAGGTCGAGCGTCTATACGTCATCGGTTTTCATGAGCCGCTACACTTATGGCGATGTCGAGGCCGTGGTGACCGAATGGGACTCGCAGGCGCTCACCGCCAAACGCGAAATCATCGTCTCCAACAAGCTCGCCCAGACCCTGAGCCAGCGCGGGGCGCTCAATCTGTCGTCCGATGGCGGTTATCTCGTGGTCCAGAACGCCACGCCCGCCACCTCGGTCAGCATTGTGGACCTGACCGAAAACAAGGAACTCGTCGAAATCCCGACGCCCGGCTGCTGGACCGCCTATCCGGCGCTGGATGACATGGCCTTCTCGACGTTGTGCGGCGACGGCACGGTGGTCAAATACACTTATGCGGCGGATGGCAGCTTTGGCGATCCGGCGAGATCCGACAAGATATTCGATCCCGATGCCAACCCGGTCTTTGGCAATGCGGTGCGCGTCGGCGGCAATCTCGTCTACGTGTCCTACGCGGGTGCCCTGCTGGTCGTTGACGACAGCGCAGACACGCCGACGCTGGTCAAGACCATCGAGTTTGCCGAAGAGGGCTGGGCTCCGTCGGGATATAATCTGATGGGGTATCACGAACCGTCCCAGACGCTGTTCATAACCATGCATTCCAACCCGTTTGATGGCTCGCACAAGCTGCCCGCCGAAGAAATCTGGGCGATCAACATGGAGAGCGAAACCGTCACCGGGCGGTCCGAAGCCAATGGCGAAGGCAATATCACCGTCAGCGGTGGTGATGTTCCCGCGGTGTTCGGTGTCGATCACCTTGGCGGCGTGCGTCGCTATGATGTCACGCTTGGCGATACGGTGAGCCTGGCCAAGGCCGCGGAAAGCGAAGGCGTCGTGTTCTTTGCCACCATCCTCTCGACCGACTACTGAGATGGAGGCGATCGCCCCCCTTGCGTCGGTGACGATCACCACCTTTCTGGTGATCGTGATCATGCGCGCTGCCTGGCACAAGCTTGAACGGTTTCTTGAGACCGTGGGCTTTGCACAGGGCTACGGGGTGGTTCCGGACCGGTGGGCGGCGCCGATCGTGCGAATCTTGACGGCAATCGAAATCGGTATCGTGCTTGCCCTGCTGATCCCCGCAACGCGAATGCCCGGTGCGGTGGCCGCGGCCCTGTTGTTCACCGGTTACGGCCTGCTGATGGCAACCGCGCTGATGCGCGGGCGCAGCGAGATCGACTGCGGCTGTGGCGGTGCGCCACAGATCGTGTCGGGATATACGTTGCTCCGGAACGCGATACTGGCGGGGCTCGCCCTGATCGTGGCCGTCTTGCCTGCGCAAGCCGTCGGAGCGGTTGATGCCGCTGCGGCGATTGCAGCCGCACTGGTTCTCGCCGCGATCTACGCGGTCGTCGAAAAACTCGCCTCGCACCTGCCCAATATCCGCGCAGGAGAAAGCTGACATGACTCTGCTCGTCTTTTCCAACCTGTTGCTCTGGATCATCGTGATCGTTCAGATCGGAGTCATCTTTGCACTGGCCCGCCAGGTCGGCATCCTCTTTGAGCGGGTCTCTCCGGTCGGGGCGATGATTTCCGACAGCGGGCCGGGGTTGGGCGACAAGGTTGCGCCGATGGCGTTGCCAAACCTGAATGGCGAGGGCCTGACCCTCGCAGGCAGCGACGGGCGCGCGCAGCTGGTGTTTTTCCTCTCGACCAGTTGTCCGATCTGCAAGGCCCTGTTGCCGGCGCTGAAATCGATCCAGTCGGACGAGGCCGCATGGCTGGATGTGATCCTGGCGTCGGACGGCCGCGAAGCGCTGCACCGTCGCCTGATCGACGCGGAAGGGCTTCAGGGGTTCCCCTATGTCCTGTCTTCGGAACTCGGGATGAGTTTCCGGGTCTCCAAACTCCCCTTCGCCATTCTCATCGACAAGGAAGGCAAGGTTGACGCCAAGGGTCTCGTGAACAGCCGGGAACAGCTTGAAAGCCTGTTCACCGCGTCCGAGACCGGAATACCCTCATATCAAGCCGCCGTTGCCGGCATGACATCGTAACTCTTCGTTCCACCAAGAAGGAAACCGCCCATGACCCGTATCATCGACAAACTCCTTGAACGTCTCGACAAGAGTGTCGAAACCAATATCCGCTCGTCGGCACGCCAACACGGTCGCCGCTCGTTCCTTGCACGCACCGGATCGGCGCTGTTCGGGGCGGCTGTTCTGTCGCCTGTGCTGCCGTTCGACCGTCGCGCCCATGCATCCGAAGGCGGTGGAGCGGAGGATCCGTGCAGCTACTGGCGCCACTGCGCCATTGACGGCTTCCTTTGCGATCAGTCCGGCGGTTCGCTGACCACCTGCCCGCCGGGATCTTCGGTGTCGGCGGTGTCCTGGGTCGGCACCTGCAGCAATCCGGATGACGGCAAGGAATACCTGATCAGCTATAATGACTGCTGCGGGAAACCGTTCATTCCGACCGCGACCTTCTGCAACAACAACAAGGGCGAGCGCCCCGGTTATCGTATGAGCCTGTATAACGACGTGAACTGGTGCACGGCCAACACCGACAAGGGCTATCATTGTACCGTGTCGATTGTCGTGGGTACGGCGGAATGAACCTGAGGGTTCTGCTTGGCGCGGCGACCCTGCTGTCCGGCGTTGGTCTGGCGCAGCAGGGGGCGGCGGACGGTGCCGAGCTGTTCGCGAATAACTGTGCCATCTGTCATAACGCGGGTGGTACGGGCACGCCTGGGCTTGCTCCTGCGCTGGACCGGCCCGAGTTCTGGCAGGCGCTCGGGGATAACGCGGGTGCCTATATCAGCACTGTCATGACAAAGGGTTTCAACATGCCGATCACCGTCCGTGGCGAGCGGTTTGCCGGTATGCCGATGATCCCTGTCACAGGCGTATCGGACGAGGATCTTGCCTCGATCGGCAGTTGGGTGCTCGCCAATCTGGGTGAACTGGACCAGACCGTCACCGCTGAAGATGTCGCAAGCGCCCGTGGCGGTGCACTGGGCAACGCGGACCTCAAGGCGATGCGCCCAGAATCCGAATGAGGCTGAAATGAAGCGGGTTCTGATTGCTCTGGCTGCGACGTGGATTGGCGCGGCACCTGTCGCCTCGTCGGAAAATGGGGCGACGATGTCGCCGCACGCCAACTATCTTCTCTATTGCTCGGGATGTCATCGTCAGGATGGTGCCGGTGCGATCGAAGGCGGGATCCCCGCTTTTCAGGATTCGGTTGGCTATATTGCCGGTATCGAGACCGGACGCACCTACATCATGCACGTTCCCGGCGTGATTTCGACCAATATGTCCGATGCCGACGTGGCAGGCGTCCTGAACTACATTCTGGATCGATGGGGCGAAGAGGGCGGCGCGGATTTCTCCGCCGAGGAAGTCACCCGGCGCCGCGCCCTGCCGGTGGCAGATGTCGTCGTTTATCGTCGTCAGGTCGTGGAAGAACTGAAAGAGGCCGGGATAAAGATCGCCGATTATCCCTGGCCCTGACCGGGGCCAGCCGCGCTATGCGGTCGATCCGGCTCACCTGTTACTGCCCGCCGTCGGGTTCGCTTCGTGAAATGTGGCGCGACATGTCATAGGTGGCCAATGACCATTCTCGCAATCGTGATTGCATCGGTGTTCGCGACGACGTTCCTCGTGGGCCCGGTGGGAGGCGGATACTATTGGGATTTTGGCAATGCGCTCGGGTTCCTGGCCTTGGCGGGCCTGTTGTTCCAGATGGTGCCCTATCCGCGATCACAGGTTGCGCGGCGGCATGAAAGACTCGGCTATTGGGTGCTGGCACTTGCGATAGCCCATGCGCTCTGGTTTCTGGCAGGGGACGCGACAGTACGGGTTTACCTGCAGCCCGGCGCACCCTTCTACATGTGGGCTGGTCTGGTCGGTGTCCTGGCGATGGCGGCGCTTTGCAGTCTCGCGCGATTGCCCGACCGGATGCGCGTTCACAGGCGATACAGCAGTTTTCGCACAACCCATCGTGTACTGGGATTCGTCGTTGTCGCGGCCAGTGTGATACACGTGTTGCCCAGCGGGTTTTACCTTGCGACATGGGTGCAATGGGGCGCGCTCGGCGCGATCGTGGCGTGTAGCTGCCTCGGTCGGGGCTACTGGGTTCGGCTGTCACGTCCGCCATCGGCGTCCACCGCCGTTTTCCTGGTGTGTGGCGGCGTCGCGGTTCTTTTGTTTGTCCTGCTGCGGAACGGGGTGACATGAAGGGGATCCTGGCAATCCTGCTGCTGCTCGCCGTCGCGCTTGTCGTGCTCGGGCCACCCTTCGCGTCTGTTTCGGCCGATCGCGCGGCCTTGTTCGAAAATGGTGAGCCGATATTGCCGATGACCTTCGCGCACAACGATCATTTCCGCGTTGCCTGCGCGACCTGTCATCACGAATTTGTCGACGGGACGGGGGGGCTGCCCTGCATCGCATGCCATGCCACAGACAAGCAGGTCGCACATCGGTTCGAAGAGCAGTTTCACACCCTGTGCCGCTCCTGTCATGTGCGGGAACAGGCACTGGGCAAACCAAGCGGCCCCACCCGACAATGCGCCGATTGCCACCTGCCCGACACAGCGTTCTGATCGGGGCTTTATGGCGGTCGAAACGGGAACAGCGTCCGGCTTTGCGCATGGCCTTGGCGGCAAGAGCATTCTTTTGCTTAGCTACTTGTCCTCGATGACGGCGGCGCCTGGTTCCAGTTCTGGTATCGGCACCTGTTCGACATTGGCCGCAAAGACTTCGCCATCCATCGCACAATGATCACCCATGGTGGGATAAGCACTTTGGCGCCGAGGCCTGAGTAGAGCGCCTGAATGCAGAGCCGCTTTACACAGGTCGCCAGATGCGACCGTCTGCTGGTGAAGACTTCCGGGTGTGAACACGCACGCAAGATTTGGGTCTGATTCGAAGTTGATGCACTTTGAAGGTTAAGGTGCCGTGAATAGGCATACCTTGAGCAGATCAGTGTTTGTACGGGCGGGTGTCCCGGATACCGTCATTGCGGGCGCAGATGGCGACGGAAGGCAACGGGCGGGACGCCGGTGCGGTGACGACCAGTGACAAGGGCGGTAGCGGTGAACAGGCACTCACGGGAGGGTGTGGGTTTTCGCGTTTCATGCTGCCGGTTACGGAAATGACGGATCAGGCTGCCAAGGCCGCGCTGACCTTTTGCAGCGAATTGAGGGTGGAGTTGCGGATGTTGGTTTTGACAAAACCGTTGTTGTCGACCGCCTTGAAGAAGTCTGAATCCAGAACGCCCCTGTATGTTTCCACAATCTGCATCGCATTGTGCTTCAGCGCGTCGCGGGTTTCCGTGTCCTGCGCGTCGGCCATATCCTGCAAAGCCTGTTCCAGGCTCGTGTCGATACCCGAGATATAGTCGAACAGGACCGAGGATTTGGAAGAGACTTCTTCCATACCGTCAAGGCCCCTTGTCGCATCGTCGATTGCCGATTTCAGCTCTTCGATATCCTTCTTCATTCCAAGCCGCGTTTCGATCCAGGCCACTCGGAGTTTGACAAGCCCCTCTGGCGAAAGGTCCGCGGCCTCTTGCGCCGCCGCAGTGGTCTGCATGGTTGCTGCCTGCTTGAGCAGCTCGGCAGTCTTGGCTGCCGCTGTCAACGCGCTGGCATAGTTGCCCTGCGCCGCCTGATCCTTGGCGAAATCAAAGCTGCGGTTGATTGCAGCGAGGTCGCCGCGCTTGTCGGTCATTGCCTTGTCGACGACCGGTTGCAGACGCGCCAGAAAAGCTTCCCATTTCACGGCGTCGCCATCGTCACCTGTGGTTGCCGTCTTGGTCTTGTTGACGGCCGCTTCGATTTTCCCAAGCAGAGCGTCTGCCGCCTCGTGATTGCGCGCCTTGATGGTCTGAGCGGCGGTTGACAGCGCGGTCATCAGTTTGCCTTTCGCAGGTTCCGCGATATCGGCAATGCTCTGTTGCAGAGCTTTGGCGCGGGTGGCGAGGGCTTGGAAATCCGGTTGAGGTGAGGCGGGGTCCTGTCCTTCTTCCGGGACCTGCTCTGCTTCTGCGCGCTGGCGCAACCTGGCGACGGCGTTTTCCAGCGCGGTAATCGTCTTGTCCGCCTGCTCGAACGCAGAGGATTTTATCTGAGCGACCGCGCCGGTCATCGCCTTCTTCAGTTTTTCAGCGGCATCGTCGCTGGCCGCCGCGATATCGGGTTGCAGGGCTTTCAATCGCGCCGCCAGTGCGGCTGCGTCCATTGGGGGGGCGTCGCTCTCTTCGGGGGCATCCTCTTGCGCATCTTCAGAAATGTCATCCTGTGCTGGCGCGGCTTCGGTCGGCTCTTCGCTCGTGGCCTGGTCTTGCGGCGTTTCTTCCATCGTCGGATCGTCTGGCAAATCCTCGACATCGCTCTCCAGGGCGTTGCCGTCGGCGTCGAGGATCACCACGTTGACCAAGGTCTTCTGGGTCTTCAGGTATTTCTTGATCGTCTTGGCCATCTGCGGGACGGTGCGTTCGCAGGTCATTTCCATGACACGTCCCCTGAGTTCAAATGTTCCGAAGGCGACCTTCTTGCCGGTGCCTTCCTTGCGTGCAAGCTTGCCGAGCATCGCGGGCGCCTTGCGGCGATCGATCATGAGCGTGTGTTCATTTTGTGATCCAGGGCAGAACGCAAAGCTCAGAGGTTTCTTTTTGCCAAGCTTCACCATCTTCTTGAGCTCGGCGCCTTCGAGTTTGAGATCGGCCATAATGTCGGACCCTCTATACGTGTGGAAATTCAATTGACTTTAAGAAGATGATAAGGCTGACTTGGGGTCAACAAAAAATGTTTTTCTGTTGTGTGAACTGCATTACAGCAGTCACGACCGGGAATTGGTTCAAGTGTAGTCGCGGCCGGGGTTTTGGCCGCTTCGAAGGGAGACACCATGGACCCGGTAGTCCTTTTACAATCCAAGGGTGAAAATGCGCCGAGCGGTGCGAATCTCGAATACGAGATGGTGTTTACCGAGATGGAGCTTGCCGCCCAACCGGTTGAAGAGCAGCAGGTCGGCGATGCGATTGCCGAGGGTCACGGGCCCGATTACCGGGAAGTCATCAAAAAGGCACTCGACGTGCTCGGACAGAGCCACGACCTGCGTGCCGGCGTGTTCCTTGCGGATGCGATCCTGAATGTCGAGGGGCTGCGAGGCTATGCCGATGCGACCACCGTGTTGCGCGGCCACCTGGAAGACTACTGGGACAGTTGCCACCCCGAGCTTGACGAGGATGACGGCAACGACCCGACGATGCGGATCAATGCGATCCAGGGGCTTTGCGGCCAACCCGACGGCATGGCGGGGCCGTCGCCGGCGTATCGTTCGCTGCGCCGCGCGCCATTGACCCGGAGCCGCGGGTTTGGCCTGTTCTCGATGCGTGACATCGAAATGTCCGAGGGGCAGGTTGCCGTGCCCGAGGGCGAGACCGGGCCGGACACCGCAACGATTGCTGCCGCATTCCAGGACACCGATGACGAGGTGCTGTCGGAAACACTGACCGCGCTGCAGACGGCCTCGGAAAATGTCCGGGCGATTTCTGCGGTGTTTGACGAAAAGACCCCGGGTCAGGGCCCTGAACTCATGCCGCTGGTCAAGCTTTTGGACCTGATGGCGCGCCGGGTCGGAGAGTATGCCTCTTCGGCGGACCCTGCGGATACTGCAGAAGAGCGCGCGCCGGTTGACCCGGATACCACGGCAACGGATGCGGCCCCCGCCGCGCCGGCGCAGGCGGTGGGGGCGATCAACTCTCGTACCGACGTGATAAATGCTCTGGAGCGGATCGTCGGCTATTATCGCCAGAAAGAACCCTCCAGCCCGGTTCCGATCCTTCTGGAGCGCGCCAAGCGGCTGGTCAATGCCGATTTCCTGACGATCATCCGCGATATTGCCCCCGGCGAATTCGACTCTGTCAAAAACCTTGGCGGAATAGACGATGATTAGCCTGCATTAACTTTTGATTAACCCATTGGCGGCCTCTTTCGGGTCAGCCGCGAAACATGACGAAACAGGGATACCAAGGAGCACGAAATGGCGGATAGTTCACAGAAATTCATAGCGCGGAATCGCGCGCCACGGGTTCAGATAGAATATGATGTCGAGCTTTACGGTGCGGAGAAAAAGGTACAGCTGCCCTTTGTGATGGGCGTGATGAGCGATCTTGCCGGCAAGTCCGAAGCGCCGCAGCCCGCCGTTGCAGACCGCAAGTTTCTCGAGATCGACGTCGACAATTTCGACGACCGGATGAAATCGATGAAGCCGCGCGCCGCGTTTACGGTGCCGAACACATTGACCGGCGAGGGAAACCTCGCGGTGGATATCACCTTTGAGAGCATGGACGATTTCTCGCCCGCAGCGATCGCCGCCAAGGTCGAACCGCTTCGCGAGTTGCTCGAGGCGCGCACGCAGTTGTCCAACCTGATGACCTACATGGACGGCAAGACCGGCGCCGAGGACCTGATCAGCAAGATCATCAGCGACCCCGCATTGTTGAAAACACTGGCCGCGCAGCCTGCGCCCAAGGCTGAAAGCGACGAGGAATAGGAGACACACATGGCTGAAGAACAAGCCCAGGCAGAGGCCGGCGGTGAAGCCACCGCATTTGGTTCATCGGAATTCGAGGCGCTGCTGCAAAAGGAATTCCGCCCGAAATCCGATCAGGCCAAGACCGCCGTTGAAACCGCCGTCAAGACACTCGCCCAGCAGGCGCTCGAGAATGCGAACCTGATTTCCGACGACGCGCTGCGCTCGATCGAGGGCATCGTTGCCGAACTCGACAAGAAGCTGACCGAGCAGATCAACCTGATCCTGCATCACGAAGAATTCCAGCAGATGGAAAGCGCGTGGCGGGGGCTGCATTACCTGGTGAACAACACCGAAACCGACGAGATGTTGAAAATCCGGGTGATGAACATCTCGAAAAAGGACATGCACAAGACCCTGCGCAAGTTCAAGGGAACCGCGTGGGACCAGTCCCCGATCTTCAAGAAGCTGTACGAAGAGGAATTCGGTCAGTTCGGTGGCGAGCCTTATGGCACGCTGGTGGCGGATTACCATTTCGACCACAGCCCGCCGGATGTGGAACTGCTCGGGGAAATGTCCAAGATTGCTGCCGCTGCGCATGCGCCGTTGATCACCGGTGCCCAGCCGAGCCTGTTCCAGATGGACAGCTGGGGCGAGTTGGCCAATCCCCGCGATCTGACCAAGATCTTCCAGACGCCGGAATACGCTTCGTGGCGCAGCCTGCGCGAGAGCGAGGATTCCAAGTATGTCGGCCTGGCGATGCCCCGCTTTCTGGGACGTTTGCCATACGGTGCGAAAACCGACCCGGTCGAAGCCTTTGCCTTTGAAGAAGACACCGACGGCGCGGACAGCAGCAAGTATGGCTGGGTCAACGCGGCTTACGGCATGGCGGTCAATATCAACCGGTCGTTCAAGACCTATGGCTGGTGCTCGCGCATTCGCGGCGTCGAAAGCGGCGGCGCGCTTGAAAACCTGCCCAGCCACACATTCCCCACCGATGATGGCGGGGTGGATCAGAAATGTCCGACCGAGATCGCGATCAGCGACCGGCGAGAGGCTGAACTGGCCAAGAATGGCATGATGCCGCTGATTCACCGCAAGAATTCCGACATCGCGGCCTTTATCGGGGCGCAGTCGCTGCACAAGCCGGCGGAATATGACGATCCGGACGCGACCGCGAACGCCAATCTCGCGGCGCGGCTGCCCTATCTCTTCGCGACCTGCCGGTTCGCACATTACATGAAGTGCATGGTTCGCGACAAGATCGGTTCGTTCAAGAGCCGCAATGCCATGGAAGTCTGGCTCCAGGACTGGGTGAGCCAGTACGTGGACACCAACGCAGAAGTTTCTTCGGAAGCGGTCAAGGCGCGCAAACCACTCGCCGCCGCAGAGGTCGTTGTCGAAGAAGTAGAGGGCAATCCCGGCTATTATTCGTCGAAATTCTTCCTGCGCCCTCACTATCAGTTGGAGGGGCTGACCGTGTCCCTGCGCCTGGTATCCAAATTGCCTTCGGAGAAAGGAGCGTGATTACGGCTTCAGGAAGGCACCCCTCCCCAAGAAAAGGCGCATTGCGCCACATTGTGAAAGGATAACCAATGGAAAACGCATTTGTAGAAATCACTGGTGCCCCCGGCGAAAGCTTGGACAGCAACCATCCGGAATGGATTCCCCTCAAATCGGTGTCGTTCAATGTCGAACGCACCCTGGACATGTCCGATCTGGGCACCACCCAGCGTGGCTATGCCAACGCCAACTTCGGGAAAATCAGCCTGACATCGGAACTTAGCCTGGCATCGCCCAAGCTCATGTTGTCGGTCGCCAACGGCACAGTGCGCGACAAGACGGTTATCCATCTCTGCCGCTCGGGTCAGGACGGCAAGACCGGTATGGAACCCTATCTCATCTTCACGCTCACCCATTCGGTGATCGACAAGTATGAAGTGACAGGCGGGGAAGAGCAGATCCCGGAAGAAAGCTGGGAACTGGCCTATCGGACCATCAAGGTCGACTACAAGCAAGCCGATCCAGAAACCGGAGCACTGAACAAGGGTAAATCCGATTTTGCCTGGAACGTCATGAAGAGCGAAATGATCTGATCGTTTCCACGGCATGCCCGACCGGATCACGGTCGGGCATGTTCATTTGATATTTTTCACCCGGAATCCTTTGTATGACATCCGAAGAACTTCTGAAATCAGGCGATCCCAAGGCGGCACTCGCAGCCTTGCAGAACGATGTGAGGGCAAACCCGGCCGATCCAAAGCTCCGGATCTTTCTGTTTCAGCTTCTTTGCGTTCTCGGCGATTGGAAACGCGCCATCACCCAGCTCAAGCTGAGCGCCGAGATGGACGGGACGGCCACGATGATGGCCCAGACCTACCGCGAGGCGATCATCTGCGAGGTCTATCGCGAAAAGGTATTCGCCGGCGAAAAAGAGCCGTTGATTTTCGGCGAACCGGCGGAATGGCTGGCGCTGCTGATCGAGGCGCAGAAACTGCTGGCCGCCGGCAAACCCGGAGAGGCCGCGGCGTTGCGCGCCCGTGCCTTCGATGCGGCGCCTGCCTGTGCCGGAGTTATTGACGGGCAGGAATTTCAGTGGATTGCCGATGCGGATATGCGCCTGGGTCCGGTGCTCGAGATCATCGTGAACGGACGCTATTTCTGGCTGCCCTTCAGCTCGGTCGCGTCGCTGTCGATGGAGGCACCCAGCGATCTGCGCGATGCGGTCTGGACCGCGGCAACGCTTGGTTTGCGCAACGGTGGCGAGGTCGCCGCCCTGATCCCGACCCGTTATGCTGGCACCACCGATGGCGACGACGCCGCCAATATTCTGGCGCGGGCGACCACGTGGTCGGACGCGGGGGGCGAGACATTTGTCGGTGCGGGCCAGCGACTGTTTGCGACCGATCAGGGCGATGTTGCGTTGATGGATGTCCGCAGCCTCGTCATGGAGGGCGCTCCGACTGCCGTGCGCGCATCCGACGATGGCTGACAAGACCCTTGCCGAACGCTTGCAACCGTCATTGCTGGACCGGTTGACCGACAACGAACCCGGTAATCCCAAGGAGACCAGGGACTCGCGGGTGATCGACATCTCGCGCCTGCGCGACATCATCCAGCGCGACCTGTCCTGGTTGCTCAACACCACCAATACCGAAAGTTCGTTTGACGCGGCAGCCCTGCCCAATGTCGCGCGAAGTGTCGTGAACTATGGCCTGCGCGAGGTGTCGGGCGAGTTTTCGACAGCAGAACGGGCCGAGCGGATACGCCGCTCCATCGAGCGGGCAATCGCGGTTTACGAACCTCGCATCATAGACGGTACGGTAGAGGTTACGCTCAATCCGGACGACACCGGAACGGACACGACCGTCGCGCTTATCATCAGGGCGGACATGTGGGCGCAGCCCATGCCGCTCGAACTGTACCTGCGCAGTCAGGTGGACGTCACGACCGGTGAAATCTCCGTGGACGGGGGCAGCTAGCCGTCATGGATACACGCCTGATGAAGCATTACGAGAGCGAGCTGATCTTCCTGCGTGACATGGGCGCCGAGTTTGCGGCGGCCTATCCCAAAATCGCCAGCCGGCTGGGCATGGAGGGGGTCGAGGTGCTCGATCCCTATGTCGAGCGGCTTCTGGAGGGGGTCGCGTTTCTCTCGGCGCGCGTGCAACTCGAGCTTGAGCTTCAATATCCGAGTTTTACCAGCAACCTGCTTGAGATCGTCTATCCGCATTACCTCGCGCCGACGCCTTCGATGATGATCGCCGCTTTCGAACCGGACACCTCCAATTCCGCGGTCAAGAGCGGCTATGTCCTGCCCCGTCATACCTCGTTGCGCAGCCGGTTGATGGAGGGCGAGAGCACACCGTGCGAATTCCGCACTGCCGCAGAGATGACGATGTGGCCGATCCGGATCAGCGAGGCGGAATATATCGACGGGCGGGGGGAACTGGTGGCCGCAGGCGTTGCCGGGCAGGCCGAGGCGCGCGCCGCCATTCGGCTCAGGCTCAGCCGTGCCGATGGCGGCCCGATCGCCGAGATGCCGATGGACGATCTGACCCTGTTTCTTGACAGCAGTGCCGGCAACAGTTGGGCGTTGCTTGAATTGCTGTCGACGCAGGTCAGCGCGCTTTGCGGTCGCTCCACCGACCGGCGGGCCGACTGGGCGGAACCGCTGGCGCGGGGTGCGGTGGTGAACCGGGGCTTTGATCAGGACGAAGCCCTGCTTCCGACGCCACGCCGTTCTTTTGACGGGTATCGGTTGTTGCAGGAGTATTTCGCGATGCCCGAGCGGTTCCTGTTCGTCGAACTGCAGGGGCTGCAACCTGCGCTTGCCCGCGCCACCGGGCCGGATGTCGATATCTACATCCTGCTTCGGGAGGGGCGCAGCGAGGTGGCGCCGATGGTTGTTGCCGAGGCCTTTACCCCCAACGCGGTGCCCGCCATCAACCTGTTCCCGAAACGTTGCGACCGGGTGCATGTGCTTGCCAGCGATACCGAGCAGCATGTCATCCCCAGCCGCACGGCGGCGCTGGACTTTGAAATTCACTCACTTCAGAGCGTCACCGGCATCAGCAGTGCCGGTGGTGACGACGTCGTGTTCCGCCCGTTCTATTCCTCGACCGATTTTACCGCCGCGGGTGAAACCCACCCGGCCTATTACACGATTCACCGCCGTATGCGACAGCGCTCGGAAAAAGAGCGGCTGCGGGGCGTGCGCACATCCTATCTTGGTTCCGAGGTTTTTGTGACGCTGGTTGACCGCGCGCAAACGCCCTATCCGGCCAACCTCGATCAACTTGCAGTGCAGGCCATGTGCTCGAACCGCGACCTGCCGCTCTTGCTGGCGACCGGCGATACCGATGTGTTCCGCATGCCCGAGGGCGGCCCGGTCAAATCGATCCGCCTGCCTGTCTCACCGACACGCCCGCACCCGACGCTGGCGCAGGGGGATACCGCGTGGCGGCTCATCAGTCACCTGAGTCTCAACTACCTGTCGATCGCCGACGCCGGCAAGGGGGACTCGGCGGCGGCTTTGCGCGAACTGGTCGGTCTCTATGCGCCGCTGGGCGATCGGGTCACCGAAAAGCAGCTGGAAGGCATCGTTTCGGTTTCCAGCCGGCCCATCGTGCGCCGGATGAGCGACGAGATTCTGTCTACGGCGGTGCGCGGCGTCGAGGTCACGATCGGCATCGACGAGAGCTTTTTCGAGGGCACGAGCGCCTATGTCCTCGGCGCGGTGCTGGAACGGTTCATGCGCCGATACACAACGATCAACAGTTTTACCGAAACCGTATTGAAAACGCAGACACGCGGAGAAATTGCCAGATGGCGACCGGAAACCGGACTGGGCCGGATGATTTGAGCCATTTTGACAGGCTGACGAGGGAACCGGAAAAGCACCACGTTTTTCAGGCGCTCCGGGTTATCGAAGCAACCTTTGAAGAGGCGCCCCGGCTGGGCGAGAGCCGTCGCCCCCGCGAAGACAAGGTGCGTTTGGGACAAGAGGCGGAAATGGCGTTTCCGCCATCGACGATTGCGGCGTTCAAACTGGGCGTCGGTGGTCGTCCGGCGCGGCTGACCAACCGGTTCTTTGGTCTCTTCGGACCCAATGGGCCGTTGCCCCTGCACATGACGCAATATGTGCGCGACCGGTTCAGAAATCACCGCGACAGCACGTTCGTGGCCTTTGCCGACATGCTGACCCATCGCATGATGAGCCTGCTGTATCGCGCCTGGACCACCGGCCAGCCTGCCCCGAGCTTTGATCGTGCGGACGACCCGATGGCACGCAAGGTGGCGGCCTTGTCAGGGTATCACGGTCCGGCATTGCGCGACCGTGACGCGATGCCGGACCTGGCAAAGCTGCATTTTTCCGGGCATCTGTCACAAGCGTCGCGCAACCCCGAAGGGCTGGTCTCGATCCTCTCCGCATTTTTTGAGGCGCCGGTCCGGTTGCAGCAATTCGTCGGCAGCTGGCTCGATCTCGAACCCGGCGATCAGTGGCAGCTCGGCCAACGCGCCGCATTGGGCCGCAACACCAGCATCGGCCAGCGGGTGTGGACACGCGGGGCCAAGTTCAGGCTGTGCATCGGCCCGCTTTCGCTGTCCGAGTATCACCGCCTGCTGCCGGGAGGAGACTCGCTGGCGCGGTTGCAATCCATCGTGCGCAACTATGCGGGCGACAGCCTGGACTGGGACGTGAACCTTGTTCTGGCAGGAGACGAGGTGCCCCGCGCCAGCCTTGGAGGGGACACGCGGCTTGGACATACCAGCTGGCTCCGCGCGCGCCCCGACCCGGACGATCCGTGCCCGGACGCCACGGATCTGTTCCTCTACCCGGATGTTGCCACCGCAGGGGCGGGGCCGTGATGCGAATATTGACCAGGAAGGACACCAGATGACCGAGATCAGCCGCGTAGCGCTCTTTGGCAAGCTCAACAAGCTCGGCTACCAGGCCGTCGAGGGGGCCACGGTGTTCTGCAAGATGCGGGGCAATCCCTATGTCGAGGTCGTGCACTGGATGCATCAGATCCTGAACGCGCAGGACAGTGACCTGCATCGGATCATTGCTCACTACGATCTGGACACCGGCAGGATCTCCGGCGAATTGACCCGTGCGCTTGACGCCCTTCCACGCGGGGCGAGTGCGATCTCGGATCTGTCCGATCACCTGATGGACGCGATGGAACGCGGCTGGCTTTGGGGGTCGCTTCTGTTCAGTTCCAATCAGGTCCGCACAGGCCATCTTTTGCTCGGGATGCTCAAGACGCCCGCCTTGCGCAACATCCTGAAGTCGATGTCTTCCGAACTCGGCAGTATCGGCGCCGACGATCTGGCCGACAACTTTGCCGCGGCAACCGATGGATCGCCGGAAGAGGCCATGCGCCCGAAGGACGGCAGCCAGACCGGCGGTGGCGCGGAACCGGGCGAAGCCAGCGGCGCGCGGCAGGCCCAGTTGGGCGGTACCGACGCGCTCGACCAGTTCTGTACCGACCTGACCGAACAGGCCCGCAACGGCGAGATCGACCCGATTGTCGGCCGTGACGAAGAGATCCGGCAGATCGTCGATGTGCTGATGCGCCGGCGTCAGAACAACCCGATCCTGACCGGTGAGGCGGGTGTCGGCAAAACCGCGGTGGTCGAAGGCTTTGCGCTGCGGATCGCGCGCGGCGATGTGCCGCCGGCGTTGCAGAACGTGCGCTTGCTCGTTCTGGACGTGGGGCTGTTGCAGGCCGGCGCCAGCATGAAGGGCGAGTTCGAGAACCGCCTGCGACAGGTGATTGACGAGGTTCAGGCCAGCCCGACGCCCATTGTGATGTTCGTGGATGAAACCCATACGCTGGTAGGTGCGGGCGGGGCCGCAGGCACCGGCGATGCGGCGAACCTGCTGAAACCGGCGCTGGCACGGGGCACCCTGCGGACCATCGGCGCGACCACCTGGGCCGAATACAAGAAATATATCGAAAAAGACCCCGCGCTGACCCGCCGCTTCCAGGTTGTGCAGGTCGACGAGCCCGGTATCGACAAGGCGATCCTGATGATGCGCGGCATCGCTTCGATGCTGGAAAAGCACCACAAGGTGCAGGTTCTAGATCAGGGGATCGAGGCTGCGGTGACCCTTTCGGCGCGCTATATCCCGGCGCGGCAACTGCCTGACAAATCGGTCAGCCTGCTCGATACGGCCTGCGCCCGCGTCGCGGTCAGCCAGCACGCGGTGCCGGCGGAGGTAGATGACAGCCGCCGCCGGATCGAGGCGCTGGCAACCGAGCTCGAGATCATAGATCGCGACGAGACGGCGGGATATGACGTCGCAGAACGCCGCGATGCCGTTTCGGAGGCCAGGGCGACGGAAGAAGCCCGGTTGGCCGGTCTGACCGAACGGTGGGAGCGGGAGAAGGCGGTGGTTGAAACCATCCTCGATCTGCGGGCGCGGCTGCGCGAGGGCGGCACGCCGGTCGAGGCCGAACCCGGCAGCGAGGACGCCGAGGCCAGCCCGTTGAGCGACGCGGAACGCGCAGACCTGTTGTCGGAATTGAAGGCCAGGAATGCCGAACTGACCGAGGTGCAGGGGGAAAACCCGCTGATCCTGCCGATTGTCGATCACCAGGCGGTGGCCAGCGTCGTCGGCGACTGGACGGGTATCCCCGTGGGGCGCATGGTCAAGGATGAAATCGAGACGATCCTGAACCTCGAGGACCATCTGGCGAAACGTGTGATAGGCCAGGATCACGCGATGCGGATGATCGCCAAGCGCATCCAGACCAGCCGTGCCGGACTCGACAATCCGTCCAAGCCGATCGGGGTCTTCCTGCTCGCCGGGACATCCGGCGTGGGCAAGACCGAAACCGCGCTGGCGCTGGCCGAGGTTCTCTATGGCGGTGAACAGAACGTCATAACCATCAACATGAGCGAGTATCAGGAGGCGCATACCGTCAGCAGCCTCAAGGGCGCGCCTCCGGGCTATGTCGGCTATGGCGAAGGCGGGGTGCTGACCGAGGCGGTGCGGCGCAAGCCCTATTCGGTGGTCTTGCTGGACGAGGTGGAAAAGGCTCATCCCGACGTGCACGAGATATTCTTTCAGGTCTTCGACAAGGGCGTGATGGAGGATGGCGAGGGCCGCGTCATCGATTTCAAGAACACCCTGATCCTGCTGACCAGCAACGCCGGCAGCGACCTGATCATGGATCTTTGCTCGGATCCCGATCTGATGCCCGAACCCGAAGGCATCGCCAAGGCGCTGCGAGAGCCCCTGCTGCGGATTTTCCCGGCGGCACTGCTCGGGCGTCTGGTGACGATCCCCTATTACCCGCTCAGCCTGGACATGATCGCGGCAATTACCCGCCTGCAATTGGGGCGGATCAAGCGACGCGTGGAAACGTCGCACGGGGTGCCGTTCGAATATTCGGATGCGGTTGTCGGCACCATTGTGGATCGATGCCAGGAACTGGAGAGCGGCGGACGCATGATCGATGCAATCGTCACCAACACGATGCTGCCGGAAATATCTGCGGAGTTCCTGCGCCGCATGATGCAGGGCGGGGCCGTGAGCAAGGTCGCGATAGACAGTGACGGTAAAAGTTTCTCTTACGCGTTCGAGTAGGACCCGGACATAGAACAAGGAGGCCCAGACGTGCAGACAAGCCCGGACACCAAGCAGACAGCAACCCTGCGGGCAAAGGCGCTGGAGTTTGTCGAGCGTGACTCCGTCAAGAACGCGATTCTTGGCGTGATCATTTTCAACGCGATCACGTTGGGAATGTCGACGTCGGAGAGCATAAATGCGGTGATCGGCCCGACGCTCAAGGTCGTCGACAAGATGGTTCTGATGCTCTTTGTCGCGGAACTTGCGCTCAAGTTCTTTGCCTACGGCATCCGGGGCTTCTTTTCCAACCCCTGGAACGTGTTCGATTTCATTGTCGTCGGGCTGGGCCTGCTGCCGGACAAGGGCGGGTTGTCGGCGTTGCGCGGGTTGCGGGTGATCCGCGCCTTGCGCCTGTTGTCGGTCATCCCGCAGATGCGGGCGGTGGTTCAGGCCCTGCTCGATGCACTGCCGGGCATGGGGGCGGTGATCATCATGATCTCGATCGTCTTCTATGTCTTTGGTGTGATGGCCACGCTGATGTACGGGCATGATTTCAGCCAGTGGTTCGGCACGTTGGGGCGCAGCCTGTACTCTCTTTTCCAGATCATGACTCTCGAAAGCTGGTCAATGGGCATCGTGCGGCCAGTGATGGAAGTGCACCCATACGCCTGGGCGTTCTTCGTGCCGTTCATCGTCATCACCGCCTTTTCGGTCCTGAACCTGTTCATCGGTCTGCTGGTCAATACCATGCAGGCGGCGGTGGAAGAGGAGAACGAGGCCGAATTCGAAAACCTGCGCGAGCTTGTGAGGAGCGAAACCGATATCGTCGATGCGCATGTCACGGAGATGCTTGCCGAGATACGCGCCTTGCGCGCCGAAGTTGCGGAACTCAGGGGAGAGCGGAAATGAGTGACAATTCGCAGAAATTCATCTCCCGCAACCGCGCACCTCGGGTGCAGATCGAATATGATATCGAATTGTACGGGTCGGAAAAGAAGGTCCAGCTCCCCTTTGTCATGGGAGTCATGTCGGATCTGAGCGGCAAATCCCTGTCACCGCAGCCGTCGATCGACGATCGCAGGTTCCTTGAGATCGACGCAGACAATTTCGATGAACGCATGCGCGGGATGCAACCGCGCGCGGCATTCAGCGTGCCGAATACACTGACTGGCGAGGGCAATCTGGACGTCGATCTGACATTTGAACGGATGGAGGATTTTGCCCCCGAAGCGATTGCCGCCAATGTTGCCCCCCTGCGCGAATTGCTCGAGGCGCGCACGCAGCTTTCGAACCTCTTGGCCTACATGGACGGCAAGGTCGGCGCAGCAGCGTTGATCGAAAGGATACTGGCCGACCCGGCGCTGCTGTCGGCATTGGCTGGCGCGCAGCAGGACGGGGCGGATCGCACCGCCGTGCTGGACAGTTTGCGCGCCTTTGCCAGCGATGAGCCGGCGGCGCCGGATCCTGCGGACAGCGTACTTGACGGGTTGAGAAGCAGCGCCCCGAGGCAAGAGGCACAACCGGACACCGCGTCGGACGTGCTTGCCGCGTTGGCGCAATCGGCACCGGAACCCCCGGAGCAGGACAGTGCCGGTGAGGATGTTCTTGCCGAGTTGCGGGATCGCGCATCGGTGGACACGAGTGGCGGGGATACGACGCAGGCGGCTCTGGACGCGCTGCGCAAGGATGCTCCGCCGGATGCCGCAGCGGATCACTCGGTTGAAAATACACTTGCGAACCTTGCAAATTCTGCGCCCCGAGAGGTTGGCGAACCGGATACCGCGTCCGGGGTTCTGGACAGTCTGGCGCAGGCTGGCATGCCCGAAGACACGGCAGGCGACGATCACGCGGATACCCTTGCCGGATTGGCCGCGGCGTCGCCGGACGAAGCATCCGAACCGGACGATCTGGACACGGCGCTCGACAGTCTGGCCAACGCACCCGTGGAGCAGCCGCGCGCCGATGAAAGCGCAAGTGACACGCTGGCCGATCTGGCAGAACAGCGCCCCCCTGATCCATCGCCGACCGATGATGTCGCCCTGGCAATGGACAGTCTCGCCGGGTTTGAAGAGCCGCCGGATGAAGACGAGACCGCCGACAAGCTGGCCGCGCTGTCACCGCGTGACGCCGGAGACGAGGATCGTCCGGATGCTCTTGCGTCGGGCGACGGTGAAGAGGAGCCGGCCGATGACCTGACAGATGTGCTGGCGGGACTGGCAGTCGAGGACGATGAAGCGACGGAAGTCGCCGATCTCTCCGACGATGACGCCGGCATAGACCCGCTGGATGATATTCTGGGAATGGGTGATGCCGATGATGAACCGGCGGACGGCGTGCAGCCGGAGGCGAACGCGCTTGACGATCTGCTCGGCGACCTCGGCGAGGCCGATCCGGACGAGCCTGAGGAGCCTGCACAGTCGCCAACACCATCTGACAGCGCATCGGAGGCGGACGGACTGGAGGATCTTCTGGCCGATCTCGGATTCTCCGAGCCTGATGAGCCGGATGCAGGGGAAGCGGACCGGTTCGACGATCTGCCGGGAGACCTCGACGCAACCGCAAAGCTCGGCGATGCGGCCAGCGCCGCCCCGGATGACGCGCAGGCCACCGAAGAGCGTGTTCCTGATCCTGACGAAATGCCTGTGGATGGCGCGCAAAATCACCTGGACGATCTCGATGACCTGCTGGGTGATCTGGTCGATCCGGCACCGGCGGATGAGACAGAGGACACGCTCGATGATCTTCTGGGCGCGGGCGACACACCCGATGCCGAAGTTGATGATGTCCCGAACGAGGCTCCGGCGTCGGATGCCGGGGGCGATGCAACGCTGGTGGGCGGCGCCGGATTTGCCTTTGGTGTCCTGACAGGGGATCGCCCCGAACCGGAACGGTTGAACCGGACGCGTTTTCGCATCGCCTTGATGGGCGATTTCTCCGGACGCGCGGCGCGCGGGCTGGTGGAAACCGGCGATGCGCTGGCGGCGCGCGCGCCTGTGCTGCTGGATACGGATACCGTCGAGGATGTGATCCGGAGTTTCGCAACGACGCTGGTCCTGCCGATCGGCAAGGAGGGTGCGGGGGTCGAGGTGACGCTGAATGAACTGGACGACCTGCATCCCGACGAACTCTATGAAAACGTGCCGATCCTGTCCGAATTGCGGGCACTCCGGGCGCAGCTTGCGACCGGAACGACCTCCGCGAACGCTGCCGCACGGCTCAGGGCCTGGGGCGAGGCGCATGCAACGCCGGTTGCGCCGCCAAGATCGCGCTCGGCCGGCAATGCAATGCCCGCCAATCTGAAGCTGTCGGAATTTCAGAAACTGATCGGCGATAGTGGCGCGTCATTGGCAGGCCCGTCGCCGGTCGAAGACCTGATTGCGCAGATCGTCGGCCCGCATGTCCGCAAGGTGGCCGATGCCGACACGGTCGCGATGCAGCAGGCCGTGGATGCGGCATTGAGCGCGGCCATGCGGCTGATCCTGCATCACCCGGAATTTCAGGCGGTCGAGTCGCAATGGCGCTCGCTCGACCTGATCGCGCGCAGCATCGAGACCGATGACACGCTCGACGTGACGCTCTATGATATTTCCGCCGAAGAGATCGGTGCAGACCTTGCCGCGAGCGATGACCTCGCCCGATCCGGGCTGGTGCGATTGTTGACGGAACTGCCACTTGATCCCGAGAACGGGCGCGGCGGTTATTCCGCGATCGTCGGGCTCTACAGCTTCGAGGAAACACCACCCCATGCGGAATTGCTCGGGCGGATCGCACGCGTGGCCGCGCATGTGGACGCGCCGTTTCTCGCGGCGCTGTCGTCGGGTATCGTAGAGACCGAGAAAGCCGATCGCCACCCGCTCGTGGCGACAGCATGGGACGAGCTGCGGGCGATGCCCGAAGCCGGCCATCTGGGGCTTGCCGCGCCCCGCTTCCTGTTGCGTCGTCCGTATGGGGCGAAATCCGAGCCGATCCATGCCTTCGAATTCGAGGAGTTCACGATGGCCGAGGGGCTGCGGGGGATGCTCTGGGCCAATCCGGTGGTGCTCGTCGCGATCCTGCTGGCCAGATCATACAGGAAGAACGGCGCGCATATGGAATTGGGGTCGATCATGTCGCTGGGGGATGTGCCCTATCACCTCGTCACGGACCAATATGGCGATCAGGTTGCATTGCCCTGCACCGAACGGAACCTGACGCTGGACAAGGTGGAAAAGGTCATGGCGCGCGGGCTGATGCCGGTGGTCTCGATCAAGGGGCGGGATGAAATCCGCCTGGCCTCGTTCCAGTCGATGGCCGGTGGCGATATCCTTGGGCCGTGGTCGGATGTGCCGCCGCCGCCGCCATCACCGCCCCGGCCAGCGCCGATACCCGAAAGCAGCTCGCAACCCGCCGCTGCTCGGGACGAGAGCGAAGACCTGGATCTGGATGACTTGCTTGCCGGGTTTGACGATACCGGGACGCCGGATGGCGATCTTGCGGATGTCGACGCCGATCTCGCCGCCCTGCTGGAGGATTTGTAGTGATGAGTTCCGTGTCCCGACCGGTTGCCCGGTGGTATTCCGAAAGGAAAGAAAATGCCTGATTACAAGCCGTTTCCCGATGCCAGAAGCTGGATTTCTGGCGAGTTTTCCTGGCCCGGAAAGGGCGAGAGGGGGCCGAACCTGTTCCGGGCGGTTGTCAAGGAAGGGTTGAGCACATTGACCGAAACCAGTGTCCTGCTCCGAAGTTGGTCGGAGGATGCGGATATTGGCGAGGTAGTGGGCCGCAACATGCGCGTCCATGTCAAGACCGACGACAAGAGCGAGCGCATTTTCAGCGGGCTGTGCATATCGATGGAGCAACTCGGCTACTACCAGGGCAACTGGTATTATCTCGCCGATCTGCGCCCGTGGTTCTGGCTTTTGACGCGCAGCCAAAACTGCCGGATTTACCAGGAGATGAGCGTGCCAGACATCATTTCGGACCTGCTGTCGACGCATGGGCTGACCGATTTCGAGAACAAGCTGACCGGGACCTACGACGCCCGCACATATTGCGTGCAGTACCGGGAAAGCGATTACGCGTTCCTGTGCCGCCTGATGGAAGAGGAGGGGATATATTTCTACTTTTCGAATGCGCCGGGTTCGACCGCGGTGGAAAAGCTGGTTCTGTGCGATTCCATCAGCGCCCATTCCGAAGTGCCCGGTCATTCCACGATCACCTATCATGCGCGCCAGACGGATCGCGGGGCCGAGCGCGCGCGCGAGGATCATATCGCCGAATGGACCGCGGCGCAGCGGGTGACGCGCGGCAAGGTCACACTGAACGATTTCGACTTCAAGTTGCAGAATGCCGATCTGAAATTCGTTCACTCAATCAAATCGGGAAGCCATACGCACACGAGCCACGAAATTTACGATTATCACGGGCACCACCGCTATCCGGGTGCCTTTGAGAGCGACAAGAAACTGGGCGAGAGATACGCCGCGGTCCGGATGGAGGCAGAGACCGTGCCCTACCAGACCTTTCGCGGGGCTTCCAATGTCCGGGCCCTTGCTGCCGGACAGACCTTTGCGATGAATGGTCATCCGGACAAGGCGGCGAATGCCACCTATCTGATCGTCTCGGCCGAGCATTATCTGCAGGACCAGAACTTTCTGGATGCCGAAGCGGACAAACAGGTCAGCAACCGCAGCAAACTGCGCAACGACATGAAACGCAGCGGGGTCGAGCAGTTTCTGTACGACTACCTGAACGAGCCCGAGCGAGACGAACGGCGCGATCTGTCGATGATGCACAGCGACTTTCCCAAGTCGATGGAAAAGGATGCTTTTGCGTCGACGTTTCGCGCGATCCCCAAGACAACGCAATTCCGCGCGCCGATCAGCACGCCGTGGCCAAAGATCTCGGGGCCGCACACCGCCACGGTGGTGGGCAAGCAAGGCGAAGAGATCTGGACCGATGAATGGGGTCGGATCAAGGTTCAGTTCCACTGGGATCGTGACGGCAAGAAAGATGAAAAATCGTCTTGCTGGGTGCGGGTCATGACGCCCTGGTCCGGCACGGGATGGGGCATGGTCGCCTTGCCGCGTATGGGGCAGGAGGCGATTATCGAGTTCGAAGAGGGTGATCCCGACCGGCCGATCTGTACGGGGATGCTGTATAATGACTGGCAAAAGCCGCCGTATTCCTATCCGGACAATCCCACCGAACTTGGCATACGGACGCGATCGTCAAAAGACGGCGGCGACAACGAGTATAACGAATTGATGTTCGACGATCTCCAGGGCGCGGAAAAAATGCGCGTTCAGGCACAGAGAGACCATCAGATGCTGATCAAGAACAAGTCGGTCGTGACCATCGGACTGGGCGCACATGAACAGGTGGATGGCGAGGGAAAGATCAACTCGGAAGTCGAGGATGGCAGTCTGAGCGAAGTGATCAAGCAGAATGTCACGCGGGTGATCAAGGAGGGCGATCACAGCCTGACACTGGAAAAGGGGGACGAGGAGTACCTGATCAAGACGGGCAGCCAGAACATAAAGATCAAGACCGACAAGACCCAAGCCATCGAAGGCAAGCATACCAAGACGGTCACCGGCGATGACACGACGACTGTCGATGCCGGAAACATGACGGTCGATGTGAAGTCCGGAAAGATCACCATGACCGCAGCGCAGAAAATCGAGTTGAAGGTCGGGTCTTCGTCGGTCGTCATCGATCCGGTCGGCGTAACGATCAAGGGCAACATACTCAAGTTCGAAGGCACGGCGATGGCCGAGCTCAAGTCCAAGCTGACCACGGTCAAGGGTGACGCGATGCTGACCGCCAAGGGCGGCATCACGATGATCAACTAGGTGATGGCATGAGCGATAGATTCAAGGAATTGGTCAAGATCCCGCAAGAACCGGCGGCCAGGATACTGTCGAATGCGAATATCCGTCTGGACACGTTGATCCAGGCACCTGCAAGCGCGCTTCCTGGCGCGGTTCTGGACGAACTGCAGGCCAAGGAAGCGTGGATCGATATCCTGCTGTTGCTTGCGGCATTGCTTCCTGTGCGTGAACGGGTCTGGTGGGCGTGTCTGGCGGCACGCGACTATATCGGCCCGAAATCGCGAAACGACCCGCCATCGCTGGCCGCATCCGAGGCGTGGGTTTTCGATCCGACGGAAGAAAACCGCGAGGCGGCACGCGCGACGCTGGATCACGCCTATGTGGATGACGACACGGTAAATTGTGCGGTCGCGGTGCTCTATTCCGACGGAACGCTGGGGCCCGGAGATCTGGCCGAGTATCCCGCACCTGCCGGTGCATCCGAACTGGCGGCATTTGCCATGAATGTGGTGGCCTTGGGGGAACTATCTGATAGGTTTGATGCGCATGTTCAGGTGCTTATCGACCGGGCGGTGGACATTGCGAGGGGCGGGAACGGCAGAGTGTCGGAGCCCGACCCCAAGAAGGAGGCAAGCTGATGACCAGACCGCAGGCGCGCGTTTCCGATCAGGTGCTTTGCGCCATGTTCGCGCCATCGCCGGCAGGGCCGGTGCCGGGCGCGTCGCCGATCATACCACCCTGCGCGCCAACCGTGTTGGTGGGGGGGATGCCGGCGGCACGGATAGGGGACCTTCATCCGTCCGGACTGGGTCCGCATCCCAATGCGATGGGCTCGTCAACGGTGATCATCTCCAAGATGCCCGCTTCGCGGATCGGCGACAGCACCGGCTGTGGCGGTGCGATCATCAAAGGTGATTTTACCGTGTTGACTGGAGGATAGGCGCTGGAATGCCCGTCACTCTGAAATTCCAGTCCTCGGGTACGATACCCGGTAATGCGCAACCCGTGCGGATGCAGGGTGGCAGTCTGACCGTAGGTCGCGGTGAAGCCAATGATCTGGTGCTGCCCGATCCTGACCGGTTGCTCTCCAAGAGTCATTGCGTGATCGAGGATCACAATGGCAACGTGGTGATTGTCGATCTGTCGACCAACGGGACCTATCTCAACTACAGCAAGATACCGCTTGGCAAGGTTCCCACACCGCTGAACAGCGGGGACGTCCTTGCGCTCGGGTCCTATGAACTGGTTGTCGACATCACCGATGATCTGGCAGAGGTCGAGCCGGGCCCCGCCGCCCCCCTGGCGCAGGGGCCGGCGTCGCATGGCGATGCTTCCAGGGCTCCCGATCCGCTTGCGCTTCTTGACGATGCCGGGCCGGGGGGCGATTTCCTGGACGATCTTCTCGGGGAGGAAAAGGGGCCGACCGGCCCTTCGCAACTGAACCCAGTGGACCCGATCGACGAATTGCTGCCACCGCTGGGCGAGGACGAGGATGACCCGTTTTTCCGCAAGCCCGATGACGGGCGGCAGGGAGAGGGGGCCAGCGCGCCAAGCCATAATCCTTCGGCGCAGGACAGCTTTACGCCGCAATCCACCGGCGGCGGGGGCTTGATTCCGGATGACTGGGATGACGAATTCCTCGGGCCGTCCGATCCTGCAACCGATGCCGGACCCGAACCGGAGCACCCCGGTCCCGTGGTGCCTGCGCCGCCTGTGGCCACGCCGGCCGCACAGGACGGTGCCCCGGCAAGTTCCATACCGCCGGCAGATCCGGATGCTCCGGTCGATGATGATGCCGCGCGAGCGTTTTTGCGGGCGGTCGGGGCCGAGGAGGTCAGGATAGATGACGCCGACATGGTCAACACCATGGCGCGCATGGGGCGGGTGATGAAAACGCTGATCACCGGCTTGCGGGAGATCCTGATGACGCGGACCTCGATCAAGAGCGAATTCCGGATCGAACAGACGATGATCGGGGCGGGGGGCAACAACCCCCTCAAGTTCTCGATCAGCCCCGAACAGGCGGTCGAGGCGATCGTGAAACCCGGCACGCGCGGCTATCTGAGCGCGGAATCCGCCGCCGAAGAGGCGCTGAACGATATCAAGGCGCACGAGATTGCGATGGTGACGGGCATGGAGGCCGCCCTGAAAGGTGTCCTGGCACGGCTCGATCCACAGGAACTGGCGAGCAGGATCGAAACCGGGGGTGGTCTTGGCGGACTGCTCAAGGGAAAGAAGGCGCGCTACTGGGAAGTGTACGAGAAGCTGTATGCAGACATATCCGATCAGGCCGAAAACGATTTCCACGACCTGTTCAGCCGTGAATTTGCGCGCGCTTACAAGGAACAACTGGACAAGCTGAAATAGCGTCCGAAAAGAAGGAGAGGCGAGTGTCCTGGGACAGCAAGGTGCTTTGGACCGAGGGGTTGTTCCTGCAACCTCATCACTTCCAGCAGGCGGATCGGTATACCGAGGCACTGGTAACCGGGCTGGCCCGCCGCGTGCGGCCCTATGCCTGGGGGGTAAGCGCGCTGGAAATCGACGAAGAGGTGCTCAAGGTCGGGCAGTTCGCGCTGAAATCCTGTGCCGGGCTGACCCAGGACGGTACCGTGTTCCGCGTGCCCATGGCCGAGGATCACCCGCCGGCTCTGGAAGTGCCCGAAACCATCAAGGATTGCGTGGTCTACCTGACCGTGCCGCAACGGCGGCAGGGGGCCGCCGAGGTCGATCTGAGCGGTGCGGAAATGTCGGCCAGCCGTCTGCGCCCCGGCGAGATCGAAGTCACCGATTCCATGGGGCAGCAGAAAAAACCCGTCATGCTCGGTATCGGCAAGATGCGTCTGCAATTCGCGCTGGCGGTCGATGACCTGTCTGACCGGCTGGCGATCCCGGTGGCGCGCATCATCGAGGTGCGCCCTGACAAGGAGATCATTCTGGACCAGGCATTCATCCCGAGTTGTCTGGATGTACGTGCGGCGCGATCGCTCGACGGGTTCACGCGCGAGCTTGAGGGTTTGCTGTCACACCGGATGCAGGCGCTGGCCGGACGCCTGTCCGAGGGGGGCGGCGCGCGTGGCGTGGCGGAAGTGTCGGATTTCCTGTTGCTGACGGTGGTCAACCGCATGATCCCGGTGATGCGTCATCTGTCGCGGATCGAGAACCTGCATCCGGAAGATCTCTATCGGCATTGCATCGCTCTGGCCGGGGAATTGTCGGTGTTCATGACCGCGGAAAAACAGCCGCCCGAGTTGCCGCCCTATCGTCACGACGATCTGACCGGCAGTTTCGCACCCGTCATCCGGTTGCTGCGGCAATATCTGAGTTCGGTGCTTGAACAGACAGCGATTCCGATCAAGCTGGACGAGCGGAAATATGGTATAAGCGTGGGTGTGATCGCCGACCGCAAGCTGTTGGGAAATGCGGGTTTCGTTCTGGCAGTGGACGCGGATATTCCCGCCGAGGATGTGCGCCGCCATTTTGCGGGTCAGGCCAAGATCGGACCGGTCGAGGAAATCCGGCAACTGGTCAATTCCGCGCTGCCGGGGATCACACTGCGCCCGATGCCGGTGGCCCCGCGCCAGATTCCCTATCACGCGGGCGTGGTCTATTTCGAACTCGACGCCGCCAGCCCGTACTGGGGCAAGATGACCACGTCGGGCGGCATCGCGGTGCATGTATCCGGCCAGTATCCGGGTCTGAAGATGGAGCTTTGGGCGATCCGGAACGGCTGATGGATTGGTATGAATGATGTCTGACGACGACCCGTTTGCAGAACCCGATGACACCGACAAGACGGTGATCAGGCCGAATCCGGGCGGTCGGCGCAAGGTTGCGGCACAACCCGCCGCAGCACCCGCCGCCGACGCGTTCGGTGTGCCTGCTGCCGCGGCCCCGGAACCGGTATCCAGCCCCGCCGGGCCGCCGGACTCCGGTCCGACGCTCACGGGCATGAACCAGCTTGTCGCCTCTGCCAGCACGTTGTTTTCCCTGATCAGCCGCATTCGGAACCGCGCCCAGCACATGGACCCGGACAAGTTGCGCCAGAGCGTGATCGCCGAGGTGCGCGCGTTCGAAAACCGTGCCTTGCAGGCGGGCATCGCGGCCCAGACGGTCAAGGTCGCACGCTATGCGCTCTGCGCCACGCTCGACGATGTGGTGCTGAATACCCCGTGGGGCGGGCAGTCGAGCTGGGGTCTGCAATCGATGGTGGGCACGTTCCATCGCGAGACGGTAGGCGGCGACCGCTTCTATGATCTGCTGGCAAGGCTGGAAAAGGAACCGGGGCAGAATATCGACCTGCTCGAATTCATCTACATGTGCATGTCGCTGGGGTTCGAGGGGCGATTGCGCGTCGAACAGGGCGGCGCCGAGAAGCATCTGCAAATCCGTGCCGCCCTGGCCCGTATCATCCGGGCGCAGCGGGGGCCGCTTGAACGGGACTTGTCGCCGCATTGGGAAGGCGTGGAAAAGCCGTTCAAGCCGCGCTCGGTCTGGCGGCTGGTGTGGATCGCGGTTGCGGTCACCGCCGGGCTCCTGGCGTTTCAGTTCGCGGGCCTGTCCTATGCCCTGTCGACGTCGACCGAGCGTGTGGTCGGCCAGTTGTCGGTCATCGACAGCGGCCCGGTGGCGGAACTGCAACGCCGCGCGCCACCGCCGCCGCCTGCGCCCGCCGCCCCGAGCGCAGAGGAACAGCTCAGGAAGGTCGAGGGATTTCTGCAGCCCGAAATCGACGATGGCGTTGTCGAGGTTTTTCAGAAGGGCAACACGCTGATCGTGCGCATCACCGGGTCGGGAATGTTCGGCTCCGGCTCTGACAGGTTGTCACAGAATTTCGAGGCACCGGTGGATCGCGTGGCGAGGGCGCTGAACGACGAGCCCGGCCCGGTCATCATCGCCGGCCATTCCGACAACGTGCCGATCCGGTCGTCCCGGTTCCCCTCGAACATGGCGCTGTCGCTGGCGCGTGCGAAATCGGTGATGGAGCACATGTCCGGTGAACTGGATGATCCGGGCCGGTTGTCGGCCGAAGGGCGCGCCGACAAGGAGCCGATCGCGGATAACGGCACGCGCGAGGGACGCGCCCGCAATCGTCGCATAGAAGTGCTGCTGGTGCGGGAGGACGGGACATGATCCGCAGAACCCTGAGATTCATGTTCGGAACGATCTATTCGATCCTGGCGCTGGTGGCGCTCGTTCTGTCGCTGTGCACGTGGTATTTCGCACCTTATCTGGGGTGGGGCGACTGGTATCCCTTTGACAGCGTGACCACCCGCATCGTGACCATCTTCGCGATCTGGGTATTCTTCCTGCTGCTCATGGGGGTCGTCTTCTGGTGGCGCTGGCGCAAGGCGCGGGCGATGGGCAAGGAGATCGCAGAGACCGTCGAGTCCGATGCCGACGAGGTGTTGAACGAAGAGATCAGCGCGCTGAAGAGCAAGTTCAAGGCGGCGATCACCGAATTGCGCAAGTCCAGGAACGGACGGCGGCATCTGAGCGAACTGCCCTGGTATGTGATGATCGGCCCGCCCGGCGCCGGCAAGACCACGGCGATCGTGAATTCGGGATTGCAGTTCCCGCTGGCGGACAAGACCGGCAAGGCCGCGGTCGGCGGGGTCGGTGGCACGCGCAATTGCGACTGGTGGTTTACCAATCAGGCGGTGCTGATCGACACGGCGGGGCGCTATACCACGCAGGAAAGCGACAAGGATGCGGACAACGCGGGGTGGCTTGGCTTTCTTGATCTGCTGAGGCGGCATCGCAAGCGTCAGCCGATCAATGGCGCGATGATCGCGATCAGCCTGAGCGACCTGTCGCTGCAGGATGAAACGACGCAGAAAAGCCATGCGCTGGCGGTGCGCAGGCGGTTGAACGAACTGCGCGAGCGCCTGGGGGTGCGGTTCCCGGTCTATGTGCTGTTCACCAAGGCGGACCTGATCGCCGGGTTCAGCGAATTTCACGACAATCTGGGCAAGGAAGAGCGCGAACAGGTCTGGGGATTTACCCTGCCGCTGGATCAGAGCCGTGGCGAGGTCTCGCCGATGGGGGCGTTCGACGATGAATTTGCGCTGCTGCTGGGGCAGCTCAATGCGCAGTCGCTCGAACGCATGCAGGCGGAAACCGATCATCAGCGCCGCGCCCTGATTGCCGGATTCCCGAGCCAGGTCGCCTCGATGCGCCGTGTCGCGCGCGAGTTTCTGAACGAGGTGTTTCAGGACAACCGCTATGAGAAACGCCACATGTTGCGCGGGGTCTATTTCACGTCGGGCACGCAGGAGGGCACGCCGATCGACCGGCTGATGCTGAACATGGCGCAGACCTTTGGCATCGGGCGTCAGGCCATCGGGTCCGGCCAGGGCACGGGACGGTCCTATTTCCTGACCCGGCTGTTCGAACAGGTGATCTTCCCCGAGGCGGGGCTCGTGTCATCCGATGACAAGGTCGAGCGACGCTATCGCTGGGCGCGCGTCGCGGCGATAGCGGCCACGGTTTTGGTTGCGCTGACCACCGGAAGCCTGTGGATCCGCAGCTATCTTGGAAATTCAGAGTTGCTCGATCAGGCCGAGGCGCAGGTGCAGGCCTATCAGGCGGCGGCGGCCACACTGCCGCCCAGCCCGGTGGGCGATACCGACCTGCCACCGGTGGTCGATGCGTTGAACATTCTGCGGGACATGCCCGGCAACCCGGTACTCAGCGATCCGGCCCCCGACCGCAGCGTCACCTACGGATTGTACCAGGGCGAAGTCATCGGGACACAGGCGGCGCAGACCTATCGCGCCGCGCTGAACCAGCGTTTCCTGCCGCGATTGCTGTTGCGGCTGGAAGAGCAGATGGCCGCCAACATGAACAACACCGAGTTGCTCTACGAGGCGCTCAAGATCTACCTGATGCTCGGCCTTCAGGGACCGATGAATGCGGACCTGGTCAGGGAATGGCTGCAGATCGACTGGTCGCTCGCCTATTCCGGCCCTGCGCGCGACACCTTGCGGCGCGACCTCGCGGATCATCTCGATGCCCTGTTGTCGCAGCCGATGGAAGAGATCTCCCTGAACGGCCCGCTGGTCGAGCAGGTGCAGGGCCTGCTGCTAGAAATGCCGTTGTCGCAGCGCGTCTACAACGGCATCATCAACAGCCCGCAGGCCACCGGCCTGCCGGAATGGCGCATCACCGAGGCCGGCGGCCCGGCAGTGCAACGGGTTCTGGTACGCTCGTCGGGCAAACCGCTCAGCGATGGGGTCGAGGGAATTTTCACCTATGACGGGTTCAACAACGTCTTCCTGAACGAGGCGGTGGATGTCGCCGCGCGCGTTGCCAGTGAAAGCTGGGTTTTGGGACCGCGTGGCGAAGCCGAGCAGACCGAAGCGGCGCTTGTCGCGCTGAGCCGGGATGTTCTGAACCTGTACTACAACGATTACATTGCCCGTTACGACGCGGTGCTGGGCGATATCGACATCATACCGATGGAAAGCCTGTCGCACGCAGTGGAGGTCACGAATGTTCTGTCCGGCCCGACCTCGCCCATCGTCAACATCCTCATCGGGATCTCGGACGAGACCCGATTGACCGAAGACCGCGCGGTGCTCGACACCAGCGAACTCAAGACCGGGGCGAGCGCCGCGGCCGCGATTGAATCCCGGTCCACGCTGAGTGCGCAGGCGCAGGTCATGTTGCGAGCCCTGTCGCGTGCCGCCGCGGCCAACTCAGGTGCGCCGCCCCGTCCGCCGGGTGCCTATGTCGAGGATCGTTTTGCCTGGCTGCATCAGCTTGTCGACCGCCCCGAGGGGCAACCCTCGCAACTTGACGGGCTGATGGGATCTCTGACCAATGTCTATCAGGAGCTGAACAAGATGTCGTTCAGCGGAGTCAGCAGCAGCGCCGAAGGTGGTGCCGCGATCCAGCAGTTTCAGCAGGCCGCCAGCCGCATCGACGGACCGATCCAACGCTGGGCGTCGCAGATCACCACCGGCTCGTCCGGGATTGCGGCGGATGGCACGCGCGCGTCGATCAACGCCAGCTGGCAGGCCAGCGTGTTGCCGTTCTGCGAACAGGCGCTGAGCAATCGCTATCCGTTCAACCGCCGCGCGGGTGCCGATGTCGCCATGCAGGATTTCGCCCGGCTGTTTGCGCCACAGGGGCTGATCGACTCGTTCTTTACCGAACACCTGATCCGCTATGTCGATACCAGAACCCGGCCGTGGTCGTGGAAGCGGGTCAATGACGTGGATCTGGGCATTTCGCAATCGGTGCTGGAACAGATGCAATACGCCGCCGAGATACGCGACGCGTTCTTTGCCGCGGGTCCGACGCCGGCGGTACAGTTCCAGATCACGCCCGAGGCTCTGGACCCCAAGGCCAAGTCGGTGTCACTCGAAATCGACGGCCAAGCGGTCGAATTTGCGCATCGTGGCGGCCAGCCCAACCCGGTGGCGGTGACATGGCCCGGCTCGGTCGGATTGGCGCGGGTGACATTTCAGCCGGACAGGAAGAATATCGAGAGCACGCTGTCGCGGGATGGCCCGTGGGGGTGGTTCCGGTTGCTGGATGCGGCGGAGGTACGCCGCACCAACGTGTCGGACCGCAAGCGCGTGATCTTCAATGTGGGTGGCCGCATCGCGATCTTCCAGTTGCAGTCGGGCTCCGTGATCAACCCGTTTGCCCTGCCGGCACTGGCCAAGTTCAATTGTCCAAAGTCGATGTGATGGCCGGGGCGTTCGGTGCGTTTGGCAAGATGCCCACTGTCGGGGATTTCTTTCGGTTGAACACTCCGGCGGGTTTCGTCTCGGTCTGGGATGACTGGATGCAGCGCAGCATGCTGGCGGCGCAGACCGCCCTCGGACGGCAATGGGACGATCACTACATGTCATCCCCGATCTGGCGCTTCTGCCTGGCGCCGACACTGGCCGGTGCGCCCAAGATCATCGGTGTGCTGATGCCTTCGGTTGATCGTGTCGGGCGGCGATTTCCGCTGACTCTGATGGCGCCGTTTTCATCGCCGGGCACGATTGCGTCAGACCACTTTCGCGCCGCCCGATTATTTGAGAGACTGGAGGCGCTTGCCCTGGACGCATTGGAAGACGACATGAGCCGTGAAAAGCTTGAACAGAGGCTCGCCGAAATCCCGCCCCTCGCCGCGGGATGTTCGCCGTCGGTGTCACGCACCGGTCATTGCATCACGATGACGGGCAGCGATGTGGTCGCAGACCTTGCCGCCGACCGCATCGCGGATGTCTGTGCACGTCCGAGCATCTGGAGCGCGATGACAGGTGACGCGCAGCGGCTGATGCTGTGCGATGGCCTGCCGGAGGGACCGTCGGCCGTGGGCCTTTTTCACATGGACGCACCGATCTGGCGCTCTGGCCAGACCGCATGAGCGGGGTTCGCTATAACGCCCGAACCCATGTGGGACATAAACGCAAGGTCAATGAGGATTCCTTGCTTGCGCTGCCCGAGCAGAGCATCTGGATGGTGTCGGACGGGATGGGCGGGCATGACGCCGGCGATTATGCCAGCCGGCTGATTGCGGACAGGGTTGCGATGATCCCGGCGGGGCTCAACCCGACGGAGCGGATGCATGCGCTTCGCAATGCGATAACTGAATCGCATGATATTATCCTCGGGGAAGCCACCGCGCGCGGGCGGGGCATTATCGGGGCAACCGTTGCCGCGCTGATGATCGCAAAGGGGCATTTCGTCGGGCTCTGGGCCGGGGACAGCCGGATATACCGGCTTCGCGACGGTCAGATAGAACTCCTGACCACCGACCATTCCGCCGTGGCGGAGCTTGTTCTCGACGGTCAGATGACGTGGGACGAGGCCGATCAGCACCCGCAATCCAACGCGATCACCCGTGCAGTCGGGGTGGGGGACAGGTTGGAACTCGACAAGATACGCGGCGACGCCCTGCGCGGTGATCGGTTCCTGATCTGCTCGGACGGGCTGACGAAATATGCAACCTTCGCGGTCCTGCAATCCGTGCTGTCGCGTGAACCGCTCGAGACGGTCTCCGACCGGCTGATCGAAATCGCCCTCGACGGCGGCGGCGCGGACAATATCACCGCTGTCGTTCTGGACGTGCTCTGAACACTCAGGGCGTCGCCGTGGTCAGGATGCGGCTGTCGAGCGACAGGATACTGGCCTGATTTGCCTCGACGTGATCCTTGAGCGCCGCTGCATAGCCGCTTGCCGATTCAGATGTGGGGCGCAGCCCGTCGAACAGCGGTTCGCTGGAGTGAAGCACGATCACCTTGCTCTTGCCCAGCGAACTGTCATCGACGGTAAAGCCGATGCGGTTCTCGCGGGCGGCTTCTTCGACGCTGTAGGCTACCCGTACCTTGATCGGGCCCGTCTGCCCGTCGCGCAGCGCCGCCACCGCGTTTGCCTGCCGGTTCAGATTAGGCAACAGATGATAAACGTTTCCGGAAACATCGAGGATCGAGACGGTCAGGTAGCCGTCGGTCACATCCGCAGGCAATGCGATGTCGATTATCGGGTTCTCACCCACAAAAAACCGGCCGGACGGGTTTGGCTCATTCCGTCCGCCGACAATGAAATCTATGCCGATGCCCCCCGGAGGCGCCTTTGGCAGGTTGCTTTCGATGAGGCAGAGCGTGGGGTTCAGAACGTCAACATCCACGGCGACGTTTCGCTCCCCCGCAATCGCGCTCAGCGCGTCGAACAAGCCGATGCGGGTTGCCGTTTCGGCCACCTTTCCCGTCACCGTGATCGGGCTCTGCGGTCCATATCCCACGGGCGTTGCCCCCGGCGTCGCGATCGGGCCGCAATCCGCGAGTTCTTCCAGCACGGCAGTGACCTCGCCGGTTGGCAGGAACAGGGGGATCAGTTCGATATCCGCACGTCCCGACAGCGCACCGGGCAGGCCATCGGCAAAGGTCCGGCTGAGGCGGGCGTGCAAGGCGGTGTCGGTGGTCGAGCCGCTGATCCGTGCGTTGTTGCCGTCAAGCACCAGCCGCCATTCGTCAAGATCGCGCAGGTCCGACAGCGTCGCCATGACATCGTTGCCCCAACTGTCGGCAATATTGCCGGTGGCAAGTCTCAGATCGGTTGTTCCTGACAGACCTGCCATCCACTCGTCCAGCGCCGCACGCACCTGCTCCGAAGGAACGTTTCCGGTGGCGCGGGGCCGCTCGTCCGCGGGATAGTCGACGATGAGTTCATACGGATCGGCAACCGGGTATTGCGGCCCAAGTAACTCGTCGAACAGCCCGCCGAAATACCCGCCGATACCACCAACGAGCAGGGCCAGCACGACAACGAGGCCGACAAACCCGCCGCGTGACCTGCGCGGTTCGTCACGCGCGGGCGAGGGGGGGGATACAGGCGGGGACGCAGACGGGGCGGCGGGAGATGGATCGGGTTCGGGTGCCGGATCGTCGGCGCGGGGCGGTGGAAAGATCACGGTTGCGTCCGGATCCGCGCCTGCCTCGTTCTCGCGCAGATAGGCCAGAACCTCGGCCGCCGTCTGGAAACGGGCGTCGGGGTCGGGCGCGGCCATGCGATCGATCAGGGTCCTGAGCGGCTCGGGCACGCCCGAAGTGTCGAGCGGCTCGCTCTTTTTCCTGACCACCTCCATCGGGTTCTTGCCGACATCGGGCGACGTTCCGCGAAAATTCGCCAGTAACATCGCACCGAGCGAATAGATATCGGAACGCGCGTCGGTCTGACCGTTCAGTTGTTCGGGCGCGGCATAGGCGTATTTTCCGGCGAATTCGTTCCCGACGATGGTCTGAGCGCCCGGATTGGTGTCCTTGGCGATGCCGAAATCGATGATCACCGCTTCTGCCGGGTTGCCGTTGCGCAGGATGATGTTGTCCGGGCTGAGGTCGCGATGCACGATGTTGCGCTTGTGCGCCGCCTCGAGTCCTTCGGCGACGCGACGACACACGGTCAGCAGATCCTCGGCGGACATCGGGCCTTCGCGCAGTTTCCTGTCCAGACCCGGACCGTCGACATAGTCCATGACAAGATAGACCAATCCGTCCTGCGTGCGGTGGTTTTCGGAATACCGTACCACGGCGTCATGGCGGATCTCGCGGATCTCCTCTTCGCGGGTCAGCAGGACAAGGTAATCGTCATTTGCGGAAAACTCGGCTTTCAGGACCTTGAGCGCGGCGAGTCGCCCCGAGATCTCGCTGCGTGCCTTGTAAACTTCCGAGGTGCCGCCGCGCCCGAGCATTGCTTCGACGCGGTAGGTGTTGTTCAGCACATCACCGGGCTGAAACGTATCCGTGGGGCGTGAGTCGATCATGTCTCAGCCCCTTGCTACATCTGGTCCTGCTTCAAACGTCAGCGGTCTCAGCCCAATGCCTGGAATTCGACCCGGCGATTGACATCTGCCCTCGGGTTGGCGGCGTCATATGGGGCGCTTTCGCCCATGCCGATCGCCTCGATCCGGTTTTCGGCAAGCCCGCAATCATCGACCAGGTGACGCTTGACCTCCTGCGCGCGCAGCAGCGACAGCCGTTCGTTATAGGATGCGGTTCCGGAACTGTCGGTATGGCCGACCACCTGATAGACCGCCACATCGACCGACTTCATGACCTCGCAGAGCGTCACGAGCTTGGGTTTCTGATCGTCCCGCAACGCGGCGCTGTCAAAATCAAAGGCGATCTGGATATTGACTTGTTCTTCGGGTGTGACTGCCGCGTATTCCTTGGCTGCAGCGGGCGCGACGGTGGCGGTCTCGGTCGTATCGCCCTGCGGTGCGCTGGGCACGATCACCAGTCCCCGGGTCTTCTGCTTCTTGAACGCATCCGCGATTTCTTCGGCTGTCATCTCGTCCGCAGTCTGGGCGACGAGCGTGCCGGGAACGGCATGGCCAAGGCCAAGGACAAGCGCAAATGCAAAAACTCTGGAAAAACAAACCATCTTGCGTCCTTTGCTGCTGTCGAAAGTTACCGTTGAAACTGTACACGACGCATCGGCATGTCACAACGGTTTTGCAACCATTCGATGCAGTCGCATTATTCCGTTTCTCTTCGTGTTCGAGGAAAAAAGCGCTTTACTCGCTGTACTGAAGCAGGCTGAATTGCCCGAAACGATGAGGACGTGATGCGATTTCTCCCGGCGATCATCATTGCCGTCGCCCTGGTATTGGCGCCTGCCATTTTCCTGGGGTTGAACTATCTCTTGTCCGAAGAGGATTTTCAGGGGTCTGCAGTGGATTCCGGTGCGCGGATCGAGATCGAGATGCTGCGCCAGCAGATCGAGGATTTGCAGAACCGCATGAAGGCACAGGAGAGCCAGATCGCAGGGCTGGCGGCGGGGATGGGGCGGCAAAACACGCTTGCGCCAAATCCGGATGACGAAGACGCGATCCTGCGGGGCACCGGGCCGAATGACATCATCGACGCCTATGCGCAGGTTGTGCTGATCGCCGATCGGCTGAATGTGAACCGGGGGCTGCAGGTTGCCGGTCCGCGCTATCTCGAGGAAAAACTCGGACGCCCGCGCGACACGCTGAGCGACACCTGCGAACCGATGACGAACCAGGCGCTGGCGAGCAAGCTGGTGCTGGAAAATGTCGGGCCCATTCGGGTTCAGATGCTCAAGCCGGCGGCGGATTCGTTGCGCCGGGTGTTTGAAAACGTGCGGCGCGCCGACCCCGACCTGTATGCGCGGATCAACACCTCGGGATCGCTGTGTGTGCGGCGGATACGCGGTACCGTGAACAGCCTGTCCACCCACAGCTACGGGCTCGCGCTTGATCTCAATATCGACGGGCATCTGGATAATTTCACCGACGGCAAGACACAGCTGGGCCTGACGATCCTGGCCGATTTCTTTCATGCCGAAGGCTGGGTCTGGGGCGCTGGCTTCCGACGCGAGGACAGCATGCATTTCGAGATCAGCCGTCGCCAGCTTGACGAATGGATCGCGAAAGGAATGCTTTGATTCCAATGCAGTGCGAAGCTCTTCGGGATGTTTTTCTTCGGACACTTCCCTATCGCCCGCGTTGCTGCAATAGTATTCCGATCAAGCGAATTGCGGGCCGGGGCCACACCGGGCTGCCGTCGATGAACAGCGCCTTCCGGCGCCCCTTGCCGGTAGATGACCCATCCTTCTGAAACGAGGTTGATATGACTGATTACGCGCCGTTATCCCTGAATGTTCCCAAGCCTGAATGCCGACCGGGCGACATTCCGGATTTTTCCGGGGTCGAGATCCCGGCGGCGGGTTCGGTCCGCCGCCCTGATGTGGATGCGCGGGCCGAGGATATTCGCGACCTTGCCTTCACGATCATCCGCGTGCTTGACGATGACGGCGATGCCGTCGGGGATTGGGCGGCGGGCCTGAGTGACGAAGAACTCGCGCAGGGTCTGCGCGACATGATGACCCTGCGCACCTATGATGCGCGGATGATGTTGGCGCAGCGCCAGGGCAAGACCTCGTTCTACATGCAGCATCTCGGCGAAGAGGCGATAAGCTGCGCGTTTCAGAAGGCCCTGGAAAAAGGCGACATGAATTTCCCGACCTATCGTCAGGCGGGCCTGCTGATCGCGTCTGGCTATCCGATGGAAACGATGATGTGCCAGATCTTCTCGAACGAGGCCGATCCGCTGCACGGGCGGCAGCTTCCGGTGATGTATTCCTCCCGGGAGCACGGGTTTTTCTCGATCTCGGGAAATCTTGCGACGCAGTATATCCAGGCCGTCGGCTGGAGCATGGCGTCGGCGATCAAGGGCGATACCAGGATTGCGGCCTCGTGGATCGGCGATGGTTCGACATCCGAGAGCGATTTTCATGCGGCGCTGGTTTTCGCGTCTACCTACAAGGCCCCGGTGGTTTTGAATATCGTCAACAACCAGTGGGCGATTTCCACCTTTCAGGGGATCGCACGTGGCCGCGCCCACACCTTTGCGTCGCGCGGTCACGGCTTTGGAATTCCGGCGTTGCGGGTCGATGGCAACGATTATCTCGCGGTTCATGCCGCCGGCAAATGGGCGGCGGAACGGGCACGCAGGAATCTCGGACCGACGATCATCGAACACGTCACCTACCGCGCCGGCGGGCATTCGACCTCGGACGATCCGAGCGCCTATCGTCCCAAGTCCGAGAACGAGGCCTGGCCGCTCGGGGATCCGATCGAACGGCTCAAGGCGCATCTGATCCGGCGCGGTGTCTGGTCGGACGACCGTCACAAACAGGCCGAGGCCGAAATTGCCGATAGCGTGATCGATTGCCAGAAACGGGCCGAAGCCATCGGTACGCTGAACTCCGGTCATGTTCCGTCACCGCGGGACATGTTCGAGGATGTCTATGCCGAGATGCCGCAGCATCTGGTGAAACAGCGCCACGAAGTGGGGTACTGACATGGCACAGATGACGATGATCGCGGCGATCCAGAACGCCCATGACCTCGCCATGGGGCGGGACGAGGATGTTGTCGTGTTCGGCGAGGATGTGGGCTATTTCGGCGGCGTGTTCCGCTGCACCGCCGGATTGCAGGAAAAATACGGTGCCGAACGCTGTTTCGACGCGCCGATCAGCGAATTGGGCATTGTCGGCGCAGGGGTCGGGATGGCCGCCTACGGATTGAAACCCGTCGTCGAGGTGCAATTCGCGGATTACATGTATCCGGCCTATGACCAGATCGTGTCGGAAGCGGCACGGCTGCGGTATCGGTCGGCGGGCGAATTTACCTGCCCGATGGTGGTGCGGATGCCGGCGGGCGGTGGCATCTGGGGGGGACAGACCCACAGCCAGAGCCCGGAAGCGTTGTTTACCCATGTGTCCGGCCTGAAAACGGTGATCCCGTCGAACCCGCAGGATGCCAAGGGCCTGTTGCTGGCTGCGATTGCCGACCCGGACCCGGTGATCTTTCTTGAACCCAAGCGCCTGTACAACGGCCCGTTCGATGGCCACCACGACCGGCCGGTGCAACCGTGGAAGACGCATCCCTTGGGCGAGGTCGATCCGGATTACTATGAAACACCGCTGGGCAAGGCGGCGATTGCGCGGCCCGGCGGGGAACTGACGGTGGTGACATACGGAACCATGGTTCATGTGGCCATCGCCGCAGCCGAAGAAACGGGCATCGATGCAGAGGTGGTCGATCTTCGCACCCTGATGCCGCTCGATACGGAAACGATAATGGCATCGGTGCAAAAGACCGGCCGCTGCATCGTCCTGCACGAGGCGACGCTGACCTCGGGCTTCGGGGCGGAACTGGCCGCGCAGGTCCAGGCCGAGTGCTTTTATCATCTGGAAGCGCCGGTCGAGCGCATCGCGGGGTGGGATACGCCCTATCCGCACGCGCAGGAATGGGCCTATTTCCCGGGGCCGGAACGGGTCGGGCGCAAGATGAAGCAGCTGATGGAGGCGTAGGCATGGGACTGTTCACGATGAAATTGCCTGATGTCGGCGAGGGCATCGCCGAGGCCGAACTGAGCGCCTGGCATGTGAAGATCGGTGACGTCGTCAAGGAAGACGAGGTGCTTGCCGAGGTCATGACCGACAAGGCATCGGTCGAGATTCCCGCTGCGGTGTCGGGCAAGGTGGTCTGGCTCGGTGGCGAGGCGGGCGACAAGATGTCGATCGGGGCAGACCTGGTCCGGCTGGAAGTCGAGGGCGAAGGGAATACCTCCGCCGAACAGGCCGCCACCGCCGACACCCCGCCTGCGGCGGGCTCCGAACCACCGGAGAGCCCGGCATCGCCGGAACCGGCGATCGACATTCGGGCCGCCGAGGGCAAGGGCTTGTATGAAATCAAGGTTCCGGATGTGGGCGAGGGTATTGCCGAGGCCGAACTGACCGCATGGCTGACAAGCGTCGGCGCGGAATTGCGCGAGGACGATGTCGTTGCCGAGGTGATGACCGAGAAGGCATCGGTCGAAATCCCCACCAACGTATCCGGCAAGGTGCTGTTTCTCGGCGGCGCGGTCGGAGACACGCTGGCCATCGGCAGCACCCTGATGGTGATCGAAGTCGAGGGGGCGGGCAATACGACGGCCGAAGCGCTGGCCGGCAAACTGGCCAAGTCCACGGCCCCGGCTCCGGCCCCGGCGGAACCAGTGGCGAAGCCGGCACCGGCACCCGAACCCAAGAGGTCCAAGACGCCTGCACCGGTTGCCGCGCAGCGCCGTGCCGAAGGGGAAAAACCGCTGACGACGCCGTCGGTGCGCAAGCGGGCACGCGAACTCGGCATTGACCTGCGGCGCGTGCCGGGCAGCGGCCCCGCCGGACGGATCACGCACGAAGACCTGACCCATTTTCACGAGACAGGCGGGCAGTTCACAGGTGGCGGCGCTGTCAAACGGCCCATGCGTACCGGCGAGTCCGAGGAAAAGGTGATCGGCCTGCGCCGCAAGATCGCCGAGCGCATGGCGTTGTCCAAGTCGCGGATCCCGCATATCACGATTGTCGAAGAGGTCGATGTGAGCGATCTCGAGGACCTGCGGGCACAGCTGAACAGGGCGCGCGCCGAGGCCAGGGGCAAGCTGACGGTGCTGCCCTTCGTGATCCGCGCGATTGCCGACGCGGTTGCGGATCAGCCGGAGATGAACGCGCATTTCGAGGATGACGACAGCGTCGTCCGCAAGTTCGATGCGGTCCATATCGGCATCGCGACGCAAACGCCGGGCGGGCTGATCGTGCCGGTGGTGCGACATGCCGAGGCGATGGACCTTTGGGAAAGTGCGGCGGAACTGTCTCGTCTGGCCGCTGCGGCGCGTGACGGCAGCGCCAAGCGTGACGAACTGAGCGGGTCTACCATCACCATCACCTCGCTGGGCCCGCTTGGGGCGCTCGCGACGACGCCGATCATCAACTATCCCGAGGTTGCGATTGTCGGAATCAACAAGATGGAGGTGCGACCGCATTGGGACGGGTCGGGTTTCGTGCCCCGCAAGAAGATGAACATCTCGTGCAGCTTTGATCACCGGGTCATCGATGGCTGGGACGCTGCGGTTTTTGTTCAGAAACTCAAGATGCTGCTCGAAACCCCTGCGCTGCTGCTGCTGGAGGACTGATCATGGAAGAACTCAATTGCGAACTGCTGGTGATCGGCTCCGGCCCGGGCGGCTATGTCTGTGGCATTCGTGCCGGGCAGCTTGGCGTGGATACCATCGTCGTCGAATCCAGGGCGCATGGGGGCACCTGCCTGAATGTCGGCTGCATCCCGTCCAAGGCGCTGATCCATGCCGCCGAAGAGTTTCACAAGGCGACCGGATTTACCGCTCCCAACAGCCTCGGTATCTCGGTTCAGGCACCCGAGATCGATCTGGCGCAAACGGTGGCGTGGAAGGACGGTATCGTGGCGCGTCTGAATGGCGGGGTAGGGGCTTTGCTCAAGCGGGCGGGCGCGCGCGCGATCATCGGACATGCAAGGTTTCGCGACGGCAAATCCGTGATCGTCAAAACCGATATGGGCGAACAGCTGATCCGTGCCGGGCGGATCGTGATCGCCACCGGGTCGGACCCGTTCGAGATCCCCGCGCTGCCCTTCGGTGGCGATGTGATCTCGTCTACCGGGGCGCTGGCGTTGACCAGCGTACCCGAAAGGCTGATCGTGGTCGGCGGAGGCTATATCGGGCTTGAGATCGGAACGGCAATGGCCAAGCTCGGGTCCGAGGTGACGGTGGTCGAATTCGCCTCGAAGATCCTGCCGCAATACGACAAGGAACTGACCAGGCCCGTGGCGGAGCGGCTCGAGGCACTGGGGGTCACGGTCATGCTGCAGGCCAAGGCCGAGGGGCTCAACGCGGGCAAGGACCGGTTGAAGGTTAGCCTTGCCGATGGCGAAACGGCCGAACTGCCCTTTGACAAGGTGCTGGTGGCGGTTGGCCGCAAACCCCGCACGCAGGATGTGGGCCTTGAGGAGCTGTCGCTGAAAATGAACGGACCGTTCATTCAAATAGATGATCGGTGCCAGACCTCGATGCGCGATGTTTACGCGATTGGCGATGTCACCGGCGAACCGATGCTTGCCCACCGGGCGATTGCGCAGGGCGAGATGACCGCCGAGATCGTCGCCGGCGGTCCGCACGCCTGGGACAAGCAGTGCATTCCGGCGGTGTGTTTCACCGATCCGGAGATCGTAACGGCCGGGTTGTCGCCCGAAGAGGCCAAGGACCAGTTCGGCGAAACGGTCACGGGCAAGTTTCCATTTACCGCCAACGGTCGTGCCATGACGATGGAGAACGAGGCCGGGTTTATCCGCGTGGTGGCGCGGGCGGATAATCATGTCGTGGTCGGGATACAGGCGACCGGCGGTGGCATCTCGGAACTGGCGGCGGTGTTTGCCCATGCCATCGAGATGGGCGCGCGTCTCGAGGACATCGCGGGAACGATCCATGCCCACCCGACCCAGAGCGAGGGCTTGCAGGAGGCCGCGCTCAAGGCGTTGGGGCACGCCATACACTTCTAGAGGCGAACGGGCGATCTGGTGGACGCGGTTGCGTCCATGAGGCAAAAGGTGCGCGGGCTTTGACGGCTTGCCGAGGCGCCGAGCACAACGACACAGATTGCGGGTCAGGCCGCAGAGACGACACCCATGGAGGACCCGATGGATCAGGATTTCACCAAGACCTTGTCAGACATGATGCTGACCGCAACCAGAACCCATCCAGTGTTCAAGGGGATGGACACGAGCGGACAGCAGAAATTTCTCGAGTCCTGGAACCGGGCCGCGCAATCCATGCTCGCCGCAGATACCTGGGGTGATTGGCTCAAGACCTGGTCTTCCTACCAGGCCGATATGGCACAGCTCTGGCTGTCGGGAATGGCGGGCGATGCAACCCCGAGCAAGGATCGCCGGTTTGGCGACGAGGCCTGGAGCGAGGGTATTTATCCCTTCCTGCGCCAGTCCTATGAAATGACGGCCAAGGCAATGGTCGATCTGGCGGACAGGGCGGGTCTGCCCGAACACGAGCAGCGCAAGCTCAGCTTCTACGCCCGCGTCGCTGCCGACAGCCTTTCGCCGTCGAATTTCGCCCTGATGAACCCGGAAGTGCTCAGGCTGGCGCAGGAAACCGGTGGCAAGAGCCTTGTTGACGGGTTCCAGAACCTGCTGGCCGACCTGGAAAAGGGCTATATCACCACGACCGACGAGTCGGCCTTCAAGGTTGGCGAGAACCTGGCGACGACGCCCGGTGCCGTGATCTATCGAAATTCGCTGATCGAAGTGATCCAGTACGAACCGGTGACGCCGAAGGTGCGCGCCAATCCGATCCTGATCGTGCCGCCCTGTGTCAACAAGTTCTATATCTTTGACATCAATGAAAAGAAGTCGATGGTGCGTTACCTGTTGGAAGAGGGGAATTCGGTTTTCATGATCTCCTGGCGAAACGCCGGCGAGGAGACACAGGACTACGGCTGGGACGAATACATCACCGAGGGGGTCCTGGCCGCGATCGATGCAACCGCGGACGTCGCGAAGTCAGAGAAGCTCGACCTGCTGTCATGGTGCAATGGCGGGACGTTGCTGCTGGCGGCGCTGGCGGTCATGCCGCAGGCGCAGAAATCTCTCGTCGGGTCGGCCACGTTCCTGTCGGCGATGCTTGATTTCAGCGATCCGGGCGAGGTCGAGGTGTTCATCGATGATGCCCAGATCGCCGCCTATCAGCAACGGCTGGAAACGGCCAGGGTGGCCCCGGGGCGCGACATTGCCCGCGCGATGGCGATGCTGCACGTGAATGAATCGATCTGGGGTTTCGTGGTCAACAACTATCTCAAAGGCAAGACGCCGCCACCCTTTGACGTATTGTACTGGAATGCGGATACATCGAACCTGCCGGCGAAATGGTATTCCTATTTCGTGGAGGAGATGTACCACGCCAACCGGCTGAAGGAGCCCGGCGCGCTGACCCTGCTCGACACGCCGGTCGACTGCGGCAACATCGATGTACCGTGCTATTTCCTTGCCGCGACCGGGGATCATATCGTGCCGTGGAAGACGTCTTATTCCTCGACGACCCTGCTGCCGCAAGAGGCGGAATTCGTGCTGACGTCAGGCGGGCATGTTTCGGGCACCGTGATCAATCACCCGGTCAGGAACCGCCGCCATTTCATGTCCGGTGGCAAGCGTACCGGATCGGCCGAGGATTGGCTGGCGTCGGCCACGAAATCCGAGGGAAGTTGGTGGCCGCACTGGTTGCAATGGCTCGACGAGACCAGCGGAGATGCACAGCGGCCGGCCCCCAAGGCGCTTGGCAACCGCAAGCACCCGGTGCTCGCCCCGGCTCCGGGAACCTATGTTCTGGAACAGGTGCCGCAGGACGGCTAGTCTTGCGACATATGAGGGAAGAGCAGGAGTATCGTATCGTGCCAGACAGTCATGCCGCGCCGGATGGTGGCGCGTTCCGGACCATCCGCGCAAACGGCGTGAACCTGCGGGTGTTCTGCGCGCGAGAAGGCCGCTCCGGCACGCCGATGGTGATCTGCAACGGTCTGGGGCAATCCGTCGAGATCCTCTATCCGCTGATGCACGAATTTCCCGACCGTCCGCTCATCGCCTTTGATGCCGCCGGGGTGGGGCGGTCGGATGTGCCGGGAACGGACACGACCATCCCCCAACATGCCGCGATGTTGCGCCAGGTTCTGGATGAACTTGCGATCGGCGAATGTGATGTGATGGGTATTTCATGGGGTGGCGCGCTGGCCCAGCAACTGGCGCATGACCATCCGCAACTGGTGCGCAAGCTGGTGCTGGCCATCACCTCGGCGGGCGGGATCGGCAGCTGGTGGGGTACGCCGCTCGCGCTGGCCGAGATCATGTTTCCCATGCGCTATGTCAACAAGGCCTATGGCGATTTCATCGGTCCGTTCATGTACGGCGGAGAGGCGATGCTGCAGCCGGCATTGTTCAGGCAATACGCCAAGCACGCGATCCGGCCGAGCTATGAGGGCTATTCCGCGCAGGTTCGCGCATTGTGCAGCTGGACCAGCGTGCCGTGGCTGGCCCGCTTGCAACAGCCGACGCAGGTCATCGGCGGTGCGCTGGATACGCTGATCCCGGTGGCGAACCAGATCGCTCTTGCCGCGCTGTTGCCGAAATCCCGCATCAAGATCTATCAGGCCGGGCATCTGTTGATGTATTCGCGGCGCGCCGAAGTCGGCGCACTGATCAACGGCTTTCTGGACGCACCATCCGCTTGAGCGCCTGCCGCATCGGTGAGGCAACCCTCATCTTTACATGCGTGTCATGAAACGGTGGTTAACGGTGGCGGGAAATGCAGGAAAGGGACTTTGGCATGAACAGCGACAAAGCCGAAGACGGGGCCATCGACTGGCTGCAGGCCGAACTGGCCGACACGCTCGATGAAGATTACGAGCTTGAGCTGGAAGATGCCGCGCTGTCGATGGAGATTCGCAAGATCTACCGTGCGGCACATCCCGAAACGTTGCCCCGTGCCGAGTATTTCTCTGAATTGATTAAGTTGCAGGCCGAGTTGATCCGCCTTCAGGACTGGGTTGTGCACAGCGGTGAAAAGGTCGTTGTGCTGTTCGAGGGGCGCGACAGTGCCGGCAAGGGCGGCGTGATCAAGCGTATCACGCAGCGCCTGAATCCGCGTGTCGTGCGCACCGTGGCCTTGCCGGCACCGTCCGACCGGGAAAAGACGCAATGGTATTTCCAGCGCTACGTGCCGCATCTGCCCGCCGCAGGCGAGATCGTGCTGTTTGACCGCTCGTGGTACAACCGGGCGGGCGTCGAACGGGTGATGGGATTTGCCACCGATGCACAAGTCGAGGATTTCTTTCACGACGTGCCCGAATTCGAGCGGATGCTGGTGCGGTCGGGCATCCGCCTGATCAAGTACTGGTTCTCGATCACCGATGAAGAGCAGCAGATGCGATTCCTGATCCGGATTCACGATCCGCTGAAACAGTGGAAACTGTCTCCGATGGACCTGCAAAGCCGGGTCCGGTGGGAGAAATACACCAAGGCCAAGGAAGAAATGCTGCTGCGCACCAATATCGAGGAAGCGCCGTGGTATATCGTGCAGGGCAATGACAAGAAACGCGCGCGCCTGAACTGCATGAGTCACCTGCTCAGCGTGTTTCCCTATGAAGACGTGCCCAGCGAGGAGATCCACCTGCCCGAGCGCGAGTTCAACCCGGATTACGAGCGGGCCGTTCTGCCCGAAGAGCTCTACGTTCCGCAGAAATACTGAGGCGCCGCCCGCCGCGACCAGAGTATGTCGCGATAAACCTGACTGATCTAACGCTGCCTGAAATCCCGGATTTCAACGCGTCAGATAATGCCAGATGTTTCAGGCCAATCGCGAAACGCTTTGGATCAGGGTAGCCAGTTCAGGCTGCTTTCGGTGCGCGGTGTGCTGGGATTGTACTCGGCGCTGACCCAGCCGGAATAGCCGCTGGCGTCGATGGCGTCGAACAGTGCGTTGAAATCGGTGCTTCCGCTGCCCGGCTCGCTCCGGTTCGGGGCCGCGCCGATCTGTACATGCGTGGCGCGCTCGCGGTATTGTTCCCAGACCGCAAGCGCGTCCCCGTGAATGATCTCGGCATGGTAACTGTCGTATTGCAGCCCGACATTGGGCCGGTCGACCGCATCGAGGATCCGGGCCGCAAGCGCGTAATCGTCGAGGAAATAGCCCGGTTGGTCGCCGCGGTTCAGCGGTTCGATGGTAAACCCCTGCTCGGGGGCCTGATCGGCGGCCCATTGCAGGTTGCGGACAAATGTCTCTTCCGCCGCGTCATCCTCGGTGTAACCCGCCATGACATGCACGAGATCGGGACGCAACTCTCGCGCATAGCGCAGGGTGCGCCTGATGTCGTGCTCAAACCGCCCTTCGCCGCCGGGAAGCGCGGCGTAACCGGGGGTCCCGCCGGTATAATTCGGTGGCGGGGCGTTGATCAGGACAAGTTTCAGGCCGTTGCGCAACAAGGCGCGGCGCGTCTCCTTGGCGGGAAAGTCATAGGGGAACAGGATCTCGACAGCCGTAAACCCGGCCGCGGCGGCGGCATCGAACCTGTCCAGAAAGGGCAGCTCGGTAAAGAGCAATGTCAGGTTGGCGGCGAATTTTGGCATATCATCTCGTTCCAGAGGGCTGATCTTGGCGTTTTGCCGTCAACTTTCGGCTCAATCCTTGTCTCAACGCGTTGAAATCGTGGGCTCGTGACTGGACAGCCTGCGCAAGAGCAGCGCCGCAACGCCTTAACCCTCCGGATCGGGGCATGCCAAGGGTGCTGATGGTGAAATTTTCCTAAAACCGGGCGGGTTTCCGCCAATCAGAGGTTTTCCAGCTCGCTGGACGGGATGACCGCAAAGAATTCGCCCGACGACCACAGCCCGAACCAGCCGTCATGATGATCGCCCAGTTCGACCAGACGATAAAAGCTCTTGCGGTCGATCAGCGCCTCGAGACCCGAGCGGATCATCACGTAGGGTGACGGTTCTCCGGTTTCGGCGTCCCGCGCAACGCGGATCGGGTGATCTGCTCCGGCAGTGGCGGTGTCGCCCACATGGGTGGTGAACGTCAGCACCTGGTTTTTCCCGGTGCCGTCTGCCTCGAAATCGACGGCGACAAAGGGGGCATCATCCACGGTGATTCCAACCTTTTCCACCGGCGTAACGAGGAAATACTTGCCGTCCTCCAGCTTGAGGATCGACGAGAAGAGCTTGACCAGCTCAAACCTGCCGATCGGTGTGCCAAGGTAGAACCACGTCCCGTCGCGGGCAATGCGCATGTCGAGGTCGCCGCAAAACGGCGGATTCCACAGGTGCACCGGTGGCAGGCCGCGCCCCTTTGCGGCGCTGGCGGCGGCGGCGATGCCCTCGGCCGAGGGGGTAACAGCTTTTTGTCCACTCATAGCTTTTGCCATTTCCTCCGGGCGCGATAGACTTATGCTCTAATGTAGGGTTCCCCGAAAGGAATGTCATGTCCGATACCGACGATCTGGTTGCCGAAGTCGAGGCGCTGGAAACCAAGCTCGCGCAGGCCAAGGCCTCGATCACCCGGCGGTTCATCGGCCAGGAGCGGGTCGTCGATCTTACATTGACGGCGCTGTTGTGCGGTGGGCACGGCTTGCTGATCGGGTTGCCGGGTCTGGGCAAGACCCGCCTGATCGAGACCTTGTCGACTGTCATGGGGCTGCATGGCAACCGGATCCAGTTTACCCCCGACCTGATGCCAGCCGACATCCTGGGCTCCGAGGTGCTCGACACCGCCGCCGACGGAACCCGGTCGTTCCGGTTCGTCCAGGGGCCCATTTTCTGCCAGCTTCTGATGGCGGACGAGATCAACCGGGCCAGCCCGCGCACGCAATCGGCTCTTTTGCAGGCGATGCAGGAACGCACGGTGACGGTGGCGGGCGAAGATCGTCGTCTGGAGCCGCCGTTTCACGTGCTGGCGACGCAGAACCCGATCGAACAGGAGGGGACCTATCCGTTGCCCGAGGCGCAGCTCGACCGCTTTCTCGTGCAGATTGACGTCGATTACCCGGATCGGGATACCGAGCGTGACATCCTGATCGCCACCACCGGCGTTGAAGAGGACCAGTCAACCGAGGTCTTTTCGCGCAATGAACTGCTTGCGGCCCAGGTATTGCTGCGCCGGATGCCGGTCGGGGAATCGGTCGTCGAGTTGATTCTCGATCTGGTGCGGGCGTTTCGTCCGGACGAGCCCGGCGTATCGGATCGGGTTCGGGACACCGTGGCCTGGGGGCCGGGGCCGCGTGCGGCGCAGGCGCTGATGCTGACCGTGCGGGCGCGCGCGCTCCTCCAAGGCCGGCTTGCGCCCAATGCGGATGACGTGATCGACATGGCGCGCCCCGTCCTCAGTCACCGGATGGCGCTGAATTTCGCCGCGCGGGCCCGGGGAGACAGCCTGTCCGATCTGATCAATATCACCGCCCGCGCCTTGACCCGCGCCGAGGCGGCGGCGTGACACAGCCCCTGTCCCTGCGGGAACGGGCCGAGATCGAAGCCGGCCGCATGCCGCCATTGCTGGCGCGGGCCGAGCATCTGGCCGGTACGGTCCTGTTGGGCGATCACGGACGGCGGCGTGCGGGGCTGGGGGATGATTTCTGGCAATACCGTCCGGCGCAGACCGGGGACAGCAAGCGGCTGATCGACCATCGGCGCTCGGCGCGGGGAGACCAGCAATTCGTGCGCGAACGAGAATGGCAGATCGCCCAATCGGTGATGCTCTGGGTCGATCAGGGTGCGTCGATGCGTTTCGCCTCGGCTGACGGCCTGCCGACCAAGATCGAACGTGCGCGCCTGCTGGCGCTGGCCGTGGCGATCCTGCTGGTGCGTGGCGGCGAGCGGGTCGGGCTGACCGGTACGGCATTGCCGCCCCGGCGCGGCAAGACCCAGATCCTGCGATTGGCCGAGAGTTTTGCGCTGGACGCGCCGGAGGAGTATGCCGCGCCGGAGCACCGGGCCATGATCCCCCATGCCCGCGCGGTCTTCCTGTCGGATTTTCTCGGCGACATGGACGAGGTCGAACAGGCGCTGACCAAGGCGGCGGATCGCGGTGTGCGTGGCGCCATCCTGCAAATCCTAGACCCGAGCGAAGAGGCGTTTCCGTTCCGCGGACGGACCATCTTCGAAAGTGTCGGCGGCACCCTGCGTCATGAAACGCTCAAGGCGAATGAGTTGCGCGACCGCTATCTGCAACGGCTGGCGGAGCGCAAGGCGCGACTGGCGCATCTGTGCCGGACCACCGGCTGGCTTCTCGGGTTGCACCACACCAATGACAGCGCGCAATCCGGGTTGCTCTGGCTTTATCGCGCGCTGGATCGGGGCAGCCTATGACGGTGCTTGGCGGAATCGGGTTCGCTTCGCCCTGGCTGTTGCTCGGCCTGCTTGCGCTGCCGGTTTTGTGGCTGCTTCTGCGGGCGATCCCGCCGGCCCCTGTGCGCCGCCGGTTCCCAGGTGTGGCGTTGCTGTTGGGGCTCACCGATGACGAAAGCGTTTCGGATCGTACGCCGTGGTGGCTGCTGCTGTTGCGGATGCTGGCGGTTGCCGCGGTGATTATCGGACTCGCCGGGCCGGTGCTGAACCCGCAGGAGAGCCGGGGCGGCTCGGGACCGCTTCTGATCCTGATGGACGCAAGCTGGGCCGGGGCGACGCTTTGGTCCGATACCGTCGATCTTGTCGAGGCGCAACTGACCGAGGCAGGCCGGACCGGTCGCCCGGTGTCGATCCTGCGACTGACCGATCCCGGCGTACCGTCGTTTCAGGCCGCCGATGCGTGGCGCAATCGTCTGCCCGGTCTGATCCCGGCTCCGTGGTCGGCAACCGAAACCCAGATTGACGCAACCATCGCGGCCCTGTCCGGCGTGGAAGGCGGCTTTGATACCCATTGGATCAGCGACGGCCTTGACCACCCGGGGCGCGATGCCCTGCTTGACGCGCTGCGGCTTCGGGGGACCGTGCGGGCCTACCAGACCGGGAGCGCGGTGATGGGGCTGGCCCCGGCGCGGTACGAGGATGGTGCAGTGCAACTGCGCGCGATCCGTTCGCGCGCGGGAACGGAACGCGAAATCACCATTCTGGCGCAGGGGGCGGACCCGGCGGGCAACATGCGGGTTCTGGCCTCGGCATCGGCCACCTTTGAAAGTGATGCGACAAGCGCCACCGCCGGCCTGTCGTTGCCGTCGGAGTTGCGTGCGCGCGTCGCGCGGTTCGAAATTCAGGGCCAGAGATCGGCGGGCGCACTGACCCTCAGTGATGATAGCCTGCGGCGTCGTGAAGTCGCCCTGATCGCGGGACGGGATGACAGGGAGGGCCTGGAGCTGCTGTCGCCCCTGCACTATCTCGAGCAGGCACTGGCGCCCACCGCGGATCTTCTGACCGGTGCGTTGATCGATCTTTTGCCGGCCAATCCGGACGTGGTGGTTCTGGCCGATGTCGCGACGCTGTCGGCGGCTGAAGAGGACGCGTTGAGCGAATGGGTCGATGCGGGGGGCACGCTGCTGCGGTTCGCGGGGCCGCGTCTGGCGGCCAGCGACGTCAGCCGGGATGACGAACATCCGTTGATGCCGGTGCGTCTGCGCGCCGGTGGGCGAAGCGTCGGCGGCGCGATGAGCTGGGGCGAGCCAAAGTCGCTTGCGCCCTTCGCCGAAAACTCGCCGTTTCACGGGCTGACCATCCCCGAGGACGTTACCGTCTCTGCGCAGGTCATGGCGCAACCCGATCCGACGCTGGCCGATCGTGTCATCGCGTCGCTGGGCGACGGCACACCGCTGGTAACGCGCAAGACAGTGGGGCAGGGAAAGGTCATTCTGTTCCATGTTACGGCGAATGCCGAATGGTCGAGCCTGCCGCTCTCGGGCCTGTTTGTCGAGATGCTGGAGCGCCTCGCGGTGTCCTCGGCGGCGGCGACACCGCAAGCCGCGGAACTGGAGGGCACCACCTGGACCCCCGTGCAGGTGATGGACGGGTTCGGCACACTGTCTGACGCGGGCACGCTTGCGGGTGTCGATGGCGCGTCACTGGTCGATGGCCCGGTCGGTCCGGATTTGCGGCCTGGGCTGTATGTCAGCGGGGATCGGCGCCTTGCCCGTAACGTGCTGTCCGGTGAAAGCGAACTGGCGGTGGCGCGCTGGCCAGACGACGTTCCGGTCGAGGGGCTGGCGGTGGAGCGGGAAATGCCCTTGGGCGGGGAGCTGCTGGCTCTTGCGCTTGTCGTGCTGGCGCTGGATGTGGTCGCGTCACTCGCGCTGTCTGGGCGGCTGGGGCTGCCGCGCGCGGCGGCGGGGCTTGTCGGTGTTCTGCTGGTGTTGCAGCCGCTGCAGGGGCGGGCGCAGGACGACACCGATTCCTTTGCCATCGCCGTGACGAGCGAACTTGTGCTTGCGCATGTTCTGACCGGCGACGACGAACTCGACCGCATCGCGCAGGCGGGTTTGCGCGGCCTGTCCGAGACGCTGTTCTATCGAACCTCGATCGAGCCGGCCGATCCGGTGGGCGTCGATCTGGAACAGGACGAGCTGGCCTTCTTCCCTCTGCTGTACTGGCCCGTCACACCCGAGCAGCCGATGCCCTCGGCCGATGCCTATGCACGGATAAACGAATATCTTCGCTCGGGGGGGATGATCCTGTTTGATACCCGCGACGCCGACATCGCCGGCTTCGGCGCGGCCAGCCCGAACGGACGCAAGCTGCAGCAATTGGCCGCCCCGCTGGATGTACCGCCCCTGGAACCGCTGCCGCCGGATCACGTACTGACCCGGACGTTTTACCTGTTGCAGGATTTTCCGGGCCGCCACACCAGCCGCGAATTGTGGGTCGAGGCGGCGCCACCCGACGCCGAGCAGATCGAGGGAATGCCGTTCCGCAACCTCAACGACGGGGTGACACCGGTGGTGATCGGTGGCAATGACTGGGCCGCGGCCTGGGCGGTGGATGGCAATGGCCGGCCAATGTTGCCCATCGGGCGTGGATTTGCCGGTGAACGGCAGCGCGAGCTGGCCAATCGCTTTGGCGTCAATCTCGTGATGCATGTGCTGACCGGGAACTACAAATCCGACCAGGTGCATGTTCCCGCGCTGCTTGACAGGTTGGGCCAATGACCGGAACCCTTGTGTTTGATCCCTCGATCCCCTGGGTCGCCATTGCCGTACTGGGCGCACTGGCGCTCGCGGGGGTGGCGTTGGCAGGGTGGCGCGGTCTTGCGGGCTGGGGCTACAGGGCGCTTGCGGCGCTGGTGCTGCTTGGTGCCCTGGCCGGCCCGGTCTATCAGGTCGAAGACCGCGCGCCGCTGACCGATATCGTGATCATGATCGAGGATCGCAGCGCCAGCCAGATGTTGTCGGATCGGGCGAAGCAGATGGACGAGGCCGCCGATGCATTGGCCGCCGACATCGCCGCACGACCGAACACGGAACTGCGCCGGGTCACGGTGCGCGACGGCGAGGGGGACGCCGGCACCGAATTGATGACTGCCCTGTCGTCGGTGCTCGCCGAAGAGCCAAGCGCGCGCGTGGCCGGGATCATCACGCTCAGCGACGGGCGTGTGCACGACATGGAGCGGATGCCGGACATTCCGGCACCCATGCACATGCTGATGACCGGACGCGACACCGATTGGGACCGGCGGCTGATCGTGCGCAATGCCCCCGCCTTTGCGATCATCGGCGAACCTGTCACGCTGACCCTGCGGATCGAGGACAGCGGTGCCGCGCCAGTCAACGACGGCACCGCGACGCTGGACATTTCGGTGGATGGCGGCGAGGCACAGAGCTTTGCCGTGCCCGTCGGGCAGGACATCGAATTGCCGGTCACGCTGCCGCATGGCGGGCGCAACGTGATCGAGTTTGCGGTGCCGGAGGCCGAGGGCGAGATTACCGAGCGCAACAATACAGCGCTGATCCAGATGAACGGCGTGCGCGACCGGCTGCGCGTGCTGCTGGTCTCGGGCGAGCCGCATCCCGGTGGGCGCACGTGGCGCAACCTGCTGAAGTCGGACAGTTCCGTCGACCTCGTGCATTTCACCATCCTGCGTCCACCAGAAAAGCAGGACGGTGTCCCGGTGGGAGAGCTTTCGCTGATCGCCTTTCCGACCCGTGAACTGTTTCTCGAAAAGATCGACGATTTCGACCTGATCATCTTTGACCGCTACAAGAGGCGCGGGATCCTGCCGGCGATCTACCTCGACAACGTTGCCAATTATGTCAGCGAAGGGGGCGCGGTTCTGGTCGCGGCGGGGCCGGATTTTGCCGGCGCGGACAGCATCTATCGTTCGCCGCTGGCGCGGGTGCTGCCCGCCGAACCGAGCGCGCGGGTGATCGAAGAGAAATTCCGCCCCGAAATCACCGATATCGGCGCGCGCCATCCCGTGACCGCGGATTTGCAGGGGGAAGAGACCTGGGGCTCCTGGCTGCGTCAGATCGATGTCGACCCGCAGGCCGGCAGGGTGCTGATGAGCGGCGTTGACGAGCGCCCGCTGTTGATCCTCGACCGTGTGGGCGAAGGACGCGTGGCGATGCTGGCCTCGGATCATGCGTGGCTGTGGAGCCGGGGGTATGACGGTGGCGGACCGCAGCTTGAACTGCTGCGACGGCTGGCACATTGGATGATGAAGGAGCCCGAGCTCGAGGAAGAGGCGCTGTGGGCCGAGGCGACAGGCCAGAGCATGCGCATCATTCGCCGGACCCTGTCCGAAGAGGTTGGCGCGGTTACGGTGACCGGGCCGGATGGCAGCAGCGTCGAACTGCGGCTCGAAGAGGTGTCGGCGGGCAGGTTCGAAGCCCTGTATGACGGGCCGGAAATCGGCCTCTATCACCTCGCGGAGGGGGGGCATGAGGCGGTGATCGGTCTTGGCCCCGCGGCCCCGCGCGAGTTCGAAGAGACCATTGCCACCGCGGACATCATGGAACCGGCCGTTGCGCGGCTGCGGGGCGGGGTGTTTCGGCTTGAGGATGGTCTGCCGGGCATTCGCAACGTCCGCGAGGGACGTCCGGCTGCCGGTCGCGGCTGGATCGGGCTGACACCGCGCGGCGCGTACGAGACCCGCGACGTCACGCAATCGCCCTTGCTGCCGGCGTGGCTGGTTCTGCTGCTGGCGTCGGCGTTGATCGTCGGGGGCTGGTTGCGCGAAGGGCGGCGCTGAGGCCGCCCCGGTGGCTATTTGCCCGATGATTATGTGCCCGATGGTTATTTGAACGTGACACTCACCGTCGGGTCGCCGGGAAGCCCGGTATATTTTGCGCTCGCGCCGCCCTTGCCCTTGGCCGGCGGCACAAGCGGCCCGAACGACCCGACCGAGACCAGATCGCCGGGTTGCAGCGTGATCCCCTTGGACATGAGCCAGATCACGGCATTGACCGGATGCCCGAGTACCGCAGTGCCGGGCACCTGGGCGAGTACCTCCCCATCGGTGGCCGACAGGGTCACGGTCATAGAGCCAAGCGCGGCATGCATGGCTGCCGGATCGGAAACCGGAATTTCCGCGCCCATCACACCCAGCTTCGGGGCCACCGCGATGGCCGTGAGGGTGACGCCGGTGATTGGCTCGCCTTCAGCCAGGGTCAGGTCGGGCAGTTCGATGAATGGGCGAATGGCCGAGATATGCGCCATCGCGTCTTCGGAGGTTTTGGCCTCGTTGATCGCGGCGCTGCCGACAACAAGCAGCAGATCGGCTTCAAATAGCGGACGTGCGCCCCAGTTGGTCGGCACCTCGGCGCCATCTTGCAGCAGCATGTCGCGAAACAGCACGCCCCGAACCGGTTCGCTCACGCCAAAGCGGTCCTGTGCGGGCTTGCTGGTCAGGCCCGCCTTGTAGCCGACGACGGGCCCCATCCTTGGCGCAAGCGCGGCGATCAGCTTGGCCTGGGTACACAAGGCATCCTCCATGCTGCCATCCGCCGCCAGAGCCTTGGCCGGGGTGTTCCCGGTGTAGTCCGCTACATAGGCTTCGATTTCGGCATCGGTTGCGCAATCGGCCGCCACCGTGCCGCCAAGGCAGATCAGGCAAAGCGCCAGGGTTCTTTTCAATGTCATGGTGGTTCCCTCCCGGTTTCTTGAATGTCTTAGTCCAACCTGACCGTCACCCGGTCGGATTGTCCCGCCCCGTCGACGACAACCAGCGTCGAGTAACCGGCGCCGGGGGTGGGAATTTCGAATTCGTTGCGGCGCTGCCCCTTGGCAATCGGCCGCCCGTTGGCCAGCACAAGATAGGGCGCGGACCCACCCTGTACCTTGAGTGTCACGGTGTCTCCGATGCTGTCCAGAATCGCGCCATCCGGCGGAAACAGCAACTTTGGCGCATTCGGCGCCTTGGCGAGCCCGCTGCTGCGCGGGCGAAACCGCTGGAGCGGCTGCGGCAGGCCGGCAGCCCCCGTGATCAGCGTTGACGGAGGTGGCGCGGGCAGGGGGGTGAAGCCGGGTTTCAGGCGGGCAAAGGCCTGAAACAACAGGGGGGCGGCCACATCGCCACCGAATGCGCCGGGCACCGGGGTGCCATCTGCCCGGCCCATCCAGACGCCGACCACGTGTTCGCCGTCATACCCGATGGCCCAGGCATCGCGATGGCCATAGGAGGTGCCGGTCTTGTAGGCCAGAACGCCGTGCGGAGCGCCGGGGGGCGGCGCGACGCCGGCGAGGATATGTCCCACCTGCCAAGCGGCCACATCGGAAATCGTTCGCTCGGTTCGTGACGCGGGCTCGTTCAGGGCACTGCGCAACCTCTGTCCGGCACCACCCTGTGCAAGTGTTGCGTAGAGTTGCACGAGATCCTGCAAACTGACGCCCACACCGCCAAGAGCAATTGCCAGCCCCGGTGCCCCGCCCGGCAACCGGGCCTCTGCACCCGCACGCGACAGGGCCGTCATCACCCGCGCGGGACCAAGTTCGTTGGTCAGCCTGACAACCGGGATGTTCAGGGACAGTTGCAGCGCCTCGCGCACCCGGATATCGCCACGGAACTGCCCGTCGAAATTGCGGGGCGCGTAGCGTCCGAACTGCACCGGCCCGTCATGGATCAGGGTTTCCGGATGCACCAGCCCCTGATCGAAGGCCAGCCCGTAGATCAGCGGTTTGAGCGTGGACCCCGGCGAGCGGATTGCACGGGTCATGTCGACGAAACCCTGCCGCGCGCCGTTTGTGCCGTATCGGGGTGATCCGACCGAGGCGAGGATTTCGCCGGTTTGGTGATTTGCCGCGATCAGGGCCGCGGAAATGCGGGGCCCCGATCGCCTGGCGGCATCGGCGAGGAGCGTTTCCAGCGCGGATTGCAGCCGGGCGTCGATGGTCGTCGCGTGGCGTTGTCGTTCCGGCGCGCTGGCGCGAACCCTGTCGGCAAGATGCGCGGCGCGCATCGGGAACGCTCGGAGCCGATCCGGGATGCGCGCATGCTGTGCCGATAGTGCGTCGTCGCTCGCAATGATCCCGGCATCCGCCATGCGGGTCAGAACGCGGTCTCGCGCGGCCTTTGCCCGATCGGCATGCCGGTCGGGTCGTCGGGCCTCGGGCGATTGTGGCAGGGCGACCAACAATGCCGATTCCGCCGGTGTCAGCCGGCGCGGTTCCTTGCCGAACCATGCCAGCGTCGCGGCGCGGATGCCTTCGAGATTGCCGCCATAGGGCGCATGGGTCAGGTAGAGGGACAGGATTTGATCCTTGGTCAGACGCCGCTCCAGCGCCAGCGCCAGCCGGATCTGGCGCAGTTTGCCCGCCCAGCGGCCGGTACTGCCATCCTCGATCAGGCGCGCTACCTGCATCGTCAGGGTCGAGCCGCCCGACACCGCGCGCCGGTGCCAGAGCGCCTGAGCCGTCGCGCGCAGCATCGCCAGCGGATCGACCCCGCCATGTTGCCAGAAACGCTTGTCTTCATAGCGCACAAGCATGTCCAGATAACCGTCATCGACCGCTGTCAGGACGGGTGCCAGCCGCCAGATGCCGCCACTGACCGTGTAGGCCCGCAAAAGCTCATCGTTGCGATCGCGGATTTCCACCGAGGTTTCCGCCAATGTCGGCGGCAGCTCTGTGGCGTCAATCCAGTCTTCGAACCCATCCCGCAGGGCCGCGACGGCGAACAGCAGCGCGACCAGGCCGAAAAGCGCCTGATGCTTCATTGCGCAACGGTCACGCGGCCGGTCCCGGTGCGCGCGCGGAACCGGGGGCGGTACATGTCTTCGACCGAGGCCGCCGGGTGATGAAACCTGCCCGGCGTGACCGCCCGCGCCACATAGGCCAGGGTCACCGGGCCGGCTTTGCGCATGTCGACGGCGGCGAGGAACCGGTCGCTGCGAAACTCGGTATGGGTGGCATCTGACAGCGACAGCCAATCCAGCGCCGCCACGTCGCCGGCGCGCAGCAGGTTGGGATTGTCGATCTCGACACCGGCGGGGAGCGGATCGTCGATCATCAGCCGCGCGGCCGACTCCTCGAAGGGATCAATGCGCAGCACGGTCACGAAACGTGTCCCGACCACGATCCTGCCGGGGTCGAGCGGCGCGCCGTCCATGCTGTAGTGGCTCCGCGAGATTGCATAACCGGTGCCGCCCGCCGCAGGCGGGGTTTCGGGAATGCCCATCGTGGTCAGCGTGATGTCGGTGTCGCGCCCGCTTGACGCGGTGATCGTCATGCCGGGCTGCGCCGTTTCACCGTCCAGCACCTGCACGAACGGCCCCGCGACCGCTGCGCCGTCAACCCGCAATCCCGATTGCTCGGGCGTGGTGATCAGTGCCTGTGCCGCCAGCAGCGACCATGCGGCTTCTTGCGTTGACAGGCGTGCTTCAGGAGCGGTCACGCGCTGCGTCAGGTCCGCGAGATCGACGGCCTGGCTGCCGGCTTCCGTTGCGAGGGCAAGCACGCCGGCGGCGTCCCGCAGGTCTGTCCCGTAATCGGCACGCCACAGCAGCGGGTCGGTCCGTGCGGTTTCCAGTTTGCGCGCTGCGTGGGCAAACATCGCATCGGCGCGCGTCTGGTCACCGTAATAGGCCAGCGCCGCGCCAAGCTGTGCCGCCGCCAGCGGCGTTGCAAAGGCCTTGGCCTTGACGTCGGCGTAGTAGCGCAGATCGCCCATCTCGGCGAGGCCCTCTCGGGCCAGAACCATCAGCGCATAGGCGATATCTTCGCCGCCTTTGTCGAATTCCGGTGCATAGTTGATCCGGTTGCGCAGATTGTCCATCGCCAGCCGGAATGCTTGGTCTGGCACAGTATGCCCCTGCGCCCGGGCGCGACCCAGAAAATCGGACACGTAGGCGTCCAGCCAGAAATCTCCTGACCCGGCGCTCCATAGTCCAAACGCGCCATTGCTGCTCTGGCGGGCGAGCACCCTTGAGATGGCGGTGGTGATCCGTGCGTCGATGTCGCGGCCGTCGCCAAGCCCGGTGGCCTGCGCGACCGAGGACAGGTACAGCAGCGGCAGCGCCTGCGAGGTCACCTGCTCGGTGCAGCCATAGGGATATCTGTCGAGCGTCGCGAGCAGGCCGGGCGCATCAAAACGCGCGAGCGGCCCGGCCGACAGGATCGCTTTGCCAGTGCCCGTCCGGAGATCGGCAAAGACGTCGTCGCTGAACTCGAAGCTCTGCCCGGAGGCGAGCGAAAACCGCCGGGTCTGCGCGATGACCGGGTCGTTTGCGCGGATCGGCAGCGTCAGGGACTGGCGCAGTTCGCGCCCGCCGGGCAATGTCAGGGTGACTTCGATCCGGGCATCGCCGACGGTGCGCGCGGTGAGCGGAATTTCGAACACTGCCTTGCCGTCGCGAGCCAGCAGGAACGCGCCGGGGCTCTGGCCGATCTCGAGCGCACCATCGCCGGACGTCACAGCAAGCTGCATGTCTCCGGCCGGGCCGTCCGCATGTACGACGTCGAGGCGAATGCGGCTGGTGTCACCGGGCGCAAGAAAGTTGGGCAGCGTCGCGGTGACAACCACGGGGTCGCGCACCACGATATCGCTTTCCGCCTGTCCGATCGCGTTGCGGGACCATGCGATCGCCATCAGCCGCACGGTACCGTTGAAGGCCGGAAGGTCAAGATTGACATAGGCTTCTCCGGACCCGTCGACGCGCACGGGACCGGAAAAGGCAGCCATCAGTTCCTGGGTCGGTGGTGGCGATTGCATGCGCAGCCCCGCGCCGCTGTCGCCGCCGGACCGCACGGTGCCGAGTGCGCCGTTCATGCCGTCGATCAACCGGCCATAGATGTCGCGCAATTCCATGCCAAGCTGGCGCTGGCCGAAATAGTGCCCCGTGGGATCGGGGCTCTGAAAACCGGTCAGATTGAGAATGCCGAGATCGACCGCTGCCAGCGTCAACCAGATCTCGTCCCCCGGGTTGGCTCCATCGACCGTGATCCGGGCACGGTGGGTCCGGCGTGGTTCCAGCGTGCCGGGGGTATCGATGGTCACGTTCAGCACCTTGTCCGCAGGGTCGATCGCCGCATGTGCCAGCCCGATGGCCCGTGACGGGTTGCGCCCGCCGGGCACATCCATCGGGCGCAGGACCGTGGCGCTGACATAGGCGCCGGTGCCCCATTCCGGCGTGACGGACAGGGGTATGACCGTTGCGCCGGCCTCGACGTTAACCACCTCGCGATGGATCACGCGATTGGACATAACCGTTATCAGGGCCGTGCCCGCCGCCTGCGGCACGATACGCAACATCGCCGTGTCGCCGGGACGGTAGTTTTCCCGATCCAGCGACAGTTCGAGCCGATCCGGAGTCGAGGTCGCGTCAGCGGCGACGTACCAGCCCGCAGAGAAGTTCACCGACGCGGCTGCATAGGCGCCATCGGTGCGCTCGACAACCAGCTCGTATTCGCCCCAATCCACCGGTTGCGACAGGGTAACGGGGCCGTTCAGATTGGTTTCTCCGGTGGCGATGCGGGTGCGGCGGGTCGTCGGCTCCCAATTCCAGTTGCCATAGAGCTGATACCACTGATAGCGGGTTTCGATCCTGTTCAGGGTCCAGCGCACATCCATCGTGGCAGGCGTCAGGTCGGACGACAGGCCGATCAGCTCGAACACGGCCTCGCCGCCCTCGGCAACCACCTCGTCAAACAGGGGCTTGATACCGATGATCGCGCTCGCGGGACGTACCGGCATGGTGATCTGGCGCTCGACCGGACGCGCAGCCCCGTCCGCGAGCCGCGCCGTCACCAATAGCTCCATGGGCATGTCGGGATTTGTCGTCTGCGGAAGCTCGAGCGCGAGGGTTGCCGCGCCCTGCGCATTCGTTCGCTGTTCGCCAAAGAAGCTGCTGGCAGGATCGCCCTGTGCGTCATGGCGACCGAAACGATAACCCGGCCAGGCGTCGATATGTGCAACCGGGCGCAACGCGGCCTGCCCCTCGATGGTCAGATCGGACCCCGGCGCGCCGAAGAGATATCGCGCGTCAATCTGCAGGCGCGGCGTGTCGCCGCTGCGCAGGGGCGAGGGCGAGAGGGCGAGATCGAAATCGATCCGTTCCGGCAGAAAGTCCTCGACCAGAACCGGCTGGCTGGCCAGCGCGGGCGCATCGGGATCGCCCTTGACCTCAACCCGCCATGTACCGCGCGGCGCGTCGGGGGCCACCGGCAGGGAAAACACGTGACCGCCCGCGACGCCACCGTTTGACACGCGGCGCGCATATTCGACACCGTCGGGCCGCGACAGGATCAGCGTCAGGGGCAGGTCTTTGATTGCGGACGCCTCGTCATCACGGGCAAGGGCGGTGACATGGATGGTTTCCCCCGCGCGATAGGCACCGCGATCGGTGCTCAGAAAGACATCGACCGGGCCGGCGGGTGCGCGGCCTTCGACGCCACGGTCCGACAGGTCGAAGGCCGGATCGGTCAGCGACAGAAAGCCGACATCCCCTTGCGCATCGCGGGCCAGGATCAGGGCAGGGGCGGCCCCGCCGACGCCTCGTGTAAGCCCCGTCTCGAACCGGGCATGGCCGCTGGCATCCGTTGTGGCGCGTCCGAGCACCGCGTTGGCGCGCGAGATCAGCATGACCTCGACACCGGCGCGTGCAGTCGCATCTGACAATCCCTGCAGCGTCACATGCAGCCCGTCCATACCCGACAGGCTGCTGATGCCCAGATCGGAGAGCACGAACCATTGCGTCGCCCCCGGATCGTCATAGGGATCGGCTCCGGGAATACGCGCGGTGAGGGCAAAGATTCCCGCCGGCTGACCCGCAATCGCGGCATCGATCGGAAGCCGCGTGGTCATGTCGCGATTGAGCGTATTGCCCACCTCGGCGGTTCCGGTCCAGACCTCTTCGGCGATATCGGTGGCAAAGGACTGATCCTGCCATTGCGACAACGGGCGCGCGAAATATCCGTCCTGAACGGCGCGCAAGAGATTCCGGTCGCTGATCCGCCGCAGGCGCAGATCGAGCGTCGTGACATTCACGGTCTCAACCGGCAGCGCGGCATCGGCGCCCTTGGGCAGGACATAGGTGCGTCCCGGAAAACGCACAGATGGCGCACGGTCGCGCACGTATTGGGTCAGCTCGACATCCTTGAGCAGCGTTTCGCCGCTTGCGGCGGGCAGCCCCGCGCGCAGTGTCAGCCGATAGCGCGTGCCGTGCTCTACCCCATCGACACAAAGCTGCGTGCCGTCGGCCTGAACCACCAGCCCGGGTTGGGACCGGCGAATGTAGCTGTCGTAATCGACCCCGACGGGCGCCAAGGGTTCGGAGAATTGCGCACAGATTCGCGGGCTTGCGGAATCGCTTTCGACCGTGCTGTCGGTGACACGAAACCCGTAGCTGCCAATCGCCAGTTCCAGCGCGCGTGCAATCGTGTCATCAGGTTGCAGGCTCTGGGCCAGTCTGAGCGCCGGTATCATGTCGCGCCCGCGCCCGACACGTTCGAAGGCATCGGACAGCGCCAGCATGGCCGCCACCCGTCCCGCGTTGTCGTCAGCCCGAAGATACCCGTTCAGCGCCGCGCTGAGCGCGCGATTTGCAAGGGTGCGGGCATCGCGCTCCTTGTCGGTGTCGATCGCCAGCAAGCGGCGGGCATAGCCGGTCCATACCGCCGAGTCGTCGGTGAGCGACGTCGCCATCGCGGTCAGATTCGCGGCTTGCGTGAGGTTGCCAGCAGCGCTCTGTTGCCGGGCCGCGTCAAGCAGCGCCGCAACATCCTGTCCACCCGCCGGATGGTTCAATCCAAGGGTGCGCGCCTGCTTCACCGCCTGCTCCCAGTCGTCTTCGGCGATGAAGGCCGCCGCCGCGCGGTGTTCTTCTGCGCGCGCGATCCGTGCGGGCTCCGCATCAATCCTTAGCGCCGAAACGGCACCCTGATACGAACGTTTTTCGCTGACCCGGCGCTTGGGAAAGCAGGCGTTCGATCGGCTGTTGTAAGTGAAGGCCGCACAATCGGTCCGGGCTGTGCAGGCGCGCACGCAACTTGTCAGATCGGTGTCAAAGAGCGGGTCGAGATCGTCGCCGTAGAAATCCATGTCCGGCGTTGCGACATAGCGGGATTCGGGGATGGTCTCTTGCGCGATCACCGCTGTCGCCAAGCCCAGCCAGAGCAAAAGCACGATATTCAACCAACGCCAAAGCTGCCGCATGTCTGTCTCCCGATGTTTCGGTCAACGTGCCATGCCCGGACCGGCACTGGCAACGATTCCCGCCGGAAATTGCGCGCCTTAAACACTTGTTTACCGCGTTGGCTGATGTTGACCAAAACTGCCCGTAGAGGGCCTTTGCGGAGCCTTGCAAGCATGAGTCTTGCCAACAAACTTGCCGATGAAAGGCGGTCGCGCCTTGCCGCCGAGCGCTTGCTGGAACTCAAACAGGCGGAATTGACCGCCGCCAACCGCAAGCTGGGCCGGCACGCCCTGGCGCTCACCCGTCAGATCGGCGAGACCCAGGCCGAGGTCGCCACGGTTCGCGACGAAAACGAAAAGGTGAAATCCGACCTCACCGTCGCCCATGAAAAGATGGAAATCGCCGAGCGACGGCTGTGGCATTCGATCCAGACCATTCAGGACGGGTTTGCGTTTTTTGACGCCGATGACAAGCTGATCGGAGCCAACTCTGCCTATATCAATGCGTTTGACGGTCTCGAAGAGGTGGGACCGGGCATCAATTACATGCGCATCTTGCAACTGCTGACCGATGAGGGCCTCGTCAATACCGAGGATCGCGGCCCGGACGAGTGGCGCGCGATGATGTCCGAACGCTGGTTGCAGCCCAATCCCGAGCCGATCATCATGCGGATGTGGAACAACCAGTATATCAAGCTGATCGACCAGCGCGGACACGGTGGCGACATGGTCAGCCTGGCGCTGAACATCACCTCGACGGTGAAGTACGAAGAGCAGCTCATGACCGAACGGCGCCGGGCCGAAGCGGCGAACCGTGCCAAGTCGGCATTCCTTGCGAACATGAGCCACGAGATCCGGACGCCGATGAATGGTGTGGTGGGAATGGCTGACCTGCTGACCGATACGCCGCTGGACGAAGAGCAGCGACTGTACGTGAATACCATCAAGAGCTCTGGCGAGGCGCTTCTGGTGATCATCAACGACGTTCTGGATTATTCCAAGATCGAGGCGGACAAGCTCAAGTTGCATCCCGAGCCCTTCGATTTCGAGCGCTGTGTGCATGAGGTGGTGATGTTGTTGCAGCCGATCGCACGGGACAAGGATCTGGCGCTGCTTGTGGACTACGACCTGTTCCTGCCGACCCAGTTCATCGGTGATCCGGGCCGTATGCGCCAGGTGCTCACCAACCTGGTGGGGAATGCGCTGAAGTTCACCGCGGCAGGTCACGTGTTGATCCGGGTCACGGGCGTGCCCGATCAGGGCGGAACGCGCAGCGCGATCCATGTGACCATAGAGGATACCGGGATCGGCATTCCGGCGAACAAGGTTGATCACATTTTCGGGGAGTTCAACCAGGTCGAGGACGAGAGCAACCGGCAATTCGAAGGAACAGGTCTCGGGCTGGCCATCACGCAACGGCTGATCAACCTGATGGATGGCGATATCTGGGTCGACAGCGAGGAGGGCAAGGGGTCGTGCTTTGGGTTTCGCATCGCTCTGGAGCAGGTGCCCGCCTCTGACGGCGGGCCGCCCGCGCTGCCCGGAATGCCGGGTCGCGTGCTGATCGTCGACGATCTAGACTCCAATCGCGCTGTCCTGGAGAAACAGTTGAGCCAGCTCGGTTGGCAGGTCACCTGCTGCGGCTCCGGAGACGAGGCGATGCGCCAGATGTCCGACGAAATCGATCTGGTGCTCAGCGATCACAACATGCCGGATATGGACGGTCTTGAACTCGTCGAGGCGATCCGCGCCGCAGGATGGAACGAGGTGCCCTTCCTTCTGCTGAGCGCGAATGCGGGGTTTGCGCAGAATGACCCGGCGTTCCGGTATGTGCAGGGTGTGCTGCAAAAACCCTATCCGCGACAGGAACTCTATGCGGCGTTGGCGGCGCTGCACGATGCGGCCGACAAGAAGGTGCCGAGCGGACCCGATCCGGCGGAGGATCAGCTTGCCACGGCCTTGCCCCGGCGGTCAGATGGGCGCCGGTTGCATATCGTTCCGGTGGCTGACCCGGTCGATGCCCCGGTGGAGAATTCCACGGATGTACCTGCGACACCGGAAACGCAGGCCACGGCCGATACCGCCATGCCGTCGTCGCAACCACGCCGGATGCGGGTTCTGGCGGCCGAGGACAACAAGACGAACCAGCTTGTCTTGCGCAAGATGGTGAAGGGGCTGAACATCGATCTGCAATTTGCCAATAACGGTGCCGAAGCGGTGGCCGCCTTCTCCGACTTTGCGCCCGACATGATTTTCATGGATATTTCAATGCCCGGTATGGACGGAAAGGAAGCAACGCAGGAAATCCGCAAACTGGAACGGACCAGTGGCGGGCATGTGCCGATCATCGCGCTGACGGCGCACGCGATGGATGGTGATGCCGACGGGATCCTGTCGTCGGGGCTCGATCACTATATGACCAAGCCGTTGCGCAAGGCGGCAATTCAGGAACAGGTCGAGAAATACTGCCCCGGCGACGCGCAGCCGCCGGTCTGAGCGTCAGCTCTTGTCATAAGGGCGCGTAAAGACTGGGCGATCGGGTTCGGAAAGCGCGGACCGATACTGGTATCCGCCACTGTCGAATTCGGTCAGCGCCGCAGGATCGGTCAGCCGGTTCTGCACGATGTAGCGGGCCATCGCGCCGCGCGCCTTTTTGGCGTAGAAGCTGACGATCTTGGGGGTGCCGGCCTTGTCTTCCATGAACACCGGGGTGATCACGCGCAGCTTCAGCGCGTTCGGAGCGACGGCTCCGAAATATTCCTGGCTGGCGCAATTCACGAGGATGTCGGTCCCGACCTGTTCGGCCTGATCATTGAGCGCCTTTGACAACTGGTCGCGCCAGTATTCGTAAAGCGATTTGCCCCGGCGCGTCTTGAGCCTGCTGCCCATTTCAAGCCGATAGGGCTGGATGGCGTCGAGCGGGCGCAGAACCCCATAGAGACCCGACAGGATGCGCAGATGATCCTGCGCCCAGGCCATTTCATCGGCGTCCAGCGATGCGGCTTCCAGCCCCTGATAGGTGTCCCCCGCAAAGGCAAGTGCGGCGGGGCGGGTCATCTCGGCGCCCGGCGCGTCGGCGAAATCCCGGAAACGATCGCGGTTGAGCCGTGCCAGATCCGCGCTCAGATTCATCAGCTTTTGCAGATCGCCCAGGGTCAGGTTGCGGGCGCTCCTTGCGAGCCGGATCGCATCCTCCTGAAACGCGGGCGCGGTCGTGTCGATGTCCCGTTCGGCCCAGTCGAGCCGCTTTGCCGGTGAAATCACGATCAGCATGTCAACTTCCTTTCCTGCGCCTATACTGCGGCGCGCAATATATCGAGAAACGCGGCGCCGAACCGCTCGGCCCGCCGTTCGCCCAGCAACCGTTCCAGCCCGCTTGCGTCTTCGGGGCGCATTTGTGCAACCTTCGCAAGCTGCGCGGCCGAGCAGCTCAGCGGCTTGTCGATGCCCTCGGCACCGCGCGCGAGATCGGCCTGCACCGCCAGCAGCCGGTCATAGAGCGATCCCGCGTCATTTCCCGCCAACCGGCGCCGGACGGGATGAACCGGAGTGTTGGCCCCGGTGATGACTTCGAGGAATGTCGCGCCATAGCGTTCGAGTTTCTTGGCGCCGACCCCGGAAATGCGCGCCATCGCATCCAGATCGCCGGGGCGGGTTTCCGCCATCTCGATCAGCGTGCGGTCGGGAAAGATGACATAGGCCGGGACACGCGCGGCCTCGGCCAGGGCGCGTCGCCTGGCCTTGAGCGCGGAGAGCAGTGGCGCGTCCTCGTCCGATACCAGGGTCTTGACGGCGGGTCGGCGGTCGGCCTTGCGGATGGTGTCGCGGCGCAACTCGATCGAGGTTTCCCCCCGCAGGACCGGGCGCGCCGTTTCGGTCATCCGCAAGGCGCCGTGTCGTTCCGGATCGGGGCGGACGAGATCATGGCCCATCATCTGACGGAACACGGCCTGCCATTGTCGCTTGTCATACTCGGTGCCGCACCCGTAGGTCGGCAGTTCATCGTGCCGCCGGGCGCGGATCTTGTCGGTAGCGGCCCCGGTCAGGATGTCGATCAGATGTCCGGCTCCGAACCACTCGTCGGTGCGCAGGATCGCCGAAAGTGCCTTGCGAACCGCTGTGGTGCCATCAAACACGTCTGGCGGGCTGTCGCAAAGATCGCAATGGCCACAGGGGCCGGCGCTTTCACCGAAATAGCCGAGCAGGGTCTGGCGGCGGCACTTCAGCGCCTCGGCCAGCCCCAGCAGCGCATTCAGGCGCGCGTGATCCGCACTGCGCCGTTCCGGAGGCGCGAGCCCCTCGTCGATCTGGGTGCGGCGCAGGCGGATGTCGTCCGCACCGAACAGCGTCAGGGTTTCCGCCGCTGCGCCATCCCGACCGGCACGGCCGATTTCCTGATAATAGGCTTCAATGCTCTTGGGGAGATCCGCATGAGCCACCCATCGGATGTCGGGCTTGTCGATCCCCATGCCAAAAGCCACCGTCGCCACCACGATCAACCCGTCCTCGCGGGCAAAGCGGGTTTCGACGATCCGACGATCTTCGGCATCCATGCCGCCGTGGTAGTGACAGGCGCTATGGCCGTCTTCGCACAGGGCACGGGCCAGCCCTTCGGTCTTGGCGCGGGTTCCGCAATAGACGATGCCGGATTGACCGCGCCGTGCCGCGGCAAAGTCCAGGATCTGGCGACGGGGGCTGTTCTTGGCGGCAAAGGCAAGGTGGATGTTGGGCCGGTCGAACCCGCGCAGGAAACTGCGCGGCGGCGTGCCGTCAAACAGCTTGTGAACGATCTCTTCGCGGGTTTCGGCGTCCGCCGTGGCGGTAAAGGCGGCAAGCGGTACGTCAAGGGCGCGGCGCAGTTCACCGATGCGCAGATAGTCGGGGCGGAAATCATGGCCCCACTGGCTGACGCAGTGGGCTTCGTCGACCGCGATCAGAGTGACGCCGACGCGCCGAAGCATGCCAACGGCAGACCCACCCGCCAGACGTTCGGGCGCCATGTAGAGCAGTTTCAGTTCGCCGCGTTCGAGCGCGTTCCAGACCGCGTCGGTTTCCTCCTGCGTGTTGCCCGAGGTCAGCGCACCGGCGTTTACCCCGGCTTCCTGCAGGGCGCGCACCTGGTCGCGCATCAGCGCGATCAGCGGAGAAATCACCACAGTCACCCCTGATCGGCACAGGGCAGGGAGTTGGAAACAAAGCGATTTGCCGCCGCCCGTGGGCATGATGGCGAGGACATTTTCGCCCGCCCTCACGGCCTCGACGATTTCGGCCTGACCTGGGCGAAACGCGTCAAATCCGAATATATCGCGCAACAGACGGTCCGCGTCGGACATGCGCCCTGCCTCACTCTTTGATCTTGTGCCTGCTCGTGGAGCGCAGTTTCACATATCGGGCCAGGGGGAACAAGGCGCTGTGTCCCGCATTTCCGCGCGGGAAGCCGGCATCAGTAGAAGGCAGCGGCGTTGTTGACCAGCACGATGCGCAGGGCAAAGATGCCCAGCAAAACCACCAGAGGCGCGAGGTCGAGCCCCTGCATCGGCGGCAGCAGGCGGCGCACGGGACCGTAGATCGGTTCGAGGATGCGTTGCAGCATCTGCCAGATTTGCGCGACCAGCGGCTGGTGCAGGTTCAGCACCTGGAAATTGATCAGCCAGCTCATGATGACATGGGCGATGATGAAGAACTGCACCACGTCAAGGATCAGCATCAGGATTTGAAATAGCGACTGCATGGAGGATCCTCTCTGGTTCCGGGCATCACCTATGCACAAGAGCGCAAAAGCGCAACCCTGCCGCAGGGTTGTGGTTGACGCTGGCGATGGTCGGGCGACAGAGGGGGGCAGCAAAAGGAGACCCGCATGTTCCCCATCGTCCGCCTGATCAAGGACATCCTGATTGCGCGCAGGCAGCCGCCATTGCCGCTGACGGGCACCCATGTGTCCTACCACATCTGCTGGCCCTGGGATCTGGACATGTGGCTCGAACTCAACAACGGGCGCGCGATGACGCTCTATGATCTGGGCCGCAGCATGACGGCGCAGCGGGTGGGGCTGATCCGTGTCATCGCGCGGCAACGCTGGGGGCTGACCATGGCGGGCAGCACGGTTCGCTTTCGCCGGCGGATACGGGGCTTTGAGAAATTCGAGATGCGCAGCCGCGCGGTGTGCTGGGATGACAAGTTCATCTATCTCGAACAATCCATGTGGAAACGGAACGGCGAATGTGCCAGCCACGTGCTCTATCGTGCGGCGGTCACCGACAGCAACGGGATCGTGCCGCCGGATCAGGTGCTTGCGCATATGAACCTGGCCGATCTTCGCTCTCCTGAAATGCCGGACTGGATCTCGGCGTGGTGCCGGGCCGATGCGGCACGTCCGTGGCCACCGATGCAGGATGCGCTTGATTGACGGTGGAAACACCTGTCATAACGCACGGGCAACGGGCGGGGCAGGCATGACGGACATCTCGACGCGCAAGCGCATCTGGGGCTGGTGGTTCTTTGACTGGGCGAGCCAGCCATATCACACGTTGCTGGTCACCTTCATCTTCGGTCCCTATTTCGCGAGCGTCGCCGCGGAATACTACCTTGCGAGCGGGCTGGACAGCCAGACCGCCGACGCGCGGGCCCAGACGACATGGGCCTGGTGCCTGACGATTACCGGGCTGATCATCGGCTTCGGTGCGCCTGTGATGGGGGCGCTGGCGGATACATCCGGGCGGCGCATACCCTGGATTGCCGGCTTTTCCGTGATGTATGTCGCCGGGGCGGCCGCGCTCTGGACGACCGCGCCGGACGGGTCGAACATGTGGTGGGGGCTGATCGCGTTCGGCATCGGTTTCATCGGCGCGGAATACGCGCTGATCTTTGTCAATTCGCAACTGCCCGAACTTGGCACCGATACGGAAATCGGGGAGATCTCGGGCTCTGGTTTCGCGTTCGGATATCTGGGCGGTTTCATTACACTGTTGATCCTGCTGCTGTTTTTTGCAGAGCAGAGCAATGGCAAGACGATCATCGGGATCGATCCCGTGTTCGGGCTGGATGCGTCGCAGCGCGAAGGCACGCGTGCCGTCGGCCCGATTACGGCGCTGTGGTATGCGGTGTTCATGGTGCCTTATTTCATGTGGATGCGCGATCCGCCGGCGCGGGGCGCACGCGGCAAGGTCTCGGATGCCTTCTCCAATCTCGGGCGTCTGGTGCGCAGCCTTGGCAAGCGGCTCAGCCTGTCGGCCTATCTCGGCTCATCGATGTTTTATCGTGACGCGCTGAACGGTCTCTACGGGTTTGGCGGAGTCTATGCCGGGCTGGTGCTGGACTGGGAGGTGACACAGATCGGTATCTTCGGGATCATGGCCCTGATCTCGTCGGTGATCTTCAGCTACTTCGGCGGCAAGACCGACAGCCGGCTGGGCCCCAAGCCGGTCATCATCGGCTCGATCTGGGTGCTGATCGCGGTCTGCGTGGTGATCATCAGCATGTCGCGGACGCAGATTTTTGGCATTGCTCTTGCCGACGGGTCGTCATTGCCGGATATCGTGTTCTTTGGCTGCGGTGTCCTGATCGGCGGTTTGGGCGGGGTCGTCCAATCGGCCAGCCGAAGCCTGATGGTGCGTCACTCCGATCCGGCGTCGCCGACAGAATATTTCGGTCTCTATGGATTGTCGGGCCGGGCCACCGCCTTTATCGCCCCGTCGCTGATCGGTGTCGTCACCGCCTGGACGGGCAGTGCCCGCCTCGGCATTTCACCGGTGATTGCACTCTTTCTTGTGGGGCTTGTTCTGCTAGTCTGGGTCAAACCGGAGGGAGATCTATCCGAATGACCTATTCGCGAGTCATGGCCGTTCTTCTGGGTGTCGTGCTGGCCTTGCCCGTCGGGGCAGAGCCGCTGGCCAAGCAACTGTTCGGAGCCAAGTCGAGCGGCTCGCGGCAGGCGCCCGCGCCCTACGGCAGCTATGCCAAGGGATGTGTGGCGGGGGCGGTGCAACTGCCGGAAACCGGGCCGACATGGCAGGCGATGCGCCTGTCGCGCAATCGCAACTGGGGGCACCCCGAGACCATAGATTTCATCAAGAAACTCAGCGGTTTCGCGGCAAAACAACCGGGTTGGAACGGTCTCTATATCGGTGATATCAGCCAGCCGCGCGGCGGGCCGATGACATCGGGACACCGCAGCCACCAGGTCGGACTCGATATCGACATCTGGATGTTGCCGACCTCGCGGCTGGATCTGTCGCGGCGCACGCGCGAGAATATCTCGTCGATTTCGATGCGGCGTGCCAACGGGGCCTATGTCAATGGCAGCTGGAGCCGGGTGCATCACGAGATCATCCGGGCTGCGGCGCTCGACCCGCGTGTGGCGCGGATTTTCGTGTTCCCCGGCGCCAAGGTCCAGATGTGCAAGGACAACAAGGGGAGCCGCCGCTGGCTGCGCAAGGTGCGCCCCTGGTGGGGACATCATTATCATTTCCACGTGCGGCTGTCCTGCCCCAAGGGCGCGACGGGTTGTGTGAACCAGAATCCGCCGCCTCGTGGAGACGGATGCGCCGAAGCCCAGCAATGGGTGAACAACATTCTCAATCCGCCCCCGCCCAAGCCGCGGGATCCGAACGCGCCGAAACCACAGCCGCAGCGTGAGTATTTCCTGGCAGACCTGCCCCGCCAATGCGCTTCGGTCCTGCGCTCCAACTGATCCTCGCTCTGGCACTTGCCGCGCTACCGGCCCGCTCCCAGGAGGTGCGGGCCGCATATCTTGGCACGTTCGAATGGCAACTGCCGCAGGACTGGTTTGGCGGTCTCTCGGCAATCGAACTTTCGCCGGACGGGCGGAGCATGACTGTTTTGACCGATCGCGGCCGGCTGCTGTTTGCAGAGCTTGATCGGCGGAACGGGCGGATCGAGAATATTGAATTGCAGCGCGCGATCCGCCTGCGGGCGCAAAATGGTGCCTTTCTGATCGGTCGGATCCGCGATTCCGAAGGTCTGGCCGTGGCGTCGGATGGCACCATCTACATCTCGTTCGAAGGCGTGCACCGTGTCTCGCGCTATGACCGTCCGGATGCGGCGGCCTATGGCCTGCACCGGCCCCGCGCGATTCGCCGATTGCCGCTGAACGGCGGGCTCGAGGCCTTGGCGATGGATGAAAGCGGGCGTCTGCTGGCCTTGCCCGAACGCGGTTTCGACACCGATGGCAACATACCGGTATATCGCTGGGAAAACGGGGTGTGGACACAACCGTTTTGCCTGCCCAGCGATGGTGCGTTTCTGCCGGTCGGCGCCGATGTCGGCCCCGACGGCCGACTCTACGTGCTTGAACGCGCATTCAACATCTTTGGCTTCCGCGCGCGGGTGCGCAGCTGGCGCCTCACTGGCGATGCGGCGGATGATGGGCGGCTGGAATTGCAGACCGCGACCGGAACCCATGACAATCTGGAGGGCATCGCGGTCTGGACCGATGCACAGGAGCGGTTGCGCCTGACGATGGTGGCGGATGACAATTTCAAGTTCTTTCAGCGCACCGAACTGGTCGAGTATGCGCTGATCAATTGACTTGCCATGCGCGCCGCAAGGCGTTAGGTGGCGGTCTGTTCGCCGATGGGCGGGCCAAGTCGCCGCAACCTTGCAAAAACGGGCACCCTAATGACACGCGCACATCTCCCCGGCATTCTCGCCATGGCCGCCATCGTGGTGGCTTCGAACATTCTCGTCCAGTTCCTGTTCGGCCAATGGCTGACCTGGGGGGCGTTCACCTATCCCTTCGCCTTTCTTGTCACCGACCTGATGAACCGGATCTACGGGGCGCAGGCGGCGCGCAAGGTTGTGCTGGCCGGGTTCATCGTTGGCATTGTCTGTTCCCTGATCGGCACCCGGATCATCGGCGAATTCGGCCCGATTGTTACCCTTCGGATCGCCCTGGCCTCGGGTACGGCCTTTCTGTGCGCGCAGTTGCTGGATGTGAGCATTTTCACCGCGCTGCGCGACGGGCGCTGGTGGCGCGCTCCGCTGGTCTCGACGCTGGTGGGATCCTCTGTGGATACGGCCCTGTTCTTTTCCATCGCGTTCTCGGCCTCGCTCGTCTGGATCGACCCGTCCAGCGATGTTGCCTGGGCGAATGAAGTTCTTCCGGTGCTCGGGGTCGGTCCGGCCGCGCCGCTGTGGGTGTCGCTTGCGCTGGCCGACTGGATGGTCAAACTTTCGCTCGCGCTGGTTGCCCTGATCCCCTTCCGTCTGATTTCCGGGCGCATCCTGGACGCGGCCACATCGCACTGACGATTTCTCTTTGCGATTTTGCAATCCCGTGGCACTCTGGGATCAACGTCAACAAGCGAAAAGGAGGTGATCCAGTGTCAAGAAAGGTATTGGAGCGAGGTGTCGGAACAGCTTGGGAGGTTGCCCGCTAAGGCAGCCCTTGGCGGATCACCCGCCCAAGGCGATCTGGCAAAGGTCTGACCGACCCTGCCTCCGAAAGACTTTCGAAGGGGCGTCCGGACGAACGGGCGTCCCTTTTCGATTCCGGTTTCTGATTTATGCGGGGGGCTGTATTCAGGGCGCATGCTGAGGATCAACGAAGATATCGTAATCCAGGATTGGGAACTGACCGAGAGCTTCATGCGCGCTTCGGGGCCAGGGGGCCAGAATGTGAACAAGGTGGCCACGGCGGTCGAATTGCGATTCGAGGCCGCGCGATCACCATCGTTGCCCCCGGCGGTGAAATCCCGTCTGAAACGACTGGCCGGGCGGCGCTGGACCAAGGAGGGCGCGCTGATCATCCAGTGCGATGAGACCCGCAGCCAGGCGCGCAACCGCGAGATCGCGCAAGAGCGGCTCGCCGACCTGATCCGCCGCGCGCTGACGGCACCGAAGCGGCGCATCGCCACCAAACCCACCAGGGGATCGGTACGACGCCGACTCAAGGCGAAACGGGCGCGGGGCGAGGTCAAGGCACTGCGCGGATCGGTTCCGGATGAGTGATATTGCGGTCCTTCGCTACATGTTGCTAGGGTGCCGCCGGATGATTGAGGCACGGGGGCAGGAGATGCGCGAGCAGGGCAGTAACAGGTTGATCGCGCATGCGCGAGGCATTCGTGGTTCGCGGGTCACCTGCCGATCCCCCATCGCGGCGCAACAGGGATGACTCCCGGCGTTCGCAACCTGATTACGGATGTGCCCGGATTGCTTGTGGGTAACGCCCAGAACGCAACGTTGAAATCCGGCACCACGGTTTTGCTGGGCGAGGATCGGCTGACCGCGTCCTATTCCGTCATGGGCGGGGCGCCCGGCACCCGCGAGACCGATCTGCTCGAGCCGGACAAGTCGGTGGAACAGGTCGACGCGATCGTTCTGTCTGGCGGGTCGACCTATGGGCTGGATGCGGCGTCAGGCGTCGTGTCGGGCCTGCGCGCGCAGGGGCGCGGTTTTGCCCTGTTGAACCTGCGCATCCCGCTGGTGCCGACGGCGATCATTTTCGATCTGCTGAATGGCGGTGACAAGGATTGGATCGACAACCCCTATCCGGCGCTTGGTCGCGCGGCGCTCGCGGATGCGCGGGCCGATTTCGAGATTGGCAGTGTCGGAGCCGGGACCGGCGCGCTGACCGGCATGCACAAGGGCGGATTGGGCTCGGCGTCGCTGGTGCTTGAGAGCGGTATCGCGGTGGGCGCGTTGATTGCCGCCAACCCGGTCGGCAGCGTGACGACCCCCGGCGAGCGGCATTTCTGGGCTGCGCCCTTCGAAATTGGCGATGAATTCGGCGGGCTTGGCCCCGATCCACGCGGTGGGTTGGGCCGCAGCGTCGACAGCCGCAAGGCCGGCGCTTTTGCACAGCTGGCGCACACCGCGATCGGGATCGTCGCCACGGATGCGTGCCTGACCAAGGCGCAGGCCAAAAGAATGGCGACGGTTGCCCATGACGGTTTGGCGCGCGCCATCGTGCCATCGCATACGCCGAGCGACGGGGACCTTATGTTTGCCGTCTCCACGAATGGTCGCGCGATGCAGAACCCCGAGGGTGATCTGCGGGATATTGGTCACGCGGCAGGCCTGTGCATTGCGCGGGCGGTCGCGCGCGCGGTTTATCATGCGCGCCCCGCACCGGGCGATCTCTTGCCCTGCTGGAGCGACGGTCAGTCCTGATCCATGATGCTTGCCAGAGCGGGGAAGGGCCGCTACCTACGCATTTCATGTCAAAGCCGACCGAAAACACAGCCATGACCGATCTCATCCCCGCCTGGGTCGATGGAACGCTGACGCCCGTCGAAAAGCTGGCCGCCCATCGCGAGGGTATCCGGCACAAGGCGGTGTCGGTCTTCGTGATCCGTGGACAGGATATCCTGCTTCAGCGCCGGGCGCTCGGCAAATATCACACACCCGGGCTTTGGGCGAACACCTGCTGCACCCATCCGCACTGGGGCGAGGCCGCCGGTGATTGCGCGACCCGGCGCTTGCAGCAAGAGCTTGGGATCACCGGCCTTGATCCGCAGTACCGGCAAACACTCGAATACCGTGCGGATGTTGGCGGCGGTCTTGTCGAACACGAGGTCGTGGACGTTTTTCTGGCCCACGCGCCAGAAGCGTTGCGGCTTGCGCCCAACCTTGACGAGGTCATGGAGACCCGCTGGCTGGCGTATGCGGATCTGTTGCAGGAGGTTCAGCGCCACGGTGAACGATTCACGCCCTGGTTGCGCATCTATCTTGACCGGCATTCCCGGGCCATTTTCGGCGACCATCTTGGAGCCGGGCAGGTCGTATCGCGTTCCGGCTGAGATGCCTTCGCCAAACGGGTTTATCGCGAAACGCTTTGAGATATTTCAACGCGTTAGCGGATGATAGTCGTCTCGAGCGCCTCGTGAAACGCCTGGAGGCTTGAATAACCTGCGATCTCGGCCAGAATGGCGCCGGAATTGCCGCCACGGGCATCACACTACCGACAGGGAGTTTACGCATGAAACCCATTTCCAGCCTGGCATTCGCCAGCGCCATCGCGCTCGCCGCCTCTCTGGGTGCCGCGCAGGCCCAGGGCGATCTGACGGTCGCGCTGCAACTTGAGCCACCGCATCTCGACCCGACCAGCGCCGCGGCGGGTGCCATCGATTCGGTTGTCTATTCCAACATTTTCGAAGGGCTGACCCGGTTCATGGGCGACGGTTCCATCGTGCCCGGCCTTGCCGAAAGCTGGGAGATCTCCGAAGACGGGCTGTCCTATACCTTCCGTTTGCGCGAAGGGGTGACGTTTCATGACGGCACCGCGATGGATGCCGAGGACGTCAAGTTCAGCCTTGACCGCGCCCGCGCCGAAGACAGCGTGAATGCGCAGAAGGCGCTGTTCGAAGCGATTTCCGAGGTCGAGGTTGTCGATCCTCTGACCGTCAAGCTCACGCTGAGCGAGGCGAACGGGCTGCTGCTCTTCAATCTGGCCTGGGGGGATGCGGTGATCGTGGCCCCGGAAAGCATCGCGGACATCAAGACGAACCCGGTCGGGACCGGAGCATTCAAATTTGTGGACTGGGTACAGGGCGACAGGATCGAGATCGCCAGAAATCCGGATTACTGGGGCACGCCCGCGGTGCTCGACACCGCGACATTCAAGTTCATCAGCGATCCGACTGCGGCATTCGCGGCGGTGATGGCCGAGGATGTGGATGTGTTCTCCGCATTCCCCGCGCCCGAGAACCTGCCCCAGTTCGAGGCCGATCCCCGGTTCCAGGTTCTGGTCGGATCGACCGAAGGCGAGACCATCCTCGCGACGAACAACAAGCAGCCACCATTTGACGACATCAGGGTTCGCCAGGCTCTGGCCCACGCCATCGACCGCCAGTCGATCATCGATGGCGCGATGTTCGGGCTTGGCATTCCGATCGGCACCCACTTTGCGCCGCATCACCCGGCCTATGTCGATCTGACCGGCAAGTCCGGTTATGATCCGGACAAGGCCCGCGCGCTGCTGGCCGAGGCGGGTCTTGCCGACGGGTTCGAGACCACGTTGCACCTGCCGCCGCCCTCCTACGCGCGCCGTGGTGGCGAGATCGTTGCGGCGCAACTGGCCGAGGTCGGGATCAAGGCCGAAATCATCAATGTCGAATGGGCGCAATGGCTGGAGAGCGTGTTTCGCGGCAAGAATTTCGGCCTGACCATCGTCAGCCACACCGAACCCATGGATATCGGCATCTATGCCCGCCCGGATTATTACTTCCAGTATGACAACAAAGCGTTTCAGGATGTGATGGCCGAATTGAACCGGACAACGGACGAAGCGAGACGCACGGAACTGTTGCAGCAGGCACAGACCATCATAGCCGATGATTACGTCAACGGTTACCTCTTCGAACTGGCCTTCCCGACGGTTGCCAAGGTGGGCGTGCAAGGGCTCTGGCTCAATGCACCGACGCAGGCCACCGATCTGACAGCCGTCAGTTGGGCGCAATGACCGCGATGGCTTTGCCCGCGGCTGGCTCTGCTTGTCCGCAGGTGCTTGTGGACTGAAACTGCCGCTGGACCCGGTGGGGCCGGCGGCCTAACGTGCCCGCGATGCTGCGCTATTCACTCAAACGCCTGATATCTCTCGTGCTCAGCCTGGTTGTCGCCTCGCTGGTCATTTTCCTTGTGATCGAGGTTGCGCCTGGTGACCCCGCCAGCTTCATGCTGGGGATCAACGCGCAACCAGATACGGTTGCGGCGCTGCGCAGCGAACTTGGGCTGGACGTACCCAAGTGGCAGCGTTACCTGGATTGGGCCGGGGGCATGCTGATCGGCGATTTCGGCACCTCCTATACCTATCGTACGCCGGTTTCAGAGATGATCGCGGACCGTCTTTGGGTCTCGCTGCCGCTGGCGTTGTTCGCGCTGACGATTTCGACGCTGGTGGCCTTTCCGGCGGGGATCTATGCCGCGTCGCGCCGGGGGCGTGCCGGAGATGCGGCCGTCATGGGCGCAACACAGCTTGGCGTCGCGATCCCGAATTTCTGGTTCGCGATGATGATGGTGCTGGTCTTCGCCATCAATCTGCGCTGGTTCAGCGCGGGCGGTTTTGCCGGGTGGGACAAGGGGATTCTGGCGGGGCTGCATTCGCTGACGCTCCCGGCGATTTCCCTTGCCCTTCCGCAGGCGGCGATCCTCGCGCGCGTCATGCGCTCGTCTCTACTGGATATTCTCGGCGAGGACTTCATGCGCACCGCCCGTGCCAAGGGGCTGAGCCGGGGGCAGGCTCTGTGGCGGCACGGGGTGCGCAATGCGCTGATCCCGGTCCTGACGATCATCGGCCTGCAATTCTCGTTCCTGCTCGCCGGGGCGATCATCATCGAGCAGGTGTTCTATCTGCCCGGGCTGGGTCGGCTGGTGTTTCAGGCCATCAGTTCGCGCGACCTGATCGTGGTCGAAAGCGTTGTGATGCTGCTGGTCTTTTCGGTGATTACCGTGAATTTCGTTGTCGATCTGGCCTATGCGCTGGTCGATCCGAGGCTGAGGAGGCGATCATGACACGCAATCTGCTTCTGGGCGCTCTGCTGTCCATGCTCGTCCTGTTGATGGCGTTGGTTTCCTTTGTCTGGACACCATATGACCACGTGGCGATGAACATCCCGGCCAAGCTGCAGCCCCCCGATGCCGAGCATTGGCTGGGCACCGATCATTTCGGGCGCGACATGTTCAGCATGATCATGGTGGGCGCGCGCACGTCGATCGCGGTGGCGCTCGTGGCGGTCGGGATCGGCATGTTGCTGGGGGTTCCGCTGGGGCTCGCCGCGGCCGCGCGCAAGGGCAGCTGGCTGGACGAGGTCATCATGCGCGGCAACGATCTGGTCTTTGCCTTTCCCAGCCTCGTGATCGCCATTCTGATCACGGCGGTGCTGGGCGCAGGTGCGGTGAACGCGATCATCGCCATCGGAATTTTCAATATCCCGGTTTTCGCAAGGATCACGCGCGGCGCTGCGCTGTCCCTGTGGGAGCGCGACTTTATCCTTGCCGCCCGCGTCGCGGGAAAATCGGGCGCGCGGATTTCCTTTGAACACATCCTGCCCAATGTCATGAACCTGTTGATCGTGCAGGGTACCATCCAGTTCTCCCTGGGCATCCTTGCCGAAGCGGGATTGTCCTATGTCGGGCTGGGTGCCCAGCCGCCGACGCCCAGCTGGGGGCGGATGCTGGCGGATGCGCAAACCATGGTAAGCATCGCGCCGCACCTTGCGCTGGTGCCGGGAGTCGCGATCGTGCTGACGGTTCTGGGGCTGAACCTGATGGGCGACGGGTTGCGAGACTACCTGGATCCCCGCCTCAGGGTCAGTCGCGCATGAGCCTCCTTGAAATCGATAACCTGTCGCTGGCCATTGGCGGTACCCCTATCCTGAACGAAGTGTCGCTGTCGGTGGCGCCGGGCGAAATTGTCGCCGTCACCGGAGAGAGCGGATCGGGAAAATCCATGACTGCGCTTGCGGTCATGGGCCTGCTGCCGTCCGATGCACGGGCCAGCGGGGCAATAGACCTGGACGGTGCTGACATCCTGTCGAGTACCGAGGCGGAGATGTGCCGATTGCGGGGCAGCGCTGTCGGCATGGTGTTTCAGGAGCCGATGACGGCGCTGAACCCGGTCATGACAATCGGCGATCAGGTGGCGGAAACCATCCTTGTGCACAAGGCAATGTCGCCGGAGGCGGCCCGCCAGCGTGCACGCGAGATGCTGGACCGGGTGGGCCTGCCGGCAGGGCGGTTCCCGATGAGCCGGTATCCGCACGAACTCTCGGGTGGCCAGCGTCAGCGTGTCGTCATTGCAATGGCCATCGCCTTGCGCCCCAAGCTGCTCATCGCGGATGAACCGACCACGGCGCTTGACGTGACCACGCAGGCGCAAATCCTAGACCTGTTGAAATCGCTGGTCGCCGATTTTGAAATGGGGCTCCTGATGATCACCCATGATCTCGCGGTGGTTGCCCACTTGGCGGACCGGATTGTGGTGATGCGACGCGGCGATGTCGTCGAAACCGGGGAGACCGCAGAGTTGCTCGCGCACATGCAGCACCCCTATACCAAGATGCTGTTCCAGGCCTCGACACACAAGGTTTCGCTGCCGGTGCCGCCGGCGCCCGAACCCCTGTTGCAGGTACGGAACGTGGTGCGAGACTATCGTTTGCCCCGTACGCGGCTTTTTGCACCGGTCGAGCATTTCCGCGCGGTGAACGATGTCAGTTTCGTGTTGAACCGGGGCGAACGTCTCGGGCTTGTCGGGGAAAGCGGTTGTGGAAAATCCACGCTCACACGTGCGGTTCTCGGGTTGGAACCGGTGCAGTCGGGTGCAATTCTGCTCGACGGCCTGCCGGTCCATGCCGGTGGCGCGCCAGACATATCGGTCCGGCGCAAGATGCAGGTGGTCTTTCAGGACCCGTTCGGATCGTTCAATCCCCGTCATCGCGTGGACCGCCTGGTGACGGAGCCATTTCATCTGCTTGACGAGCCACCTCGCGGTGCGGCCCGCAAAGAGGCCATCGCCGAGGCTCTGACAGCGGTCGGTCTGCATCCGGATGACGCGCGCAAGTACATCCACGAGTTTTCCGGCGGTCAGCGCCAGCGCATCGCCATCGCCCGCGCCCTCATCATCCGGCCCGAGTTGATCGTGTTTGACGAGGCGGTCAGCGCGCTGGACGTTTCCGTGCGCGCCCAGATCCTCGATCTGCTTGCCGAACTGTGTGGCGCCTATGACCTGACCTATCTTTTCATCAGTCACGACCTGAGCGTCGTGCGCACGGTGACCGACCGTGTCTTGGTGATGCGGGCCGGACAGATCGTCGAACAGGGCGACACAGAGGCAGTGTTCCAGAACCCGCAACACCCCTATACCAGATCGCTGATCGCCGCCGCGCCCCAGTTGCCCGAACCGGCGCTCGCGTCATGAGCCGCCCGGCCGGTGCAAAAGGCTCAGACCACGACGGCTAGCCGTTCCTGCTCGCCAACCCCGAAGACACGCTTGTACCGCTCGATTTCGTCGGGCGGTCCCATCGCCTTTTCCGGGTTGTCCGACAGCTTGACCGTCGGGCGACCATTGGCGGCGACCGCTTTGCAGACCAGAGAGAAGGGCGCAAGCGCGTCGTCGGGCACGAGACCCCGGAAATCATTGGTCAGCAGCGTGCCCCAGCCAAAGGACGCATTGGTTTCGCCGGCGAATTCACGAGACAGTTCAATGATCTTTTCAACGTCAAGCCCGTCGGAAAAGATCACGCGCTTTTGCTTCGGATCCTCGCCCCGCTGGCGCCACCAGTCGATTGCGATCCGGGCGGCTGCGGCGGGGTCGCCGCTATCGATGCGAATGCCCGTCCACCCGGCGAGCCAGTCTGGCGCGCGCTCGAGAAACCCGCGCGTGCCGTAGGTATCGGGCAGGATGATCCGCAAATTGCCCTCGTGTTCCTCGTGCCAGTCCGAAAGCACATCATAGGGCGCACGGGCGAGGGCGGCATCGTCTTCGGCAAGCGCGGCATAGACCATCGGAAGCTCGTGCGCATTGGTGCCGATCGCCTCGACCTCGCGCCGCATCGCGATCAGGCAGTTCGAGGTGCCGGTGAATTTTCTGCCCAGCCCCTCCATCATGGCCTGCACGCACCAATCCTGCCAGAGGAAGGAATGACGGCGTCGGGTGCCGAAATCGGCGATCCCGAGGGGTTCCACATCGCGCAGCCGCTCGATCTTTTCCCAGACACGGGTCATGGCGCGGGCATAGAGCACCTGAAGCTCGAACCGCCCCATCCCGTCCAGAACCGCACGGCTGCGCAATTCCATCAGCACGGCCAAGGCCGGAATCTCCCAAAGCATGACCTCGGGCCAGCTTCCTTCGAATGTCAGTTCATACTGATCCCCGCGGCGCTCAAGATGATAGGCGGGCAGGCGCAGGTTCTCGAACCACTCCATGAAGTCGGGACGAAACATCTGGCGCTTGCCGTAAAACGTGTTGCCGCGCAACCATGTGCTCTCGCCCCGGCTCAGGCGCAGCGACCGGATATGATCGAGCTGCTCGCGCAGTTCTCCCTCGTCGATCAGGTCGGCAAGCGGAATCCGGGTGGTGCGGTTGATCAGCGAAAACGCGACCTCGGTTTCCGGCTTGTTGCGGAACACCGACTGGCACATCAGCAGCTTGTAGAAATCCGTGTCGATCAACGACCGCACGATGGGGTCGATCTTCCACTTGTGATTATAGACGCGTGTAGCGATGTCGACCATGTGGCGGTTCTCCTGCTGCCTGACCGTTCTGCCAACCCATGACTTGCGGGGCAAGCCCCTGATGCGGCGAACCCATCGGCTGCGCAGACGGTGCGCACCGGAATTTCATCGCGGAAACGGAGCTTTCACGTGCCGGTGTCAGCCCGCGATATGTGGGGGCCAGGCATCATTCCAGAATAGGAATGTGACATCTGTTAACCATTTTTTCTTGCGGAATCTGTTGCCCGATTGGCACAATAGTCGAAGAAGCAGGCCTGATCGCGCGGATTTTATGGCGCGGGTTCTGTTCCGATTGATTGCGACCTTCATGCCCTCTCGGGCGACTTTTTTGATTTTATTGGGGAAAATGCGATGATTACTGAATTTTTTCGGAGTGTATTTGACGAACTCAACACATCCGAGTTCTTCGAGGAAATCCCAGCCGAGAGAGCCCGCCTCATTTCAGGCGGAATGCCGACCGGCGATCCCTACGACAATGACGAAGGCGATGAGGGCAACGAAGGCAACGAGGGCGATGAGGGCAATGAGGCCCGCGCCGATGAAGGCAACGAAGGCAACGAGGGTAATGAAGGGGATGAAGGGAACGAACCCGGGGTGGATGAGGGAAATGAAGGAAACGAGGGTAACGAAGGCGACGAGGGCAATGAGCCCGGCGCCGATGAAGGCGATGAAGGCAATGAGGGGCTGGTAGATCCACGGCAGGACGAGGGTAACGAGGGCAATGAAGGCAACGAGGGCGATGAAGGGGACGAGCCGGGCGCCGACGAAGGCAATGAAGGCAACGAGGATAACGAAGGGGACGAGGGTGACGAACCTGGCGTCGACGAGGGCGACGAGGATGACGAAGGTGACGAGGGGAACGAGGGCAACGAGGATGGCTATGACGAGGGTGATGAGGGGAACGAACCCGAACCCGAAGACGAGGGCGACGAGAATAACGAGGGGGACGAAGGCGATGAAGGCAACGAGCGCGGCCTAGACGAGGGCAACGAAGGAAACGAGGGGAACGAAGGCGACGAAGGCGACGAACCGGGGGCCGATGAAGGCGACGAAGGCAACGAGGGCAACGAGGGCGACGAAGGCAACGAGCCGTATCTCGACGAAGGCAATGAAGGCGACGAGGGGACAGTCGACCCGACCCAGGATGAGGGCGATGAAGGCAACGAAGGGAATGAAGGCGACGAAGGGGACGAGCCGGGGGCCGACGAAGGCAATGAGGGCAACGAGGGAAATGAAGGAGACGAAGGCAACGAGCCAACATTGGACGAGGGCGATGAAGGCAACGAGGGAGACGAAGGGGATGAAGGCAACGAAGCCGATGTCGATGAGGGCGACGAGGGTAACGAGGGCAACGAGCATGTAGGTCAGAACGAAGACAACGAGCACAACGAAGGGTCCGAGCACGACGAGGACAATGAAGGCAACGAGTTCGACGAGGGGGATGAGGGCGACGAAAGCTGGCCCGATTCCGGCCCCGGCGACAACGAGAATAACGGTGACGAGGGCAACGAGGACAACGAGCACAATGAAGGGTCCGAGCACGACGAGGACAAC
>JAUIIJ010000080.1 GCA_030431825.1 Alphaproteobacteria bacterium
TTTCGACTTTGCCTACGAGATGGCCGACCGGTTCTACGTCATCGACCGCGGAGCCGTCTCCTACCAGAAAACCAAGTCCGAGCTGTCTCGCGATGAACTGGCCAAAGCCTTCACGGTGTAGGCAGGTTAGGCCCGGTTCAGAATTGCCTCGGCCTCGATCTCGACGCTGTGATCGCCGATAAGCCCTGCGACTCTGACCAGCGTGTTTGCGGGCTTTATCTTGCCGAATACGCGCCCATGCGCCCGCGAAATGGCCAGAACGTCTGCCTCGTCGGTGATGTAGATCCGTGTGCGTGCAATGTCTTCGACCCTGCCACCAAGCGATATTACCGCCGCAACGATCCGATCGAGGATGTAAGTGGTTTGCGCCCCGGCATCTGCGGGTGCGACCGGGCGATCCAACCCCGCAATCGCAGTCGTGCCGGATACCAGCACCCTGTCGCCGATCCTCTGCGCGCGGCAATATCCTGCCGCATCCTCCCAGTAGGAACCTGTCAGCACGCGGGTGGCTGACCCGCCCGCAGGTTCGGGATTGAAGGGTGCAGGGACCGCGTCCAGATGATGCGACAGGTCGCCAGAGGCCGTCAGAAACGGCGGCTTGCGGTACTCGTCACCACAATCGCCGGGGATCGGTGTTGTGTTGGCGAAGGCCGCGTCGAGAGACGCGCGATCTTCGTCATCGAGCGAAAAAGAAAATAGCCGCAGGTTGTCGGCGGTGTGCTCGGCCTCCCCCAATCGCGCCCCGATGATAACACCGGCAACCCGGCGCTGTTCCAGCACCCAACGCGTCGCGACATTCGAAATCGAGACGCCATGTTTCTGCGCAATCTCCGAGGCGGCGCTCAGCACCGTCTGAAACGCGTCCCAGCCACCGGCGGTATCAATGAACCGGTGGTATTTCATCTTGGACCAGTCGCTGATGTCCTGAGGATCGGGCTGGTCCAGCCACTTGTCCGACAGAAACCCGCCATTCAGCGTTCCATAGCCCAGAAGCCACGCGCCGTGGCGCTCGCAAACCTCGGCCAGATCGCCCGCCGCGCGCCGGTCGAGTAGAGAGAAGCTGACCTGATTGGTCAGGATCGGCACCCCATCGGATAGCGCGAGATTCAGATGCGCCGCGTCAAAATTGGTCACGCCCAGTTCCGCTATCACGCCCTCCTGTCGCAGGCGCGCCAGCTCGTGCAGGGCATCGAGCCATTCGGGGTGCGCGAACGTCCACCAGTGGAATTGCAGCAGATCGACGCGATCCACCTTCAGGCGGCGCAGCCGATCCTCGACACCCGCGCGCACCACGTCCGCCGTCATCGGCCCCGGCGGCGGACACCACTTGGTGAAGGCCAGCGGACGGGGCGTGCCGCCACGGGCCAGCAGATGCCCGGCGATGATCTCGGCGCTGCCGTAGTGGTCGGCCATGTCGAAGGTATCAAAGCCCTGCACCGCATAAGCCGCCAGCCAATCCGCCCCGGAATCGGGGTCGATGATCTGGCCGTCTTTCTCGATATCCGCGACCTGCCACAGCCCGGTCAGCGCGCGGGAAATCTCCAGCCTGTCGGACAGGCGCAGGCGGTCGGGACGGGTGGGCATGGCGTCACTCCGGTGGAAGCAAAAAGGTGAAAGAGCGTGTGATATCGGCCTTCAGGGCCGCATGGGCAGCGTTCCGGTCACTGGCACGCAGGGCTGCCATCAGTTCGAAATGATGCACGTGTTCTTCGATCTCGGAGGCTGCCGGGCGATTGATGATCAGGTTCAGATAGGCCCCGTATTGCAGCCACAGCGCCTCGACGATGGGCAACAGCACCTCGGACCCGCCAATCCGGTAGAGTGTGAAATGGAATTCGTGATTTGTCACCAGATCGGGCGTGTTGCCGGGAACATCCGGAACCCGCGCCAGAACGGCCTCAAGGGCGGCCAGATCGGCACCGGTCATCCGGTCCATCGCCTGATCCAGCGCCAACGCCTCCATGGCCAACCGCGCGGCCAGCAAATCGCTGGCCCGGCGCGCATCGAAAGGCGGCACCATCAGCTTGCGGGAAGGCGTGTCGACAAGCGCGCCTTCGGCAACCAGCCGCCGCACCGCTTCCCGCACTGGGGTCATGGATACGCCCAACCGTTCGGCAAGATCGCGCAGGGTCAGGACATCGCCAGGGGCGAACGCCCCGCGCGTGAAAGCGTCTCGCAACACGAAATAGGCATTTTCGCGAAGCTTGGTCGGGTCGATACGGGTGATTGCGAGGTCGTTCATGTGATGCTTGACAGACTCAGCTTATCTCTGTGATTAAATATCACAGATCGCAGATCATACGGCAAGACCGGAAAGGCGGGCGATGGACAAGGACGGCGAACGGGGGTTCTGGCTCCATGATTTGCGGGTGGAAACCGTGCTCGACGGGCGCACCCCGGTGTGCCGCCATGTCGAGGGCGAGGCCTTTCGCGTGATCGGGGAAAACCTGGTCTTCGATCAGCCGCACAAGCTGTCGATGTACGCGTTGGCCGCGCTGTTACCGCTTTTGCCTGCCAAGCAACGGCTGACCGATGAAGACGACTGGATGAGCACCGACGCAGAAGTCGCCTGCCCCGATCCCCATTGCGGCGGCCGCTTCCGCATCATCCGCGAGGACAAGCGGTGGTATTCGCACGCCCAGACCACCGGTCTTCCCGACAAGCGCGACACCCCCTACTGGCAGGAGGCCGACGAATGACCGTCGAAACCGCAGATCTGCGCCCCGGACATCGGATTTCCCGCGTTATCAAGGGCGGCTGGCAG
>JAUIIJ010000015.1 GCA_030431825.1 Alphaproteobacteria bacterium
TCCTGGATGCGTACAACTTTGCGCGGCGGCTGAAGACACTCAGCGGGTTAACGCCATACGAATACATCTGCAAAATCTGGACATCAGAACCAGATCGATCCATCATAAATCCGATCCACCAGATGACAGGACCGAAAACCTAAACTATCCCATAAGCGCTGACGTCAGACACGCGGCTGATCGTCGTCTTCGTCGTCGTCATCCGCTCCACCTGCGGGCAGATTGAAGAAGCTGTCGGCATCGACGATCTTGTCGTCATCATCCTCGTCGTCCTGTTCGTCATCGACCACGTCCATGGAGCCGCCGAGGGTAAAGGTCTCGAGCCCCTCGATGGCCGTCGGGATTTTCGGTTCCGCGTCCATGCCCAGCGATTGTTCGGTGCTGACGAGCTTGCGGCGTTCGTCATCGCTCATCACTTCGCCTTCTGCGGCCTTCTTGGCGGCGGCCTTTTGTACCGCCGCGTCGAGTTCGCTCTGCTTGCACAGCCCCAAAGCCACAGGGTCGATGGGCTGCATGTTGGCGATGTTCCAGTGGGTCCGCTCGCGAATCGACTGGATGGTCGGCTTGGTCGTACCGACCAGCTTGGCAATCTGTCCGTCCGAAAGCTCCGGGTGGAACTTGACCAGCCACAGGATCGAGTTGGGTCGGTCCTGCCGTTTGGACAACGGCGTATAGCGCGGCCCGCGGCGCTTTTCCTCGCCGGCGGCCGCCGAGTTGGTCTTGATCATGAGCTTGTAGAGCGGATTGTCCTGTGCCGCGTCGATTTCCTTTTGCGTCAACTGGTTGTTGGCAATCGGATCAAAACCCTTGACGCCACCGGCGACGTCGCCATCGGCAATACCCTGCACCTCAAGCTCGTGCATGCCCACGAAATCGGCAATCTGCTTGAAACTGATAGTGGTGTTATCGACCAGCCAAACAGCGGTGGCTTTGGGGTGCAGCAATTTTGCCATCGGTGTCTTCTCCTATCTCTTGTGGTCCGACATATCTTTCCCGCTGCCTGGCGAAGCAAGCGGCCTTGGCTCTCAAGGCGGGTTACCGTTGTCGGGGAACTTGGCGCCTATATAGTCGGCGACAGACGAAATTGGAAGAGCCGAATCATTGCGCACCCTGCTGTCCCTGCTGATCGCCCTCTGGACCCTGCCCGCCGCCGCCCAGGGGGATCGCGCAGGTGCGTTCGATTATTACGTGCTGAGCCTGAGCTGGTCGCCGAACTGGTGCGCCCTGACCGGGGATGCGCAGGGGTCCGATCAATGCGATGCGCGCCACGATCACGGCTGGATCCTGCATGGGCTGTGGCCGCAGTTTCACCGCGGCTATCCATCCTATTGCCAGACTGCCGAGCGCCCACCGTCGCGCCGGATGACGTCCGCCATGGCCGACATCATGGGAACATCGGGGCTGGCGTGGTATCAGTGGAAGAAACACGGAACCTGTACCGGGTTGTCAGCCAAACAATATTACGACCTGTCGCGCAAGGCCTATGCGCTGGTCAACCGGCCGGAGGTGTTCCGCAAACTCGACAAAACCGTGAAACTCCCCGCTTCGGTCGTCGAGGAGGCATTCTTGCAGGCCAACCCGGACTGGACAGCCGACATGCTGACGATCACATGCCGGGATGGACACATCAAGGAAGCCCGCCTGTGCCTTTCCCGCGACCTGAGCCCGGTGCCCTGCGGACAGGATGTCATCCGAGACTGCCAGGCCAGGAGTGCCGTGTTCGCCCCGATACGCTAGCCGCGCTCAGCCCTCGGCCGCCTGACATTTGCGCGCGTAATCGAGCGCCTTGGCCGATCCCTTCAGATCGACGGCAATCACCCGTTCACCCGCCGCATTGTAGACCGTCATCACCTTCTTGCGCGCGATCGCGTGGATAAATTCGCGATCTTCAAAGAACACGCCGACACCCGGCACATGATCCTGGACGAACCCGGTCGCGACGGCATCGTATTTCTGACCGTCCAGATCAAAGGTTATATCGTATTTCTCGCCCTTTTCGATCTTGCCCCATCCATCGTGGAATACGACGAAATAGCCACGATTGCCGGTCGCATCATAGCCGATGCGGACAATCGACAGATCCTGATAAACGGTCTGGATCAGGCATCCGTTTCCAAAAGACGGGTCAACCATCACGTTCCAGCCGGAAACGAACCCCTTGTCGATCAGCGCCTGAGCGGATGCGGAAACACTCCCCAGGGCGAGGATCGCCATGACACACAGGGATACGAGGGATTTCATGGGCTGTCTCCGATTTGCGCAGGGTCCGCTACAGGGAGTAGCATTCCGACCCGGCCTTGCCCATGACAAATGGTGATTTCAACAATTGCACGTTACAAGACGGGCCAGTCCCGACGTGACCGGCCCGGAGAGATCGGGGGCGTCGAAAATCAGATCTTCTTGCGGCGGCGCAACATTGCGAGCCCGCCAAAGCCGCTCAGCAGCAGCAAACCGGCAGCCGGAACCGGAACCGGTGCAACAGTGGCCAGATCCTGGTAGCCATCACTGTAGAGATAGGTGATTTCGTACCCGTCTGTCACCGCGTTCTCCAGGTTGTCCAGGTATGATTGTGCAAGGTTGGCAACACCGGTGTTGTTGCTCACCCGGAACGCACCCTCGGCAACATCCAGCGAGGTTCCGGTTTCCGTCACGATTTCCCACAGCGCGACCTGGAAACTCGCCGCTTCAAGGCTTGTGTCGATTACCTCTGCGACAGTTCCGCCGGCGAGGACGCTGTTGTAGAGTTTGGCGATGTTCTGCTGCACGCTGTTCTCGAACAGGTTGGGCCGGGTCGAGTAGGTCACCGGATCGCGCAACGATTCGGCCAGGTCCACACAAAAAGCGGCGAAATCTCCGAATCCGTTATCGCCCGACATCTGAAAAAGACCGGCATAGACATTTGCCGTCAGTCCCGGGCTATTGACGTGAACGACCTGCCGCAGGTTGTCGCCGCCAAACGGGTTTCCATTCACCTGGTAGGTCGTGTTGACGGTCGTGGCCGAAGCCGCGCCCCCGATCAGCGTGGTCGCCAACGCGGCGGCGGTGCAGATACGTCTCATCATTCGTCTTCCCTCGTTACCCAACGGGCAGACTGCCCTGTACTCTTGAACACGGCACGACGGCCTTTCGTCCGAAAAGGCACCATGCGCTGAAAGGGGTTTATCAGGGGTAATTGAGGCGAATTGGCGACGAAAGATGAACCATTTGTTGCCATCCCGACCCAAGGACAACCCGATGGCGAAGTCGCGACACCGCTCTCACCCGTCATTGTGCAAGACACTCCGCCGGCTCAGACGTTCGGAAAGGTCGGTCTCATCGTTTCACGCGCCGCGAGTGTGCGCTCTGCATCCGCGACCCGTTCGTGCGGCAAGCGCCGGCTGATGCGGATTGTCTCATCACCGCGCGCCGGCTTTTCAGACAGGTGCCACGCCATTGTCTGGCACGAGTCATGATCGGCGACATGTGCGCACAGGGTCGGACGCGTAATCTTGAGAGCCTCCTTTTGCCCCGGCAACGCTGCACCGCCGCGCGGCATGTTGCCGGCCCCGTTTCCCGCCGCACGCTGCCCGCACGCCGCTCCCGATACCGTGACCCCACGACCGCCAATCTGTGCTATAGTGAACCCAGCGTCACAGCGAGGCCCGGCCCGCGACGCGCCCGGACCTTTCGATGCTGACGCGTATGCCCGTCGCCATCGGAGAGATCAAAAATGGAAAAGACAATCGGAAATCCGCTCTCCTGGACGGCCCGACAGTTCGGGTCCGCCGGAGATCACATCGCTGCCACCACAGCGGAACTTGGTGGCGAGGCCGCAGCACCACCGCAGGTCAGGAAAATGACCATGAACGATGTATGGGCCGCATTGCGCGCGGGCAAGGAAGACTTCCTCGCCTGCCGGACGGATGCGATCTTTGCCGTTCTGATCTATCCCCTGATCGGTCTCGTCCTGATCGCGATCGGATTTCAGGCGGACCGGATTCCGCTGCTGTTTCCGCTGCTCGCGGGCTTCGCCCTGATGGGACCGGTCGCGGCGGTCGGGCTCTACGAGATGAGTCGCCGCCGCGAGGCCGGCGAAAACGTCAACTGGCAGAGCGCATTTGCCGTGGTCCGGTCGCCGTCGTTCGGCGCGGTGCTGGTGATGGGTCTCTATATGCTGGCTCTGTTCATGGTCTGGATGTTCACCGCGCTGCAAATCTACAACTGGACCCTTGGGCCCGAAGCACCCGAATCGCTTGCCGCATTTGCCAGAGACATCATTTCGACCCCGCAGGGATGGACGATGATCCTGTCAGGGATCGCGGTCGGGTTCGGCTTTGCGCTCGTCGCGCTCGCGATGAGCGTCGTGTCCTTTCCGCTGCTTCTCGATCGGCATGTGGGTGTCCCCGTCGCGATCGTGACCTCGTTTCGGGTGATGAAGCGCAATCCCCGCGTCACGCTGGCATGGGGCGCGATTGTCGCTGCCGGGCTTGCGATCGGCGCGCTGCCGTTGCTCGTCGGGCTGGTCGTGGTGCTGCCGATCCTCGGCCATGCAACATGGCATTTCTACCGCCGGGCGATCGACTGACCACCGGGCTATCCCGCGACGGTCAGAACGATCTTGCCGATATGACCGCTGCTTTCCATGCGCGCATGGGCGGCGGCGGCCTCGGCAAGGTCGAAGGTGCTGTCCATCACCGGGGCAAAGCGCCCCGCCTCGATCAGGGGCCAGACGTCGCGCTGCAAATTCCGCGCGATCCGCGCCTTGGCCGACTCCGATTGCGGGCGCAGGGTCGACCCGGTGAGGGACAACCGGCGGGTCATCATCTCGGCAAAGTTCAACTGGACCGAAGGCCCCTGCAAAAATGCGATCTGCACCAGCCGCCCGTCATCGGCGAGCGCCCTGACATTGCGCGGGATGTAATCGCCGCCAACCATATCGAGGATCAGGTGCGCGCCGCCCTCGGCGTTCATCACCTCGACAAAATCCTCGCGCTTGTAATTGACGGCGCGCTCCGCCCCGAGGTCAAGACAGGCCCGGCATTTTTCATCGGACCCGGCGGTGACAAAGACCCGCGCGCCAAAGGCATTGGCCAACTGGATCGCAGTGGTCCCGATGCCGCTCGATCCACCGTGAACCAGAATGCGTTCGCCGGCGCGCAAGCCACCGCGCATAAAGACGTTGGAGAACACGGTAAAACATGTTTCCGGCAGGCAGGCCGCCTGTTTCATGTCGAGTGTCGAGGGGATCGGCAGGCAATGCACCGCCGGCGTCGCCACGTATTCGGCATAACCGCCGCCGGGCAACAGGGCGCAAACCCTGTCTCCGGGCGCCACCGAATCCACCCCGTCACCGATTGCGACAACCTCGCCCGACGCTTCCAGCCCCGGCAGATCGCTTGCGCCCGGTGGCGGCGCATAGCTTCCGGCGCGCTGCAACGCATCCGGCCGGTTGACCCCGGCATAAGCGACCCGCAACACCACTTGGCCATGCGCCGGGCGCGGCACCGGACGGGTGGTGATCTGCAAGACATCCGGCCCGCCCGGACGGGTGATTTCTACGGCGCGCATCTGCTCTGTCATCTGGCTTGTATCCCCTTGCTTGCTCACAAGGGGTAACATCCGCAGGCGCCTTGCGGAACCGGTCTATTTGCGGGGTTTCATCATCCCCGGCAGGTCGGGATCGGGCATCCGTACGGGCGGCTTGATCCGGCTTGCCAGCCAGTCCGGCCCGGCAAGGAAAGGCTTCAGCATGGGTGAGGCACGCATCCTTGCCTTGAGCGTTTCAATCTGCATCACATCGTCGATGCGCCGGTCCAGGAATGCCCAGGTCGCCGCATGATCGGGGCTGCTGTCGCCCAGCCAGTAGAGAACCGTCGCGGAGTACACGCCCGACAGCGTGGCGCGCTTGGTGTACCAGTTCACGTCGTCGGACGTATCGCCGATTTCCGTCCAGATCAGATCACAGGTCTGCCAGACCGCACGGGCGCCATCCGGCGCATGATGCGGCAAGGCAAACAGCGTCGTTCCGCGGCGCACCAGTTCCGGATCTTCGACCGCTTCGAGCCGATAGCGTATGGCGGTGGCGATCTTTTCGCGAATTTTGAGACGGCCCAGATCTTCGGCACGCATCCTTTCCACCATCGCCCGGTCTCCGCGCGCATGGTAGGCCAGCGCCAGATCGACCGGACCACGCGGAAACACCGCGCGCGCGGCGTCGGGATCGACCCCGACATCCTGCGCCGCCGCACCCAGTGCGGCATCGGTCCAACCATCGAATGGCACATGCATCAGCGACGCATCCAGCAGTTGATCTCGAAGGGTCTCGTCGGGCAATGTCATCACGCTCTCCCAGGGTTGTGGCCATACTAGACAAGCTGCCCACGCTTTGCTATACGGCTGCTTCCTGCAATTCCTTGCAACTCAACTTAGAAAGGTGGTGAAAACCACATGCAGGTTAGTGTTCGCGACAACAATGTCGATCAGGCGCTTCGTGCCCTGAAGAAAAAGCTGCAGCGTGAAGGCGTATTCCGCGAAATGAAGCTCAAGCAACATTTCGAGAAGCCGTCCGAGAAAAAAGCGCGCGAGAAAGCCGAAGCGATTCGGCGCGCCCGCAAGCTGGCCCGTAAAAAGGCCCAGCGCGAAGGGATGCTCTAAGTTTCAGCAGCCATTTTCGACACGGAATGATGACCCCCGAGGCACCGCCACGGGGGTTTTTCGTATCTGACGGATCGGCACAAGGCCGGACAGGATAGACCCCGGCATCCTGCCACCGCACTGCCCACCGGCGATTGGTCAATCCTGATCTGGCATCGCTTTCAGCGCCTGGCGTCACGGCAGGGCCGCGTCAGGATCGATGCTACAGGTGGCGCCTGAAATTTCACGCGTTCGACGAAACCGAGTCCCTGTCCAACTCCCGGGCGAAATGCTCGACCAGCTTGTGTTTGAGAATCTTGCCCGTCGGGGCAGCGGGCAGGTCGGTGGCAACGATTATGCGCGCCGGACGCTTGTATCCTGCAAGCCGCTCTGCCGCAAAGGCACGCAGCGTTTCCACGTCTGGCCAATCGTCTTTCGACGCCTGCACAAAGGCAAGAACCTGTTCATCGCCGGCGATCTTGCGGCCGACCACAGCGCATTGAATCACCTGCGGATGGTCGTTCAGCGCCGCCTCGACCTCGGGCGGGTACACGTTGAAGCCGCCGTGGATGATCAGCTCCTTGGTGCGCCCGACGATGTGCAGGTGCTCACGCGCGTCAATCCGGCCCAGATCACCCGTGCGCAACCAGCCCTCGGCGTCGATGGCTGCGGCGGTCGCCTCCGGGTTGCGATAATAGCCCTTCATCACCACCGGACCACGCACCAGGACTTCGCCAATCCCGTCACCGCCGCCCGGTACGTCCTCGTCAATGTCGATTTCGACACCGGGCAGTGCCGGTCCCGTCGAGATATCAGGGTCGCCGAAGCTGTTTCGGGTCACGCAAACGCCGGCGGTGGTCTCTGTCATCCCATAGCCGTTTTGCAACGCAACACCATAGAACGCCTCGGCCTCGCGCTTCCACGCGGGGTCCAGTGGCGCCGCCCCCGAGGTCACCACGCGCAGGCTGCTTCCCACCAGCGAGCGGTGCCCCTGTTCGCGGGTATACTGCATCAACAGGGCATGCATCTGCGGCACGGCCGACAACAACGTCACGCCGTCATTCAGCGCGTCATAAAGCCTGGCCACGGAAAAGCGCGGCTCAAGCCGGATGAACGCGCCGGCACAGGACACCGCCGTGACGATCGACGCAAGGCCAAAGACATGGGTGATCGGCAGGACGCCGTAGATCACGTCATCCGCGCGCATGTCGCGCACCTTGACCGACGCCTTGCCCGCAAACACCAGATTGGCATGGCTGAGCATCACACCCTTGGGCGCACCCGTGGTGCCGGTTGTATAAAGGATGACCGCGATATCCGGATCCGCGTCGGGGGCCGAGGGGAACGGCGTCGCCAGATGCAGCGTGCCGAACGGGCCAGTGATCCGGGTCGCCCCCATGCGCTCTGCATGCTGTGCCGCCTCGGGTGAGACCTCGGTGGTCATCAACACCGCCGCCGGACGGGCATGTTCGACGATACGGTCGACTTCCCCGGCGGTCAGCCGTGCATTGACCGGGATCGCAATCGCCCCGATGCGAGAACAGGCAAAAAGCGACGCAACTGTCGGCGCACTGTTTTCCGAAAGTATCAGAACCCGGTCGCCCGGTCGCACACCCTTGCCGGCAAGACGCGCGCCAAGCGCATCGCAGGCCGCATCAAGATCGGCATATGACCAGCGCAGGCCGGTCGTATCGGCAAGGGCGGGCGCCGTGGGCCGCGTCGCGGCCTGATTGTCGAGAAAACCGTGCCAGCGGTCGGTCATCCGGAAAAATCCGGGCGGCGCTTTTCGAGGAACGCCGCAATTCCCTCGGCGGCTTCCGGACCACCGGCGGCATGGGCCATGGCGTTGCGTTCGGCGTCAAGCTGTGCTGCTTCGCTGCGTTCATAGGCCGAGGCGACAAGGCCCCGGATCACCTGCTGCGCCTCGCGCGGGCCAGCCGCAAGCGCATCGGCCAGGGCATGCGCCCGTGCGTCGCAGGTTCCGGCGGGGACAAGCGCATTCACCACACCGAGGGCATGCATCTGCTCGGATGAGACGGGTCTGGCCAGAAGACACATTTCCATCGCCAGGGGCCGTGGCAACATCCGCGCGAGGGCCGATGTGAGCCCGCCATCGGGAACCAGCCCCGCCTTGACATAGGCGGCCGTGAACTTGGCCCCCTCTGCCGCCACGATCAGATCACAGGCGAGCGCGAGCGAGACCCCCGCCCCTGCCGCGCCTCCCTCGACCGACGCAATCACCGGCACCGGACAGGCGTGAATAGCGCGGATCAGATCATGCAGATCGTCAATCTTGTCGCGTCGCTGCTCTTCGGTCAGCGTGCGGCGTTCGATCAGCACGTTCAGATCGCCGCCGGCACAAAAGAACCCGCCTTCCGAGGTCAGGATCACTGCCCGGATGCGCGGATCGGCGGCCTGATGTATCGCCCGCATGATCGTCGCATACAGTTCGGGCGACAGCGCGCCGCGCCGCGTGGTGTTCATGTTCACCACCACCAGCCGGTCACCGATGTCATCGAGTCTTGCCAGGGTCATGATGCGGGCTCCTTTGCAATATATTTGAAAACGCCATTCCCCGTGGCCAGCAACGTCCCGGCGGCATCGCGCAACTCCGCATCCGCATGGCAGATCGACCGCCCGGCACGCTTGACCATGCCTGTGGCCACCACCCGACCTTCGTGCGCAGGTGCCAGAAACTGGGTATTGAGCGCAACCGTCAGGACCGGCGCCAGATCGTCGCCCTTCGCAAGCGAGGCCGCGAAACCGGCGCTGGCGTCCAGCATCATGGCGATGATCCCGCCGTGCAGCGTATCGTTCCGGTTGAGATGTTTCTGCAGGATGTCGAGCGTGACCCGCGCGGTCCCGTCCGGCACCGCCAAATCCACCTCGTAGCCGATCAACTTGTGTGCACCGCTGATCGGGACTGTCGGCCCTCCGGCGGTGCGTCTGTCAGGCGGCGCTGAGTTCAATGAACCGTTCCATATGATAATCCGTATCCCCCAGCCGGTGGTCGTTCATCACGATACGCTTGGCGATATGCGCCAGCTCGTATTCCTGTGTCATGCCGATACCACCGTGCATCTGGATCGACTCCTCGGCGACCAGCCGGCCCACGCGTCCGATCAGGTTGCGGGCGGCAGCAATCTGACGATCACGATCCGCATCGCCAAGATGTCCCGCCGCATTGATCACCGCCGAGCGGGCCTGCTCCAGTTCGATCAGCAGGTCGGAAAAGCGGTGGGCCAGTGCCTGGAACGTGCCGATCGGCCGGCCGAATTGCTTGCGCGTCATCAGATATTCGCGGGTGAGTTCCACAGCGGTTTCCATCGCCCCCAGCGTCTCCGCCGCGAGCGCCACGTTGGCGGCAGCAACCCGTTCGGCAATGGCCGGGAATGCATCGCCCGCAGTGCCCAGCCGGGCCGAGGCAGGCAAGCGCACATCATCGAGCGTGACCTCGGCAGCCCGCCCGCCCCCCAGCATCGGATAGCCGCGCTGGCTCAACCCGCTGCTGTCGGCAGGAACCAGGAACAACGAGATACCGTCGGCATCGTCCACCGCCCCGCTTTCGCGTGCCGAAACGATCAGCTGGCCCGCGGCCTCTGCATTTGCGACCACGGCCTTTCGACCGTTCAGCACGATATCATCCCCGTCGGCTTTGGCGGTGGTCTCGACGCGTGTCAGATCGTACCGGCTGGCCGGTTCGCCATGGGCAAAAGCCAGGTGCACGCCGCCGCCGATCACCTCTTCGACGAGTGACTTTTGCGCGTCGTTCCCCAGGGCGGCGATCAATCCGCCACCCAGAACAGCCGTGTCAAGCACGGGCTCGACCACACCGGCCCGCCCCAGTTCCTCGAACACCGTGGTAATGTCGAACCCGGCGCCGCCAAATCCGCCATCCGCTTCCGTGAACAGCGCCCCCAACACCCCGAGCTCCGCCAGCTGCGCCCAGATATCGGACGAAAACCCGGCGTCGCTGTCGATGATCGCGTTGCGCTCGGCAGTTGCATAGCGATCGGCCAGGAACCGGCGCAGCGTATCCTGCAACATCTGCCGTTCTTCGGTCAGGTCGAAATTCATGATCAGCCCCCCATCTTGACCTTGGCGATAATGCCGCGCTGGATTTCATTCGACCCGCCAAAGATCGACAGCTTGCGATAGTTGAAATACTCCGCCGCCAGATGACCGGCATAATCCGGCCCGACCGGATCATTGTCGCCTTCGAGCGCCTCCGACACAAAGGGCATCGCGTACGGGCCAGCGGCGCGGCGGGCGAGGTCATTGATCTCCTGCCGGATGATCGTGCCCTTCACCTTGAGCATCGACGCCTCGACTCCCGGTGCCTGTCCCACCGCAGCCTTGGAAATGATCCGCAGATTGGTGGTCGCCATCGCCATCAGGTCCATCTCGACCCTGGCGATCCGCGCCGCAAAATGCGGGTTCTCGATCAGTGGACGCCCCCCCGAAACCTCGGCACGGGCCATTCGCTTGACCCCGGCCAGCCCCGCTTGCGAGAAACCGACGCCGGCAATGTTGGTCCGCTCATGGGTCAACAGGTACTTGGCATAGGTCCAGCCCTTGTTCTCCTCACCCACCAGGTTTTCGACAGGCACCTTGACGTTGTCGAAAAAGACCTCGTTCACCTCGTGCGTCCCGTCCAGCAGGATGATCGGACGCACCTCGACACCGGGCGTGTTCATGTCGATCAGCAGGAACGAAATGCCCTCCTGCTGCTTGACGTCGGGATCGGTGCGCACAAGGCAGAAGATCCAGTCGGCATGCTGGCCCAGCGTCGTCCAGGTCTTCTGACCGTTGACCACATAGTGATCGCCCTCGCGCACCGCACGGGTCTTGAGACTGGCCAGGTCGGACCCGGCGCCGGGCTCGGAATACCCCTGGCACCACCAGTTGGTGCCATCCAGGATCCGCGGCAGGAAATGATCGCACTGTTCCTTGCTGCCGAATTTCATCAGCACCGGCGCCAGCATCGACAAGCCGAAGGGCACGACGCGCGGCGCATTGGCAAAGGCGCATTCCTCCTCGAAGATATGCCGCTGCACCGCGTTCCACTCGCAGCCGCCATATTCCTTCGGCCAGTTCGGGGCCAGCCAGCCGCGCTCGTTCAGGATCGCGTGCCAGTTCTCCTGCTCCTCCTTGCTCGGATGCCCGCCGCGCCGCAGTTTCTCGGCCAGTTCGTCAGGCAGTTTCTCGTTCAGGAACGCCCGCACGTCTTCGCGAAAGGCAATTTCCTCGGGGGAATAGCTCAGATCCATCGGTTCTCCTCCTGTTGTCCCGACCGGTTGCGCCGGGAGAGTCCGGCACCCCGTGCCGGACAGCGCGCGCCCGGCCCTCGACGGGGCGGGCGCGCGCCGCTGGCCTCAGTAGATTTCGAACAGCCCGGCCGCACCCATGCCGCCACCGATACACATGGTCACAACCCCAAGCCTTGCACTGCGCCGGCGACCCTCGCGCATCAGATGGCCGACCATCCGCGCGCCGGTCATGCCGAACGGGTGTCCGATTGCAATCGAACCGCCGTTGACGTTGCACTTTTCATCATCGATGCCGAGCCGGTTCCGACAATACAGCGCCTGGCTCGCAAAGGCTTCGTTCAGCTCCCAAAGGTCGATATCATCCACGCTCAAGCCGTGGCGCTCCAGAAGGCGCGGCACCGCGAAAACCGGTCCGATGCCCATCTCGTCGGGCTCGCAGCCGGCGACACAAAAGCCCTTGAACGCACCCATCGGCTCGATATTGCGTCGCGCCGCCTCGTCACTGTCCATGAGCACAACGGCGGCCGCGCCATCCGATAGCTGACTGGCATTGCCAGCGGTCACGAACTTGCCCGCCCCGCGCACGGGCTCCAGCCCGGCCAGACCTTCCAGCGTGGTATTCGGACGATTGCACTCATCACGGTCCACCGTGACCTCGTGCATCGACACCTCGCCCGACTCCTTGTCCTTCACGGCCATGGTCGCTTGCATCGGGGCGATTTCCTCGTCGAACTTTCCGGCTGCCTGCGCGGCGGCAATCCGCTGCTGGCTGCGCAAGCCATAGGCGTCCTGGTCCTCGCGGCTGATGCCATAGCGTTCGGCGACGATATCGGCGGTTTCGATCATCGTCATGTAGATCGCCGGTTTGTGCTCGAGAATCCACGGATCGGGCGCAGGGCGCATCTTGGGTTGCACCAGCGTGATGCTCTCGACCCCGCCCGCAACCATCGGCCCGGCACCGCCTGCAGTGATCTGGTTCGCCGCAAGCGCGATTGTCTGCAGTCCCGAGGAACAGAAACGATTGACGGTCATGCCCGACACCGTTACCGGCAGGCCCGCGCGGATCGCGATCTGGCGGCCGATATTGGAGCCGGTTTCGCCTTCGGGCAAACCGCAGCCGATCACGCAATCCTCGATCTCTGACGGGTCCAGCCCGGACCGCTCGACCGCAACCTTGACGGCATGCCCGCCCATGGTCGCCCCGTGAGTCTGGTTGAAAGAACCACGAAAGGACTTGGCAAGCCCCGTCCGTGCAGCAGAGACTATGACAGCCTGTTTCATGATGCGGCTTCCTTGTTCAGATCATCGAAATTGCGGCCTTCCGCCACCAGCTTTTCCAACAGCGGCGCCGGTTCCCAGAAATAGGCGTCTTCCTCGGCCCAGGACCGGATGTCGGCGAGCAGCCCCGGCAGGCCCTCAAGATCGGCCCATTTCAGCGGACCGCCCCTGTAACGTGGAAATCCGTAGCCGAAGAGCAGCGTCATATCCACGTCCAGCGGACGGCGCGCGATGCCTTCGCCCACGACCTTGGCGGCCTCGTTGACCATCGACGCCATGTAGCGGCGCACGATTTCATCGTCGCTGAAGTCCCGCGGGGTGATCCCCTGCGCGGCCCGTTCGGCCTCGATCAGGGGCATGACATCCGGGTTCGGAACCCGCGACTTCGGGCCGGCCGCATAGTCATAGTATCCCTTGCCGGTCTTCTGCCCGAAGTGGCCGTCCTCACAGAGCTTGTCAGCGTATGAACTGTCGCGCGCCCGCGGATCCAGCCCCTCGGCGCGCTTGCGCTTGCGCACCGCCCAGCCGATATCCAGCCCCGCCAGATCGGCGACCGCAAACGGCCCCATGGCGAATCCGAAGGCTTCGAGCGCCTTGTCAATCTGATACGGGCTGGCCCCGTCCAGAATCATATGGTCGGCGCATGTCCGATAGGTCGACAGGATGCGATTACCGATAAACCCGTCGCACACGCCCGCGCGCACGCTGATCTTGCGCAGCCGCTTGCCGAGCGCAAAGCCGGTCGCGACCACGTCCGGCGCCGTCTTGTCGGCAACCACCACCTCGAGCAGCTTCATCACATGGGCCGGCGAAAAGAAATGCAGCCCGATCACGTCTTCCGGTCGGCTGGTGATCGCGGCAATCTCGTTCACATCCAGATAAGAGGTGTTCGTGGCCAGCACCGCACCCGGTTTGCACACCGCGTCCAGTTGGGAGAACACCTTTTTCTTGACCTCCATCTCTTCGAACACCGCCTCGATCACGAGATCCGCGTCGCTGAGTGCGTCATAGTCGGTCGCGAGTGTCAGCGCCTGCTCGGTCAGGGTTTCGAACTGCGCCGCACTGATCTTGCCACGCTTGAGCGCGCCTTGCAGGTTGCCGGCGATCCGCCCCTTTGCCGCCTCTGCCGCCTCGGGCGACATTTCCAGCATGGTCACCGTCAGCCCCGCCAGCAGCGCGGCGGTGGCAATGCCCGCGCCCATCGTACCGCCACCGATAACGCCGATGGCGTTCAGGACACGTGGCTCGACCCCTTTGAGTTCAGGCAGCTTGGACACGGCGCGCTCCGAGAAGAACGCATGGATCAGACCCTCGCGCTGATCGGTGTCCATGAGCTCCATGAACAATTCACGCTCGCGCGCCAGCCCCTCCCTGAAGGGCAACTCACAGGCCGCCTGAACGGCGCGGACCGCCGTTGCCGGCGAGATCTGCCCGCGTCCCTTTTTGAGCACCGTCTCGTATACCGCGTCGAAATCCACCGGTTCGGGCGCATCCATTTCCCCGACCGGGCGGCGCGGCGCGCCGGACGCGAGCAGTTCGCGCGTGTATGCCAAACCGATCTCGCGCGGCGTGCCCTCCTCGACCTTGTCCAGAATGCCCAGTTCAAGTGCTTCGTCGGCGCGGACGTGGCGACCGGTCGTGATCATGTCCAGCGCCGCCTCGACCCCGGCGACCCGTGGCAACCGCTGCGTGCCGCCAGCCCCGGGCAGAATGCCCAGCAACACTTCGGGCAGGCCCACCCTGGTCGCGGGCACCGCAATCCGGTAGTGGGTCGAGAGCGCGACCTCGAGCCCTCCGCCCAGTGCCGTGCCGTGCATCGCAGATACAACCAGCAGCGGAGATGCTTCGATCCGGTCACACACGCCGGGCAGCATCGGTTCAAGCGGCGGCTTGCCGAATTCGCGAATATCGGCCCCGGCGAAATAGGTCGCGCCCTCACCATAGATCAGAACGGCGCTGGCCCCATCCTTTTCGGCGCGTTCCAGCCCCTCGACCAGACCGACCCTGACGGCGTGCCCCAGGGCGTTGACCGGCGGATTCTGCGCCTTCAGGATGGCAATGTCTCCATCCAGTTCGTAACCAATGGCCTCAGTCATGTGGCTCCCCCTTAGATTATTCAGCCGCAAGATGTGCGAATGCGGCCCCCGGATCAATCCCGAACTCATGCCGCAACTACCGCGCATGCCGGAACTGCCGACTCTCCTTATTTCACTGTGCGGAACACTATTCCACAAAATTCGGCACTCGGGACGCAACGTACCCGCGCAGGACATCCGGGCTTCGCAGCCAGAAAGTTTCATTGGCACCCCGATTCACCAGATACCGGGGCTGAACATCTGGAAGGTGGCGATAGATGCGCGTCAAACGGTGTTTCGTATCTTGGTTTTGGCGATTGTATATTTGACAAACCCGCGTCGCAGGATAGGCCCGTTCTCCCGCAAAGGAGATTCGTTTCGTGTCAGATCAGATCACGTTCAACTGCCAAGAGTGTGGCGCTACCCTTACGATTGACGAGGGAAATCCTCCCAACGACACTGACATGTTCTGCTGTAGCGGCTGCGGCAAGGAAATCGGCACCTTCGGTGACGTTAAGGCCGCTATGGTAGAAGCCGCCAAGGCCGAGGTGGATAAGCTTATCGAGAGCACCTTGGGACAAAAGCCCACTTGGACGAAGAAGTAGCGCGGCCTCAATTTCGAGGCCGACCTGGCACAGCAGATACAAGTCGTTTGCGATGAGGAATTGCTCGTTCAGGAGGAATAGCTCAAGGCATGAGAGGTCCGGCCTCATGCGCAGCCATTCGCAGAATGCACGGCGGCTATGCCCAAACGCGCCTAGCATATGTGTCTGCTCCGCTCTACCTGACTGGCACGGGAGGAGACCACAACACGACCGGAACTGACTCCAATGTCACACTACACAGCAGACCATCAGGCTTTTGCCCCCACGGGCAACTTTATCAGCCGCTTCTTTTCGACCATCGGCAATGCGCTGGTCCTGATGAGCACCTCGAACGCGCGCATGCGCCATGTCGAAGCCTTGCAGCGGCTCAGCGACGAAGAGCTCGAAGCGCGCGGCCTCAAGCGTTCGGAAATTGCGCGCCACGTATTCCACGACGTTTTCTGGGCCTGACACCGATCGGGGGGCGGGCATGACCGCCCCCCCGATTTTCGCCGCAGTTGCAGCGACCATTTTCATAGTACCGATCCCTTCAGCAACGTGCATCTGGATGATGATGTGCGCTTTATGCATGCAGGATCCCGAAGCCCCAAGACGGGCATTCGTTGCTGGCCGACCAGCCCGGGACCACGGCGCCGGAGCGATGAGATTTCGTATAGTCTCACTCGTCCGTTCACGCCCCGAAATGACGAAAAAGGTCACGAATATCTGACCTGTCATTCCCGTTCGATTGAGGTAGAGTGCCGCCTGCGGGTGACAAAACCACAACAGGAAACGGTATGAGTTTCGCGATCAGATTTATCGCAATCCTGATGCTTTGCGCGTCGTCCGGCGCCGCCTCCGCGGCGACCGACCGGGTGGCGCTCGTTCTTGGGCTGGGGGCCTACCAGACCATCGAGCCGCTGGACAACACCCGCAGCGACGCCCGCGCCATCGCCCGCACGCTGGAAGGGATCGGGTTTGACGTGACCCTGTCGCTGGATGCCACCGGCGACCAGTTTCGCCAGTTGATGGACGATTTCGCCTTTCGCTCCGAAACGGCCGATCTCGCCCTGATCTATTTTGCGGGCCACGGTGTCGAGGTGCAGGGCGAAAATTTCCTGATCCCCGTAGATGCGCAAATCAGCTCCAATCTCGACGTGCAGCGCCAATCGATCTCGCTCAAGCAGATGCTCGCCTCGGTCGAGAATGCCCGCAAGATGCGGATCGTCATACTGGACAGTTGCCGTGACAACCCGCTTGGCGATGCCATCGACCTCACCACGTCCACCCCGGAACCGTCACAGGAGACCGATCAGGCCACCCGTGGCGGTCACGGCCTCGCACCGGCGCGGCCGGATCGCGGCACGCTCGTCGCCTTTGCCGCGAAAGACGGTCAGGTCGCGCTGGATGGAACCGGCGAAAACAGCCCTTACGCCAAGGCGCTGATCGCGAAAATGGCGGAACCCAGCCTGGAAATCAGCCTGATGTTCCGGCAGGTGCGTGACATGGTGCTGGAGGAAACCAATAACCTGCAGGAGCCGCACACCTACGGCTCGCTCACCGGCATTCCCTTTTACCTCGCTGGTGCCGCAGACGGACAGGTCGACATTTCCGACATCTCCGGACAGGCGGCGTGGGCTGCGATAAAACCCGATCAGGAAGATCAGCTCATGGCGCTTGCGAAACTGGGTGATACGCGCTCGATGCTGGGTCTTGCCTACATGCGGCTGAACCCCAACGAAGGACGCTTTGACCCGGAGCAGGCCGTCGCCTTTCTCGAACGGGCGTCTGCCGCAGGGTCTGCGGAGGCCCAGTTCGAACTCGCCAAGATTTACGAACGCGGCACCGGCGTGCCCGTGGATCAGGCTCGCGCACTCGAATTGTACCGGCAATCCGCCGCACAGGATTATGCCGATGCGATCAACGATCTGGGCTTCATGCATTACCAGGGCGGGTTGGGCCTGCCCGCCAATCCGCAGAAGGCGCTCGAATTGTTCGAGCGCGCCGCTGATCTGAGGCATCCGCAGGCCCTGTTCAATTTCGCCGCCCTGATCGATGACGGGCTGATCGAGACCAAGGGACCGACAGACGCCGCCGACTATCTCTACGCCGCGCTGCGATCAGGGAGCGCCGACGTGCTTGACCTGCTGACAACCCGCCCCAACATGTTCAGCCTTCAGACACGCCGCGCTCTGCAATCCCGGCTGAAAGATGTCGCCTTCTATGACGGGGCCATCGACGGCCAATTCGGTCCGGGCACCCAAAAGGCAATCCGCCTCGCATATGGCCTGACCGATTAAAGCGTTTCGCGATTAACTTGAAACATGCCGCATCAGCTAACGCGTTGAAATCTTTGATTTCAGGCAGCGTTAGGTGATTCAGGTTTATCGCGAAACGCTATAGCGGACCTGCGGTGGATCAGCCGTCAGCATCCAGTTCGTCGGAATGAAAGTCGATGTGGATATGGTTGCCATCCACGTCTTCCAGGTTCACCTGCACGATCGGCACACCCGGCACCGGATCAATCGTGTGACGGATATCGGCGGACCGCAATCTTGCGCGCAACAGGCTCAATCCCGTTGCCTGGAACGCGAAATGCTCGATTCTGGGCTCGATCGCGGCGCATTCTTCGTTGACGCCGACCAGGTGAATGACCGGGTGGTCGCCGACATAGATCCACGCCCCCGGAAACGGAAAGTCCGGGCGCGCCCCGACACGCAGCCCCAGAATATTCTCATAGAACTCCACCATCTCCGTCAGCTTCGTGGTCCTGACATTCACATGATCCAGACGAAGTATTTTCATTCGGTGAATGTCTCCTCGTTTGCCTTCTGACGGCAGCGGTGCATCGACATGACAGGATCGGGCACCGATAAACGGCTGTCAACCGAAACCGGCAACAAGTGTTTCATCGCGTTCATGCCCTGACGCGTTAGGGAATGGTCACGAATTCCATGCCTTCGCGAATGGCGGGTTGTGTGGTATGGTAGGCCCACAACCAAAGATATTGAGGCGAACCGGATCTGTCACTCCGGTTCGGGAGTTGAATAACAATAACGGTGCAGTGCTCGTTTGCAGCGGTGCCCGGAACTTTGAAGAATTAATTTCAAGGCTATGCATCGGAACGGGCAGCCATGCTGTTTCTTCCGACCAGAGTATTTTATGGCCGAGCAACTGTTTCCCCGCCTACCCGTGTGGGGGTTCGTCAATTTCGACGACTGACATCAGAAAAACAGTCCAACGACCAACGATGATGGAGTGCTGACAGGCAGCCATCACACGTGGGAGTCTTTCGGGTTCTCCATCATGTGCCGCGGCATTTCGCAAAGGCACGAACCAGGAAAGCGGCCGGGCCAATTTCGGGCCCGGTGCATCAGGAGACGATCCCCGCAGGGTCGTTTCGTCAACCAAATTTGGAGACTTAAATTATGAAACTCTTTGCATTTCTGCGCTCGACGACCACCTGCACTGAAGGCGAGGTCGAAGACATCACCCAGTTGAGCCCGGCAGAAGCCGCCCTTGTGATCGGCGGCATGCCGCCCCCGGACCCGGCACATACCTATGACGAAGGCGACGAGGGCGACGAGGCCAACGAAGGCAACGAGGACGACGAAGGCGACGAAGGCAACGAGGCCAATGAAGGCAACGAACCGCACCTCTATGACGAGGGCAACGAAGGCAACGAGCCAGCCGACCCTGATTTTGATGGCAACGAAGGCGACGAATACAACGAAGGTGACGAAGGAAACGAAGGCAACGAACCCCACCTGTTCGACGAAGGGAACGAGGGGAACGAACCGATCGATCCGGATTTCGACGGTAACGAAGGCGATGAAGGCAACGAGGGCGACGAATACGACGACGGCAACGAGGGCGACGAAGGAAACGAAGGCAACGAGGGCGACGAAGGTAACGAAAACAACGAAGGAAACGAAGGAAACGAAGGAAACGAAGGAAACGAGGGCGACGAACACAACGAAGGCGACGAGGACAACGAAGGCAATGAAAGCCTCTTCGACTTTGAAGACGAAGGCAACGAGAACAACGAGGGCAACGAAGGCGACGAAGGTGGCGAAGGCGACGAAGGCGACGAGGACAACGAAGACGACGAGCACGACGAAAACAACGAAGGCGATGAAGGCGACGAAGGCAACGAAATCCACGACGAAGGAAACGAAGGAAACGAAAACGACGAGGGCAATGAAGGCAACGAAGGAAACGAGGGCAACGAGCCGCACCTCTTTGACGAGGGGAACGAGGGCAACGAACCGTCCGATCCTGATTTTGCCGGCAATGAAGGCGATGAAGGCAACGAAGGAAATGAAGGCAACGAGGGCAACGAGCCTCACCTTTATGACGAAGGCGACGAGGGCAACGAGCCGTCTGATCCCGATCTCGTAGGTGCCAACGAAGGCGACGAAGGAAACGAGGGTGACGAGGCCAACGAAGGCAACGAAGGCAGCGAGGCATCTTCGGTAGACGAGGGCGATGAAGGCAACGAATTCACGCCCAACGACGAAGGAAACGAAGGCGACGAAGGTAACGAGGGCGACGAAGGCAACGAAGCCGGCCTCGATGAAGGCAATGAAGGCAACGAAGGTAACGAAGGCGACGAGGGCGACGAGCCCGGTGCCGACGAGGGCAATGAAGGCGACGAAGGTAACGAAGGCGACGAAGGTAACGAGCCTGGCGTCGACGAAGGTAACGAAGGCAACGAAAGCGGCCAGAATGACGAAGGCAATGAAGGAGACGAAGGCAACGAGGGCGACGAGGGCGATGAACCCGGCGCCGACGAAGGAAACGAGGGCAACGAAGGCAACGAGGGCGACGAAGGAAACGAACCCGGTGCCGACGAGGGCAACGAGGGCGACGAAGGAAACGAGGGCGACGAGGGTGATGAACCCGGTGCCGACGAAGGCAACGAAGGCAATGAAGACACGCCGAATGACGAAGGCGACGAAGGCAACGAAGCCGACAACGAAGGCACCGAAGGTGACGAGGGCAACGAAGGCGACGAGGGTGACGAACCTGCGCCCATGGCCGGGTTTGCCTGCGGCGCCGATGGCGGCGGCGAAGAGACCGATGCCTGCGGCACCGACGCCTGTGCAATCGACGCCGGTGGCGCGGCTGGCGGCGGAGAGGATGCCGACGATCTGTTCGGCGCCGATCTCGCCGGTGGTCTCGATGACCTCGATGCCGGCCTCTGAGACCTTGCGCGACTAGGTCAAATTGCAGGGCGACCCGTTCGTCGCCCTGCAACAACACCCGGAAAAGCCAGTGTGACGGCCCGTTTTGCAAGAAGCGGGCCGTCATTTTCGACCCCGGACCCCGGACCCCGGACCCCGGCGGTTACCTGTTGCGATAGATAAAGGTCAACTGTCGGCTTTTGCCGTTTGGTGGCCGTGGAAATGGGGCTGCGTTACGAACCTGCGCGACCGCCGCGTCCCGCAATTCCTGCGTCCCGTTACTGTCGATTATGCCGACGCTGGCCAGCGATCCGTCGGGGTTGATCTCAAAAAACACCCAGGCCGCACCATGGCCCGTGACCTTCACGGTGAGAGACCTGTTCAGATGCACCAGCACCCGGCCCGCATAGTTGGTTTCGCTTGCGTTCCCCGACCCACCGGAATCGAGAAAGCCCGATCCACCGCTCGACTGCACGTTCAGCTGCGTTTCCCCCCGCAGATGCGCCGCCAGCGGCGACTCGATCAGCGGTGGAGAACGCAGGTTGCTGAACTCGTCCACATTGTCGTCACGCGGCGTTTGTTGTGACGGGGGCTCACGCTCGGGAAGGCGCGGGCGCGGCGAGGTTGCAACCGCCAGCGGCGTCTGTTCGCCCTCGTCCTGCGGGGTCAATTCTACTGCCTCTTCGGGTTCGCTGGCCTGTTCCGGCGTTTCCGGTGCGGGCGGCGTGTTGCTCTCGGCCGGGGCCACCGGTTCGGCAGGCTCCGGCGGCAGCGCGGCGAGCTGTTCGGGGATGTCCGGTTGCGGAACCGGGGTGGTCGCAGCTTCGGGCGCTTCTTGCGGCGCGACCGGTTCGGACGGTTCGCCGGGCGTCCCTCGCGGTGCAAGGACCTGCTCGGGCGATGGCGACGCCACCAGCGCCTCTGACGTCGTTGCCTCGGCAAGGTCGGGTTCCGGGGGCGTTTCCGGCACCGGCGCGGGTTCAGGCGGGACCGGTTCGGACAGATCCTCGGCGACATCCTCAAAAGCGTTGCCCATAGCCACCGCGTCACCGGCCCTGTCCTCGACAGCGGGTTCCAGCCGTTCGGGCGCCCCCCACCCCAGACCCAGAAGATGCAGCAACAGCGACACCAGAAGCGCCGCCGCCGCGATGGCCGCTGAGCGCGGAATCATTTCAGCGCCCGCTCTGTCACAAGGATGACCGCCGGCGCCCCCAGCCGTCGCAGCTCTCCGGTGACCTCGATCAGGCGTGGCCCCGACACCGCGCGATCCGGCACGATCCGCACCGGCCCGGCTATGTCGCCCGACATGTAGCTTTCGGGAGTCGTGGATACCCCACGGAAACTGAGCGATCCGTCCCTGTGCAACACCAGAGCATCCGGCGGCTCACGCCCCTCCAGACCCGCAGTATCGACAAGCTCAAGATCGGGATCAAGCGGCGGTGCCACCGTGCCGGCAATCAGGAAGAAGATCAGCATCAGGAAAATGACGTTGATCATCGCAATGGTCGCATCGCGGGGCTTGCGTGGAGGTGCGGGCCGTATCATACGCCTACTCCAGCACCGTCACGGTCAACCCGTCCCGACCACGCAGCCGCACGAGAAGGTCCACCACGCGCTGCGCCGTGGCATCGGTATCGAGGCTGACCAGTACCCGCCCGGTTTCCACCTGCGCCGCCAACTCGTCCATCGTGACCGGTGTCCCGTTCAGGATTAGGCGCTCGGCCCCCAATTGAACGAACACCCGTTCGGACGCGGTGTCCGATCGCGTGCCGCCGCCGGTGGCCTGGCTCAGTTCGATCTCGCCAAAGCTCGAAAAGGTCGAGGACAACATGAAGAACAGCAGCAGCAGAAAGATCACGTCGATGAGCGGAGTCATCGACATGCGGCGCCGGACAAAGGGCGCGGTGTTACGCATGGCGCTGCGCGGCAAGGGGTTCGGCCTGAGCCGGCGCCAGCACCGTGCGCAATGCCTTGTCCGCGAACACCCGTTCACGCGCCGTCCGGCTTTCGAACCAGGCCAGCATCATCGAGGTCGGCATCGCCACCGCCAGACCGACCGCCGTTGTCAGCAGCGCCACCCAGATACCCCCGGCGAGTAGCGACGGATCGACCGACGTGCCAGCGGTTTGCAGGCTGCGAAACGCCTCGATCATGCCGAGAACCGTACCGAACAGGCCCAGCAGGGGCGCGAGCTGTGCCACCGTGTCCAGGAAGCGGAACCCCCTCTCCAACCCGGCAAGCGCCAGCCCGGCTTCGGCATCCAGCCGTCCTTCGAGGCCCGGCTGGTCCGGCGCGTTCATCGCCGTCGCCAGCAGTGGCGCGAGATAGCTGCGGCTTTGGCCAAGACGCGCCCGGGCGCGTTCGCGATCGCCGCTGTCCCAGGCGTCGAGCGACTCGGACAAGACCTTGTGACGACCGACGCCACAGGCCGAAAACTGCCAGAGCTTGTAGAGCGTCACGCCCAATGCCAGCACCGACATCACGAACAGGATGGCAACCACCGGGCCGCCAAGCGAAAAGACCTCGAGCAGCTTGTCAATCGGGCTCATCCAAGCAACTCCACCGCAACACGACTGCTGAGCGTGAGAGCATCCTCGCAGACCGCGTTCTCGTCCCCGTCGACCAGGCAGGAGCTTGCACCGTTTATCAATGCCCGCCCTACCGTATCACAGGCCGTTTCGGGCAATTCGAACTGGCGCACCCTCGTGCGTGCGGCCGGCAGGTCGCGGAAATTGAAGAGTGACAGGCTCGCCACGGCACCCGCGGTATCAAAGATCACGGTCTCGAACACGGCCTTGTCGATCTGCATCCCGGTGTCGTTTCCAACCACGAAAGTCAGGCGGCATGCGCCCTCCACATCCTGAAGCGTGTTGAGTTCCAGTGACAGGCGGGATTCGGTGTCAGCGGGCTGCGCCAGCGACATTGCGGGCGCTGAAATACTCAGCAATACGCCGAGCGCGAGACGACGAAACGACATGGACGGGTTCCTCTTGTGCAACGCCAGGCAATGACGCCAAGACCCGGCTCGTCCAGCCCAATATCGCAGATGAAACGCGAGCGAAAGGACGGCAGACATCTTTGTGATCGACACCGGAACCGGACACTGTGAACGGGGTCCGGCCCGCATCCGCGCAGGTGCATTCCCGCCAACGCTGGCGAGATTTCGCGGCGACGGCCAGCGCACTTGCGGGCTGCGTCGCGATCAGACGGCGCGCCGCAGCAACCTCTTGATCATCGGCTCTGATTGCAGAGACAGGATGATATCCTGAAGCTCCGGTTCCCGCACGACGCGCGCAGCCTGTTTCAGGGTGAACCAACGCCGCTTTCGTTCGTCGCGCTCCTTCCAGCGCTTCAACACGGATCGCACCAGCATCGGGTAAAGGATAATCCGGCATCCGACCTTGCCATTACCCCGCGTCTTGCCCGCAAAGACGTATTTGCCGATCGGTCTGCTGGCCACATTGCCACAGACGCCCGCCTCTTCCCGCGCCTCGATTTCCGCGGATTCCCGACGTGACTTGCCGCTCATCTCCGATCCTTTGGGCGGCAACCAGCGACCGGAGCCGCGCGATGTCACAAGCAGAACCTCAAGCCTGTTTCGCTTGTTCAGACGAACGGGAAGCGCGGCAACCTGAGGTTTGGTTCGGGGCATATGTGCGAACTCCCCTGGATCGTTACACAAGATGGTGAGATCACTCTGGCACGTTACCCCGGCTCTCTCAAGAGTCCTCTGCGCGGCGCAAACCGGCCGTTTCCACGCGAAAACGGCGGAAAACCCCGCCTCGACCATAAGCCGGGTTGCGCCCAATTAGATGTCATGACATTTTGACGTCATAATACAAGGTGAAGAACATGGCCAAGGTGGAAAAGCGCGAACCGAAAGCGGCGACCGATGACAAGAAGAACACATCGCTGCGACTTAGCAAAAAGACATTGAAAGCGCTCAAGATACGGGCCGTCCAGGAAGAAACCAGCGTTCAGAAAATTGTTGAGCAGCTTATCGAGGCGTATCTCGACGCCCCGCGAAAGAAGGACTGATGAAACAGACAGACCATTATTGCTTGCCCCTGAAGACGGCGAGCGACTTGCCGGACCTCAAGTTCGGCAAGCTGACCCCGATCGCAACGGGGGATGAAACCAGCCGCGCATTTCAATTGCTCGACACGTTCGACGACACGCTGAGCGGCGCAGGAAAATTGCTTTGGGATACCGGCGAGACCCTCGAACTGCTGACGCCGCGGGATGGCCTGCTGCGCCAACCGGCCACGCGCAGCGGTCCGTTTGTCACCGACCTTGCCGACGGGCCGGTCAAGGCCGCACTTGGCGAAGTATCCCCGCTGCGCGCCCTGCTGCCCGTTGGCGAGGGCGACATACAGGAGACAAGGCTGTCGCTCGTCGATGGCGAGCAAAAGACCCGCGTGCGGATCAACCTGCGGCTGCTGACGACGCAACAGGGAGAGTCGGTCGCGATCGTGACCCTTCAGGGCCTGCGCGGCTATGACAAGGCACTGGCCCAGGTGCGCAAGCAGATTCTGGCCAGCGGCGGTGCACCATTGGGCGAGGGCTCGATCTATGCGACGCTGTTTCCGGGCCGCGCCGGCTATGTCGCCAAGCCGGCGATCCTGATCGGGCAGGACGAGGCGGCGTATCACGCAGCCAACAGTATCATCGGCACCTACCTGCCCATCGCACGCGCCAACGAAAAAGGCATTATCGACGACACCGACACGGAATTCCTGCATGATTACCGTATCGCGCTCCGGAAAATCCGGTCGGTGCTGAGCCTGTTTTCGGGGGTCTACGGCGAAAAGGCCACACTGCGCCTGAAAACCCGGTTCTCCGAGTTGATGTCGCCGACGGGCCGCCTGCGCGATCTGGACGTCTACCTGGCGGAAAAGGACAAGTTCTTTGCCCTGTTGCCCGCCACCCTGCATCCGGGGCTCGCGCAGCTGTTCGACATGTTCGCGGATCAGCGCAAGGAGGCGCAGACGGCGCTGTCAAACCACCTGAAAAGCAAGGCATACCGTCAGGAGGTGGGCGATCTTGTCGATCTTTTCGCGAAAGGCAAGAAGATCAAGCGCGGGCCGGATGCGGATCGTCCGGCGCTGGATTATTCGCGTGCCCTGATCTGGAAGCGATACCGCAAGGTCTGCAGGATTGCCGCCGGAATCGATGCGCAAACCGAGGACGAAGAGGTGCACCGCCTGCGCATCCAGTGCAAGAAGCTGCGCTATCTCATGGAGTTTTTCGGACCGGTCTTTCCCAGGGCAGAGTTCCAGAGCATTCTGAAACCCCTCAAGCGGTTGCAGGACAACCTGGGGCTGTTCAACGATTACTCGGTGCAGCAGGACAACCTGCGCGCGTTGCTCGACGATCTGGGCCGCACATCCGAAAAGAAAAACCTGGAAATCGCTCAGAGTGTTGGCGCGCTGGTCGCCGTACTGCACCGCAAGCAACTTGAAGAGCGCGCCAAGGTCATGAAAAGCTTTGGAAATTTCAACAGCAAGACGACCCGGGACACGTTTCGCACCCTGTTCCATGATACAGAGGGCAAGAAATGAAGATTATCGCCTGCTATTCGAACAAGGGCGGCGTCGGCAAGACCGCAACCGCCGTGAACCTGGCACATGCCTTTGCCGAGGCCGGATCCCGTACGCTGATGTGTGACCTCGACCCGCAGGGCGCGTCGAGCTTCTATTTTCGCGTAAAGGCGTCAAAGAAACTGAAGGACGCCAGCTTCTTCAAGGATGTGGAGCGCTTTACCGGGGCAATCCGCGCCAGCGACTTCGACAATCTCGACATTCTGCCCGCCAATCTGAGCTTTCGCGATTTCGACATCTTCCTGTCGCGGATGAAGAACAGCCGCTCGCGGCTCAAGAAGGCGCTCAAGGCCGGCGGCAGCGACTATGACGTGGTAATCCTGGACTGCCCGCCCAACATCTCGACCCTTTCGGAGAACGTGTTCCGCGCCGCCGATTGCATCGTGGTTCCGGTGATCCCCACCTCGCTTTCGGAGCACACGTTCGAGCAGCTGATGGATTTCTTCAAGGCCAACAAGCTTGAGCGCAAGAAGATCCTGGGGTTCTTTTCCATGGTGCAGCGCTCAAAGAAGCTGCACCGCGAGACCGAGGACAGGATGCGCAAGCAGCACCGCAAACGGTTCCTGGACACCAGCATCCCGTTCACCTCCGAGGTCGAAAAGATGGGTATTCACCGCGCGCCCGTTGCGACATATGCCGGCAACCATTCCGCCGCCACGGCCTATCGCGATCTCTACGCCGAAGTGATGGCGCACCTTAAATGACCCGGGCCACCGAAGTCGAGCGCAAGTTTCTCGTTGCGGAATTGCCGGACCTGACGCGCGCACGCGCCGTGCGCATTCGGCAGGGATACCTCACCAGCAAGCCCGACTCGGTGGAGATCCGGCTGCGTCAGAAAGGCGACACCTATCTGACCACACTCAAGAAGGGGGCCGGTCTTGAACGCGTGGAATGCGAGGCGGAAATCTCGGAGGCGCATTTTGACGCCTTCTGGCCGGCGACCGAGGGGCGGCGCGTCGAAAAGACCCGCTGGACCGGCCGGCTTGCCTGCGGCGCCACGTTCGAACTCGACATTTTCGAAGGCACGCTCGCACCGCTTGTTCTGGTCGAGGTCGAATTCGGGACGCGCGAGGAAGCCTCGGGTTTTCAACCGCCTGCCTGGTTCGGCCAGGACGTGACCGACGACGCGCGTTATTCCAACGCAAGCCTTGCGGCGAGCGGTGCACCGGCGCCAGGCGCCTAGCCGCCCGCGCGGCGACCTGCCGGGCATCAACAGCAGTTGCCATTTCGCCCGGCATGTTTACGTTGATTGCGAAGGACGACGCGAGGTCCTGTCGCAATTTCGGATATCTGAAACGTGTCTCTGTGGAAGCAGTTCCTGATCCTCGGCATTCTTGCCGTGCTTGCCATTGCCGGGTACGAAGCCTTTGATCGCTATGCCGGTTCGTCGGATGACGCGGGCAGTGCGACGCCGGTCGGGGCACGCGCGGCGGTGGTCGAACTCGCCCGGGCCGAGACATCGACCCTGAGCCAGACAGTCGAAGCCGTTGGCACCAGCCGCGCCCACCAGTCTGTCGAGATTGTCCCGCAAGCCGAGGGACGCGTCGTCGAGATGAATTTTACGGCCGGGCAACGTGTCGAGGAAGGCACGGTTCTGGTCCGGCTTGACGACACCATCGAGCGCGCCGATCTGACCGAAGCAGAAGCCCGCCTGCGCGAACGCGGCAAGGTGTTCGAGCGGATGACCCAGCTGAGCAACAGCAACGCGGTGGCCGAAGCGGCACTTGAGGATTCGATCGCCCGGCTGGCCGAAGCCCGCGCCGAGCTTGACCGCGCCCGCCAGCGTCTGAACGAACGCAGCATCCGCGCGCCGTTTTCCGGTATTGTCGGGCTCGCCGAGGTGGACAGGGGCGCGCGCGTGGCACCCGGCACGGTCATCACCCGGCTGGACGATCTGAGCGAAATCGAAGTCGAGTTCTCGCTGCCCGAAACACTGTTCGCCCGGGTCCGGACCGGCCAGCGGCTGGTCGCGACCAGCATCGCCTTTCCCGGTCAGGGCTTTACGGGCCAGATAGATGCCGTGGACAGCCGGATCGACCCGATCAGCCGCGCGTTCCGCACGCGGGCGATCATTCCCAACCCCGACGGGCTGTTGCCTGCGGGCATGTTCATGGCGCTGGAACTGACGCTGTCTCAGGATGACTTTGTCGTCGTCCCCGAGGAAGCGATCATCTTTCAGGCCGCCGAGACCTACGTCTTTACCGTTCAGGCAGGCATCGCCCGACGCACCCGCGTGACAACGGGGCAACGACGCGACGGCATGGTCGCGGTCCTGGACGGGCTGGATGCGGGAACAGATGTGGTCGTGCGCGGCCTGCACCGGGTCCACGATGGCAACCCCGTGGAAATCCTCGGCGCGCCACCGTCGGATGCGACGCCTGACGGGGCGGACTCATGACGCTCTCGGACATCTCGGTCCGGCGCCCGGTCCTGGCAGCGGTAGCCAGCCTGTTGCTGATCGTCTTCGGCATCGGCGCGTTGCGCGACATCCCGGTGCGAGAATTGCCGGATGTCGACAATGCGGTGGTGACCATAACCACCACTTATCGCGGCGCCGCGCCCGAAGTGATCGACACCGACATAACCGAAACCGTCGAGGGCGCGGTTGCCTCGATTTCCGGGATACGTTCGATCAGTTCGGAAAGCCGTCAGGGCCGGTCGCGCGTCACCATCGAGTTCGAGGTCGGGCGTGACATCGAGATTGCCGCCAATGACGTGCGCGATGCAGTCGGGCGCGTGCGCGATGATCTGCCCGAAGAGGCCGACACCCCCGAGGTCGAGAAAAGCGATGCCGACGCCGACCCGGTCATGCGGCTGGCGATCACGTCCGACCGGATGACCACCGCCGAGATCACCGATTATGTCGATCGTTTCATCGCGGATCGGCTGGCGACCCTGGATGGCGTTGCCAGTCTGCAAATCTATGGCGAAAGGTCATTTGCGGTGCGCATCTGGCTTGATCGCCGCGCGCTCGCGGCACGCGGCCTCACGGTGTCCGACGTGGAACAGGCGTTGCGGCGCAACAATGTCGAGCTGCCCGCCGGAGAAGTCACCTCGCGCAGCCGGCAACTGACCGTGCGACTGAACAGCCGTTTGAAAAGTATAGATGATTTCCGCGACGTGGTTCTCGACCGGGTGGGCGGATATCCCGTACGCCTGAGCGATGTGGCCCGCGTCGAGCCGGGTGTGGCAGACGATTCCACCATCGCGCGCAGCGACGGCAAAGACGCGGTGGGCGTCGCCATCCAGCGGCAGAGCCAGTCGAACACGCTCAGGATTTCCAACGCGGTCAGGGAAGAGATTGCACTGCTTCGCCCGACTCTGCCAGAGGGCATGGACATCAATGTCGGCTCGGACGACGCGCTGTTTGTCGGGGCCTCGATCCGCGAAGTCGTGCAGGCGCTGTTCATCTCGCTCGGTCTTGTGGTGCTGGTCATCCTCTTGTTCCTGCGCAGCTTTCGCGCCACCCTTATCCCGGCGATCACCATTCCCGTGTCCCTGCTCGGGGTATTCGTGCTGATCGGGGTCTGGGGTTTTTCGATGAATACCCTGACGCTCCTGGCCCTGTTGCTGGCGATCGGGCTGGTTGTGGATGACGCCATCGTCGTGCTCGAGAACATCCAGCGCCGGATCGAGAATGGCGAAAGCCCGATGGTCGCAAGCCTGCGTGGGGCCCGCCAGGTGACGTTTGCGGTGCTGGCCACCTCGGTCACGCTGATCGCGGTGTTCATTCCACTGTCTTTCATGCCCGGTCAGGTCGGACGGCTGTTCATCGAGTTCGGCTGGGTCATGGCGGGCACCGTGGCAATTTCCACCTTTGTTGCCCTGACCGCCTGTCCCGCGCTGGCCTCAAAGATCCTGAGCCGCAAGTCGGTGACCGTCGATCAGCCCGCGGATGCGCCTCGCGGACCGATCCAGATGGCCTATGCCGCGTTCCTGACGCGCATGTTGCGCATGCCGCTCGTGGTTCTGGCGCTTGCCATCGTCGTGACCGGTGGGGCTGCACTGTTCTTCGGGACGCTCCCCCGCGAACTGGCCCCGCGCGAAGATCGCGGCGTCGGCTTCGTGCCCCTGACGGCACCTCAGGGCAGCACGGTGCAATATTCCGATCTCGCCGCGCGGCAGGTCGAGGAAATCCTGCAACCGCTGCGCGACGAGGGCGTGATCGAAAGCGTGTTCACCTTCTCCGGCTTCGGCAACCGCGCATGGCGTGCCTTCGTGGTGTTTCGTCTGGCACCGTGGGACGCGCGGACCATGCCCGCCGCGGACGTGGTCGGGCGCATCGCACCGCAGATCGCCCGCATGACTCTGGCCCGGGGCTTTCCGGTCACACCGGCCGGGCTGGGACTGCGCGGCAGTTCCACGCCGGTACGCGTCGTGGTCAGCGGGCCGGATTTCGACAGTGTAAAGGATTGGGCAACCGCCCTGCTGATGCAGGCGGAGCAGATCGAGGGGCTCGCCAATCCCGAGATCAATTTTGAACAGAACCTGCCGCAGCTCGAGGTCAATATAGACCGTGCCCGCGCCGACGATCTGGGGATTTCGGTCGATACCGTCGCCAATACCATGCAGACCATGCTCGCCTCGCGGCAGGTCACCACATTTGTCAGCCGGGGGCGGGAGTATCCGGTGATCCTGCAGGCCGAAGAGCAGGACCGCCAATCGCCCTCGGATATCGACAACATATTCATTCGCTCCGGAGATGGCGAAACACTCGTGCCCCTTGGTGCGCTGGTCTCGGTCACGGAGAATGCGGCCTCGCCCTCGCTGCGACGGTTCGACCGCCTGCCTTCGGTGCAACTCTCGGGCGCGCTGGCCCCCGGTGCGGATCTGGGGAGAGTGCTGAACGACCTGGAAGCGGCGGCAGGCACCATCCTGCCAGCCGGGGGCAAACTGGGCTACGAAGGCCAGTCGCGCACCTTCAAGGATACGTCGGCGGGCACCGGCATGGTCTTCGCTCTTTCCCTGCTCATCGTATTCCTTGTTCTGGCCGCCCAGTTCGAGAGTTTCATTCACCCGGTAACCATCCTGCTGACCGTGCCCGCCGGCGTCGCGGGCGCGATCTATGCGATGGCGCTCGGGGGCCTGTCGCTGAATATCTACAGCCAGATCGGGATCATCCTGCTGATCGGGCTGGTCGCCAAGAATGGCATCCTGATCGTCGAATTTGCCAACCAGCTGCGTGATGAGGGAAAATCCACACGCGAAGCGGTGGTCCTGTCCGCCGTGCTGCGGCTGCGGCCCATCGTGATGACGGTCCTGTCCACGATCCTGGGTGCCTTGCCGCTGGTCCTGGCCACCGGGGCGGGCGCCGAAAGCCGCAATGCCATCGGCACCGTGATCATCGCGGGGCTGGCCATGGCGTCGGCGCTGATGCTGGTGGTGACACCGGTGCTCTATGACCTGCTCGCCCGCTTTACCAAGCCGCGCGGCGCGGTCGAACGCGCGCTGGAGGACGAATTGCGGGCCGCGCCCGTCGACTGAACCGCGCCACATCGGCATGACGACATTCGCTGTTCGGTCGCAACGGCCCTTACGCCTCGGTCCACTCGAGATCTGAAAACTCTTCGCGAAACGCAAACCGCCTGAGGTGATCCTCGACGATGAAACGGGCCACCCCCAGACCCTTTTCATCCTCGGCCGTGATCACGATCTTCAGCCCGTGATCGTCGGCGACAAGGGTGGCGCGCCCCGGCGGCAGATCTGCATGGCCGGATGTGTCGTCGAACTCCACGGCGACCTTATGCGCAAAATGCCTGCACAATTGTTGCAGGTATTTCGATCCGTTCGGGGTTTCAAAGTGGCCTTGCGACGACAACATGCGGCGTTCCCATTTCCGATTCTTTTACTATGGTAATCTCTTGACCCTCACCGGACAACGCCCTATTGCGGCCCCGAACGTCAGTAGCCAACGCCAGCAGCGTGAGCCAACACATCCTCAGGAGTCGGCCATGTCCTTGCGTTTTCTACGATATTTTTCCTTCCTCGTGACCATGTCAGCAACATCCGCCATTGCGGAGCCGATCACCGTCGAGACCGCGTCCGGGCCCATGACGGTGGCCGAACGCCCCGAGAGCATCGTGGCGCTGGACGTGGCCGCAATCGACACGCTGACGGCCCTCGGGGTCGCGCCTTCGGGTGTGGTTACCCCGCTCTTCGTCGACTACCTGGACGAGGCGACCGCAGGGCTTCCCGCCGTCGGGTCCCTGTTTGAACCCGATTTCGAGGCGATCGCCGCACTGAACCCCGACCTGATCGTGGTGGGCGGTCGCTCGGTGGCGATGGCAGACGCGTTGTCGTCCATTGCCCCGGTCGCCGACATGACCATCGGCACCGACATGATCGCGGATGGCCTGTCGCGGCTGGACGCCTATGCCGCGCTGACCGGGACCGAAGATACCGCTGAAGACCTGCGGCGCGCGATCTCCGACCGGCTCGAGCGTGCGAGAGCCATGGTTGCGGATCGCGGCAACGTGCTGATCCTGATGACAAACGGGCCCAAACTGTCGGTATTTGGCCGCGACAGCCGTTTCGGTTGGCTGCATACCGCGCTGAACTGGCCACAGGCCGTGGACGACATTTCCGAGTCGCGCCACGGCGAGGCCGTGACCTTTGAATACATCGCCGCAGCGGACCCGGATACGCTGGTTGTCATCGATCGCGGTCAGGCCGTGGGCGAAGGGACCGAGAACGCCCGTGCGACACTGGACAATAACCTCATCCATGACACCGGGGCCTGGAAATCGGGCAGCGTGATCTATTTGGCACCGGCGGAAACCTATATCGCCGCAGGAGGGGCGCAGGCCATCATCCGTACCCTCGACGACCTTATCGCCGCATTGGCAGAGTCGGCCTGAGATCCGAATGCGCCTGTGGCTTGGACTTGTCGGCGTCCTGCTTCTGGCGGTCATTTCGCTGTTCATCGGTGTCATCCCGCTCAGCCCGCGCGATGTGTTCACCGACCCCGAAGCCACGCGCCTGATGTTGACCAGCCGCCTGCCCCGCACCCTCGCGGCCTTGCTCGCCGGTGCGGCGCTGGCGATCACCGGCCAGATCATGCAGGTGCTGGCGCGTAACCGCTTTGTCGAGCCGATGACGGCCGGAGCCGGGCAGAGCGCCGCGCTCGGGGTCCTGCTGGCGACGCTGCTGATCCCCGGTGCGCCGGTCTGGATCAAGATGTGCCTGGCCGCGGCAACCACCCTGGCGGGCAGCGTGGGATTGCTGGTGCTGATCCGGCCGCTGCCGCCGACCCAACCCCTGCTGGTACCGCTGGTTGCGCTGATCTACGGCGGTCTGATCGGGGCCGCTGTCAATTTCGTCGCCTATCAGGGCGACATGATGCAATACTTGCAGGTCTGGCTCACCGGCGAACTGTCGGGCGTTCTCAAGGGCCGCTACGAATTGCTCTGGATCGCCGGTGTGGCGGCGGCGGCGACATGGTTCATCGCCGGGCGCATTACGCTTCTCAACCTTGGCGATGACGTGGCCCGCAGTCTCGGGATCAACGTGCGGAATGTCACGGCGGCGGGATTGCTGGCGGTGTCGGTCGTTACCGCGATGGTGGTCGTTACGCTGGGCGCCATCCCCTTTGTCGGCCTCGTCGTTCCCAATCTTGTATCGCGCAGGATGGGCGACAACCTGCCGCGAACATTGCCGTTCACCGCATTGATCGGGGCGGGGCTGGTGCTTGCAGCGGATATTTGCGGCCGCACCATCAGGGCACCGTTCGAAGTGCCGGTCGCAGCGGTGATCGGTGTGGTCGGGGCCGTTCTGTTCCTGATCCTGCTCTATCGCGAGCCGCGCCATGGATAGGCGTCTGGCCCTGCTCTGTGGCCTGCTCGCTTTGTCCTGCGTCGCCTTCATGCTGCTGGGCGCGGTCGGTTCCTGGGAATTCCTTTTGCAATTCCGCCTGCGCCGCCTCGCTGCGCTGCTGCTGGTCGGGATCTGCCTGTCCACCGCCACGGTCTTGTTCCAGACGATTGCGGGCAATCGCATCCTGACGCCTTCGCTCATCGGGTTCGACGCCCTTTATATCCTCATCCTGACCGCGATGGTTCAGGTCCTTGGGCTTGCCGGGTTTGCCGCGATCCCCGCACCGGTCATCTTTGCGATCAACCTCGCGGCGATGACCGCTCTTGGCATGCTGTTGTTCGGCGTGCTCATGTTCGGGGCCAAGGGCGACATGATCAAGCTGGTGCTGACCGGGATCGTTGCCGGGATTCTGATCCGGTCGCTGACCGAATTCCTGCAACGGATGATCGACCCCAGTGAGTTCCAGATGATCCAGGCCGCAAGCTTTGCGCGTTTTACCCATGTGGACACCGGGCTGCTGGTCCTGACAGCCGCAGCGAGCCTGCCGGCGCTTGCACTGACGTGGCGGGTTCGGTTCCGGCTGGATGTTCTGGCGCTTGGCTCCGAGCTTGCAACCGGTCTCGGGGAAAATCCGCAACGCGGGCGCAAACAGGTGCTCGCCCTGATCTGCGTGCTGGTCGCCTCGGCGACGGCGCTGGCAGGGCCATCGGGATTGTTTGGCCTGATCGTCACCGCGCTGGCCTACCTCGTCGCGCCGGGCACGCGCCATGCGGTCACGCTGCCGACGGCGGCGCTGGTCGGGTGCATCGTGCTGGTCGCCGGGCAAACCGTGATGGAGCGGGTTCTCGACCTGTCCACCCCCCTGCCCGTGGTTGTCGAATTGCTGGGCGGGCTGGTGTTTCTGTTCCTTGTTCTGAAAAGGCATATCCGATGATCTCGATCCGCGGTGTGAAACATTCGATTCAGGGAAAGCCGATCCTGCAGGACATCAACCTCGATCTGCCACGCGGGGGTGTGACCGCATTGATCGGACCAAACGGGGCCGGCAAATCAACCCTGTTGTCACTGATTGCGCGCCTGCAACCTCTCGGCACCGGCACGATCAGGGTCGATGCGCTGCAAATCGGATCCTGTTCGGATGCGGCATTGGCGCGGGTTCTGGCAATCATGCCGCAATCCGCGCAGATCTCCGCACGTCTGCGCGTCGGCGAGGCGGTCATGATGGGCCGCTATCCGTGGCATCGTGGCCGCCCCGGCAAGCGCGACGGTGAAATAGTCGAGGAAACCCTGCGGTTGTTTTCCCTCACCTCACTGGCCGATCGGTTTCTCGATGAGATCTCCGGTGGTCAGCGGCAACGCGCGATGGTCGCAATGGCCTACGCGCAGGAAACCGATTATCTTTTGCTGGATGAGCCACTGAACAATCTGGACATCGCCGCATCACGTCACCTGATGAGGCTGCTCAGGCAGATGGCCGACACCGGCCGGAAAAGCATCGTGATCGTACTGCACGACATCAACTATGCCGCCGCCTTCGCCGACCGCGTGGTTGTCATGCGCGAGGGACGGATTGTTGCGGACGGCGCTCCGGGTGCCGTCATCACCCCCGCCCTGATGGCGGACGTGTTCGAAACTGATGCAAAAGTGCATCTGGTCGATGACCGGCCTGTGGTGCTCGTGTGAAATCCGGCCTGCAATACTTGACCAATTAACTAAGAGACCCTAAGCGGACCGCGACAGCGAGCGAGAGCCGGCGCACGCGCCCTGGCCTGCCAGCCAATTCCGACAAGAAAAACGAGAGGGCAGGACACATGGTTCTGACAAGAAAGGCCGCGCTGCTGGCCTCGGCGGCGGTACTTTGCGCCGGCACGGCGGCCGCACAGGAAGCATTCGAACTGGATATCATCCGCGTCGAATCCGACGAGGCGCAGGAGACCCTGGGGAACACCAGGATCACCACCGAGGAAATCCAGGCCCGCAACCCGTCGTCGATGGCAGAGGTATTTGACGGGGAATCCGAAATCGTGTCCAGCGGCGGTGCCGCGATCGCCCAGAAGGTTGTGGTACACGGGATCGAGGAAAGCCTGTTGTCGGTGACCATTGATGGTGCCCGCCAGAACAAGTCGGCCTTCCATCATACGGGCAACGTCCTGATGGATCCGTCGCTGCTCAAGCAGGTCGAGATCAGTTCGGGCCTCGCCCCGGCAGATGCCGGTCCGGGTGCGCTCGCTGGTCTCATCGCCTATGAAACCATCGATGCGCGCGACGTTCTGGAAGCGGGGCAGACATTCGGCGGCAATGCACTGCTCAGCTATGGTGACAACGGTGACAGCTTCCGCAGGTCGCTGACGGTCTACGGCCAGGCCGGCGGTTTCGAATACCTGCTGAACGGCGTTGCGACCACCGGTGACGACTACGAGGACGGCGCGGGCAATGTCGTACCGGGCACGCAACCGGACCTGAGCGCGTTTACCGGCAAATTCGCCTATACCACCGACAACGGCAAACGGTTCGAATTTGCGGCCAACCAGACCAAGGACAACGGCGATCGTGCCATGCAGCAGGGTCCTGGCGGCTACTATTTCGCACGCCCGGATTTCGCAGGCGTTGCAGGACGCGACAGCGTTTATCTGCCCGCCCTGTCAGAGCGCACATCCTATACGTTCACCTATACCGACGAAGCACCCAGCGGCGCCTTCGCGCCGATGGTGCAACTCAGCTATAATGAGCAATACACCGAGGCAGGCGCCGCCATCGGCACCAATGACAGCCTGAGCGGCAAGATCGAGAATGATTTCACGCTGGCCAACGGGACCCTGACCGCAGGCATCGACTTCTTTCACGACACGGCGACGCCCGAAGGCCCGCTGACGACCCCGACGGGCAAGGAAACGCTGGATAACATCGGTCTCTATGCGCAGATGCGGCAGGATATCGGCGACCGGCTGTCCCTGTCCTATGGTGGACGTATCGACAGCCAGCGTTACGAACTGGCCGATGGCAGCACATACAACGAAACCGGCGTCAGCCTGAACGCGCAGGCGGATGTGGTTCTGAGCAACACCCTGACCTTCAATATCGGTGCCGCGTCGAGCTGGGGCGGATTCGAGCTCAGCGAAGCGTCGCTCATCAACCTTGGCGGAGCATGGGTCTATGGAACGCCCGAAGCCTCGCGCGGCGACAATGCCCGGATCGGTCTGCGTTATGAAAGCGGTCCGTGGGAAGCCAGCGGGGCACTGTTCTATACCAAGGTCAATGACGTCAACGACGTGCTGACCGCCAGCCGCGAGCTTGCCGACCTGACGTCGAAGGGGTTTGACGCATCGGTGGGATATTTCGGCGAGCGCGGGTTCATTCGCGTCAACTATACCGACGCGGACGTCAAGCTCGACGGAGCGCCGATTTCCTCGACGGCCTATTACTACGGTCGCCCGGTCGGACAGATTTTCGGCATTTCCGCAGGCTACGCCGTGACACCCGACATCGCCATCGGCGGCACCGCCGAGATTGCGCTGCAGAACGACGATACGGATGGCGTCGGCGGGATGAGTGCGCTGCCCGGCTACGAAGTGGTCAATGTCTATGCGACCTATACGCCGCCGTCGTATCAGAACATCGAATTCAGGCTGGATGTCCGCAACCTCTTTGACGAAACCTATGTCTCGCGTGCATCCGACGGCAATGGGTTGTCAAACGTGGTCGCGCTGAACGAGCCCGGGCGCAGCGTCTTCTTGACCGCCTCGCTCAAGTTCTGACAAGCGGCCGGGCGCGGGTTCAACCTGCGCCCGGTCTCGCACACCCCACAGGGCCAGGAACCAAAGCGATCCTGGGCAGGCGCGTTTTGACAACGCCAGGGGGATGTTCCATGCGTCGCCTGCGTGTCTGCATGCCGTTTCATGGCCAGCCGCTGACGCGCGCGGCTAGGTCGGCCTCTTCCAGGGTGCCCCTGCAGAGAACTCCTTGGTCAAATGATCGATCAAGGCGCGAAGTTTTGCCGGTATGGGCTGGACCGGCGGCCAAACCGCGTGGATCGGCAGGGGACGGTTTGCCGTCTGAGGCAGCAAACGCTCGAGCGTGCCTTCTGCAAATGCCGGTTCGGCGAGAAAACCCGGCAACATGGCAAACCCGACCCCGGCAATGGCGAGATCGCGTATTGCCTCGCCGTTGTTGATAGTCATCACCTCGGAAACGGCAGGTCTCACCCGGCCAAAGCGCCACAATTCGGCATTGGGCATGTGGCTGTAGCCGATCACCGGTTGACCGGTCAGATCTTGCGGCGTCTCTGGCCGGCCAAGCCTTTCAAGCAGGTCCGGAGCGGCACAAGGCATCGAGCTGTCCTCGCACAGCTTGCGCGCCATCAGCGCGCTGTCTGCGAGCGGCCCGATACGGATCGCCAGGTCCGCGCCCGTCCGCGCAAGGTCGATGAACCGGTCATCGTAATCCACCCGCAGGGTCAGCCCCGGATGCGCGGCGGCGAAACGTGCCAGTATGGGGGACAGGTACAGGGTGCCGAAACTGACCGGAGCCGCGATCGACAGCATGCCGCGGATCTGCTGATCTCCACCCGAGCCTGCCGCCTCTGCTGCGGCGCGAAGATCCGCGAGGGCCGGGCGGATACGGTCGGCCAGCCGGTGTGCGGCCTCGGTGGGTACGATCCTGCCGGCATTGCGACGAAACAGCGCCGCGTCCAGTTCCAGTTCAAGATCGCTGATGCGCTTGCTGACCACCGATTTCGACAGGTTCAGCCGCGCCGCCGCCGCCGTCACGGTGCCGAGTTCCATCACCGTCAGCAACGTATCCAACTGATCGAGATCGTATCGCATTGTGCAAGGCCCCATTCCAGACGTCCGGACTTGTCGAACGCTGCCTGTTTTCGCGGATCTCGGACGTGGTACGGTCCGCCCCGCAATATCCCGTGTCGCAAGAAAGAGCGGGATTGCAACGCATTTTTGCGTGATCGAAATGATCGCGTCCCCGACCTGTCCGGGAGGTCACGTCAGCAACACATTCACTCCGGAAGTCGCAGGCACCAATTCCGACCTACTCTCATGACATGGCGGCGGTGCCGGAATGTCGTTTCGTTCCGGCCAGGGAACGGCGAAAAATATGGGGCGATACGACCAACCTTGTTCCCGGAGTGGCACGTTCCACGATCCAGCGGAGATGATCGCGCCGGAAGGCGATGCAACCTTCGGTCGGGTATCCGGGCCTGCGCCATTGATGCAGGAATATCGCCGAACCCGCTCCGGGCAACGCGCGGGGCCAGTTCCAATCGGTCATCAGCACCAGGTCGTAGAGCGGATCGGCGCGGCGCAGCGCTTCGTGGCTGTACCCGTGGGGCTTGCGGACGTGCAGATTGTACTCGGGATCGCGCGGATCGTCCGACCACAGGTCAACCGGCCCTACCGGGCATGCCCAGGGCGCGGGGCGCGCCATCCGGTCGGGACGGTACAGCAGGCCGACAATGCGATGAACGCCTGCCGGCGTCGCACCATCGCCCTCGCGCTTGCCGACGGTGACGCCGCCCTTGCCGATCGAGCAGGGAAAGCGGCGCCCGGCAAATCGAACCCCCGTGGGGGTCAGCACCATATCCCTCACGCTCACAGCAGGTGGCCGGATTTCGCTGCCTTGGTCGCCAGGTATCCGGTGTTGAATGCGGTTTCACCCACCTTCAGCGGCACGCGCTCGGCCACGCGGATGCCGGTTTTCTCCATCATCGCGATCTTGGCCGGATTGTTCGTGAGCAACCGCACCGACGAGAACCCCAGTGATTTCAGGATGTCGGACCCAAGTCGAAAATCGCGTTCGTCATCCTCGAAACCGAGGCGGTGGTTGGCCTCGACCGTGTCAAAGCCCTGATCCTGAAGGCTGTAGGCGCGCATCTTGTTGGCAAGTCCGATACCCCGGCCTTCCTGGTTGAGATACAGCAACACCCCCGCGCCCTCGGCCCCCATCTGCGCCATGGCCGCGCGCAATTGCGGACCGCAATCGCATTTGAGACTGCCCAGCAGGTCGCCGGTAAAGCAGGCCGAATGCAGCCGCGCAAGAACCGGCTGGTCACGCTTTGGCTTTCCGATTTCCACCGCGTAATGTTCTTCGCCGCCGTCTTCGGGGCGAAAGACATGCAGCCGACCGGCATCGGATACCTGCATCGGCAGGCGGGCGCTGACAATATCGTCGAGCGGGCTGCGGTCGTTCAATTGCCGGCTGGCCTGCTCGTGATCGATCAGCGTCAGACCGTTCCGGGCCGCAAACAGCGCCGGTTCGCTCACCGGCACCGCGACCACCGCAGGCAGCAGGCGCGCGGCCTTGGCCAGCTTCAGCGCCGCACGGTGCAGATCGGCGTTGCCGCCGCGTTCCGACATCAGCGGTCCTTTCATCGGTGCGATCAGATCGTCGGCGGGATCGGCGACCGACCGGACCCAGTTCGCATCTGCATCCGCGGGCATGATGATCCGCGCGAGATCGCCATCATAAGCCCGCGCCTTGAGCGTTTCCGTCCGACGTGCGGTGATGGCCACGACCGGCCTGTCCGCCACCGCGCGCAGGTCGGCCAGGCGATCCCCGGTCAGGGTTTCCGCGGACAGGACGAGGATCGCCGCTTCGTTATCGGCGAGGACAACCGGCACCCCCATGCGCAGGTCGGCGCGCGCGCGGGCCAGCAATTCGGAGAGGTCGGGCCTGAGACTCATCTGATCACTTTCATTTTGCGTTGTTCCTAGCGCAGGAACGACGCCTTTGAAACGACAAACACCCGATTTGGCGATCCCGTTTCCGCGACGATGCAATCGCGGCGCATGGCCTTGATGCGGCCCCGGAATACGCGCAATCTGGGGCAGGATTTGCGACGGAGTATGACATCGGATGAGCCTGACCACGGACCAGATGGAACTGCGCGAGGATGATATTCGCAAACATTACCCGGCGGCAGAGGCATTGCTCGCCGGGTTCGATCATGTGCCGCGCATTGCCGAGGCGCGCGAGGTATCCGCGCCCGAACGCTCCACGGGCATCGGGACGCGACGGCGGTTTCGCTCAACCACGCCGGGGCTGGTTACAAAGCGCAGCACGCGCCCGGATGGTGTACGGCTGATCGAGCGGATCGAGGCCGCGGACGCAGGCGACGTGCTGACCTCGCCGCAACAGGCCACGGTGATGCAGGCACTGCGCCGGGCGTTGTCCATATCCCTGGCAGCCGCCGAGACCTATGGCGAGGCGACCCCGCTGGCCGAATTGAAACGTGCGAATCTCGCCGGTGATCTCGCACCGGCACGCAAGAGCGAATTTACCGAACTGCTGTCCGCCGAGGCGCTGGTGACGCTGCACGTGTTCGCCAATGCCCTGGCCTACCTTCTGTCCTCGCATCTGTCCGAGGTTTCGGTCGAACTGGGCGAGGTGCAGGAGGTTCTGACCGACAATGGCATGCTGGCGCTGCATGGCGCGCTCTGGGAGCTCGACGCCAAGCTGGCCGAGCACGCCAGCGACGACGCCCGTCTCGTCGCAAGTTGCAGCGATTTCGCGGAACAGCTCATGGAAAAGGCGGCGCTGCGGGCGCAGAACGCACCGCATCTTGCGTCGTTCACCGATGCCGTCTGGCGGGTCGAGGCGGATGACCTGACGCTGCGCGGCTTTGTTCCGGCAACGCGGGCAAAATCGACGACACTGACCATGGCGTTCAAAAAGCCGAACGAGGTCGTCGGAAACCACATTGCCAAATACCAGGCGATGAAGCTGTCCAAGATGCTCATGGCTTACGATTTCGAACGCCATCTGAACCCGTTCGCCGAACTGGGCGGATTCATCTTTACCTTCATGGGCGATGGGAAACCGGGCACCGGCAAGACCACGTTGATCCAGATGATGGCCGGGATGATAAACGACTACTGCCAGAATGCCGGCTATCCCTTTCGCTATCAGAACCTGAGCACCGACAACATCGACAGCTATCAGGGAAAATCCGGGCAGAATGCCAAGGCGTTCATCAACACGATCCTTGACCCGGCGGTGATCGGGTTCGGCACCATCGACGACATCGACCAGCTGGCCGGCAAACGCGGCGACCGGCAATCGAGCGCGGGACAGCTCGAGATCACGGCCGTCCTGATGGAGAGCTTTGCAGGGGCCAATACGGTCGTGCGCGGCAACTGCACCTTTGGCATGTTCTCGAACTATCCCGAGAACGTCGATGACGCCCTGCGCCAGCGCGCCGGTGCGCGTTTCCTCGTTGACGGCCCACAGACGCGCGAGGACTACATCGACATCCTGGCCCTTCTGATGGGCAACAACCACGAGATTCCGCTGGGCGATCACGCGTTATACGCGGCGCAGGAGATCAAGACCGCCGTGGCGGCCAGCTTCGAGGGTCACAATCGCCCCCACGAAGACAGCTTGCGCGCGGTGTTCGACCGGGTTCGCGACGAGGTCGGCGAACTGGACACGATTGCGAGGATGGGAACCTACCTGAAGGCGATCCAGCAGGCGGACGAACGGTTTACCGGCCGCGCGATCAAGAACATCACCGACGCGGTCAAGGTACGGGCGATGGATTTCGAACTGCCCGACGAATGGATGGAGAACCCCGACCTGTTCCTGTTCAGGGATTACGATACCAAGAAGGCGATGATTGCCGATCTGCGGGTGCCGATCACCACCGATATGGTCCTGCAAGAGATCAACCGCTATGCCGACAGCGAATTCCGCTATGCGGACAAGTCGGATGAAGCGGCGATCGAGGCGATGGTGCGGGATTATGGCCGCACCGAAGAGGCCAAGCGGCGATATCTGGAGACCAAGAGCTGAGATGCGGCGGTTCACCGTCGTTACCGCGATGACGGACAGCTTTCTTGAAAGAGCGTCTTCGCGCAGGCGCGCGACCGTGGCAAACCTGTTTCGATACCGTGTTTCCGTTTGCCGGCGCGGCAACGGCTCCCGGGTCGGTTAAGGAAGGCAGGTAGGTTTGGGCGAAACCATGATCACCATCGCGGCTGTCCTGTCCTGGGCCGTTCTCAGTGTCGCCAGTCGCGTCGTGCTGGTCAATTTCGGGCTCGATCCGTGGATGTTCAGTTTCCTGCAACTCGTGGCCGGCGGCATCACCCTGTTGGCGATCGGCTATCGCGGGGCACGGGCGCGGCGAAGCTTTACAAGAGTGTCCACCTGGGCCCTGGGCGCGCTCCGGGTGCTCTCGGCTGCGCTGTATACCGCCGTGCTGGCATCCATCAGCGTGCTGGAAGCCGGGACAATAGGTGCGATCAATCTGCCCGTTGTCGCGCTTGTGGTGCTGCTCTGGAGCCGCACGTGGCCACGCCCTATGGCCTGGCCCGGTCACATTCTCATCCTTGTGGCGGTTGCGTGGATGGCAATGCGGCTGCAGAGCGATACCCGCGCCGTTGTCATGGGTCTGATGGGTCTGAACGCGCTGTGTCTCGCGGGGATGAACCTGATTGCCGAGCATCATCCCGAGAACAGGTCTGCCACACCGGCGGGGCGCGCGTGGTTTTCCGGCGTGGTGCTGGCGATCACGGCAGCGGTTTTCCTCGTCGTGCGTGTCCTGCAGGGTGCGGACGTCCTGGGCGCGTTCAGCCTGCCGCTCATCCTCTCCGGTATTGCAGTCGGAGTGTTTCTGAGGGCACCGTCGATGTTCCTGACCTTCTGGGCCATCAGTGTCGCGGGCGCTCAGGGCTATACGGCCGCGATTGCGTTCCTGCCATTGTTTGGTATGGCCCTTGAACAGGGGGCGATCGCGATGGGCCTGCTCGATACGTCCCGCTTTCAATATGAATTCCTGTATATCGCGATACTTGCCCTGATCGGCACATTGGTCGTCTGGACGGCTAATAGGGCCGCACATCAGACGGCGCAAAGCCGCGAGTGATGCGGGTGGCGTCCGTGGAAACGCATGCGCCCGGCTTGCACACCGGCGATTTCTTTGCCATTGCCTGCGGCAACGCGAACTGACCGCAAGGGCCCGTGCCATGAAATTCACGCTTTCCTGGTTGAAAGACCATCTGGATACCGAAGCCAGCCTTGACGAGATACTCTATGCCCTGACCGATCTGGGCCTTGAAGTGGAAGAGGTGACGAACCCTGCGGCGCGGCTGGCGGATTTTACCCTGGGCAAGGTTGTGCATGCCGAGCAGCACCCCGATGCCGACCGGCTGCGGGTGTGCAAGGTGGCGACGGATGAGGGCGAATTGCAGATCATCTGCGGCGCGCCCAACGCACGAGAAGGCATCACGGTGGTTGTCGCCAAGCCCGGCGTCTACGTGCCCGGAATCGACACGACCATCGCGGTTGGCAAGATCCGGGGCATCGAGAGCTTCGGAATGATGGCGTCCGAGCGCGAGATGGAGTTGTCAGACGAGCATGACGGCATCATCGAACTGCCCAGCGGCGAGGTGGGCGACCGGTTCATCGACTGGCTGGCCGAGAACGATCCGGCCAAGGTGGACCCGGTGATCGAGATCGCGATCACGCCCAACCGCCCTGATGCGCTCGGGGTCGAAGGCATCGCCCGCGATCTGGCCGCACGCGGACTGGGAACGCTGAAACAGTATGATGTCGAGCCGGTTCCGGGCGATTTCCCTTGCCCTGTTCCGGTCAGCATCGACGCGGATACGCTGGACGGTTGCCCGCTCTTTGCCGGGCGCATGATCCGTGGCGTCCGGAACGGCCCCAGCCCGCAATGGCTTCAGGACCGTCTGCGGGCCGTCGGTCTGCGGCCGATCTCGGCCCTGGTCGACATCACCAACTATTTCACCATTGACCGCAACCGGCCGCTGCACGTGTTCGACGTGGCGCGGATGAACGGCGGATTGCGGGTGCATCGTGCGACAGGGGGCGAGGGCCTGACGGCGCTGGATGACAAGCAATACACCTTTGAGCCGGGCGTGATGGTGATTTCCGATGACACCGGACCCGAAAGCATCGCCGGCATCATGGGCGGCGCGGCGACGGGCGTGACCGGAGAAACCGTTGACGTGTTCGTCGAGAGCGCGTTCTGGGATCACATCCAGATCGCGCTGGCGGGCCGTGCGCTCAAGATCAATTCCGATGCGCGGTATCGCTTTGAGCGCGGGGTCGATCCGGCCTTTACCCTGCCCGGTCTGGAACTGGCGACCCAGATGATCCTGGATCTCTGTGGCGGCGAACCTTCCGAGGTTGTCATTGCGGGCGCGGAGCCCGATCACTCCCGTGCCTACCGGCTTGATACCGACCGGGTGCAGAGCCTTGTGGGCATGAAGATTGACGCCGAGACCCAACGCGCAACCCTGAGCAAGCTGGGCTTTGTTCTCGACGGAGACATGGCGCAGGTTCCAAGCTGGCGTCCCGACGTGCAGGGCGAGGCCGATCTGGTAGAGGAGGTCGCGCGCGTCGCATCGCTGACCGGGCTCGAAGGCCGCCCCCTGCCGCGCCTCACATCGGGCGTGCCCAAGCCGGTGATGACCGTCGCGCAGCGACGGGCGCAGGCGGCGCGCCGCACCTGCGCGTCGCTCGGCTATAATGAATGTGTCAGCTACTCGTTCATCGACCGGGCCAGCGCCGCGCTGTTTGGCGGCGGTGACGATGCGACCATGCTGGAAAATCCGATCAGCTCCGAAATGAGCCACATGCGCCCGGCCCTGTTGCCCGGGCTGCTGCAGGCCGCGGCGCGCAACCAGGCGCGGGGTTTCATGGATCTTGCCCTGTTCGAGGTCGGCCCGGCATTTCACGGCGGCGAGCCGGGCGAGCAGCATAACCTGATAACCGGCCTTCTGGTCGGTCGCACCGGCCCCAAGGACGTGCACGGCGCATCGCGCCCGGTTGATCTCTACGATGTCAAGGCCGACGCCGAGGCGGTGCTGGCGGCAATCGGTGCTCCGGCCAAGGTGCAAATCCGGCGCGGTGCCCGCGAATGGTGGCATCCGGGCCGGCATGGCCAGATTTGCCTGGGGCCGAAAAAGGTGCTCGGGGTGTTCGGGGAACTGCATCCCAGGGTGCTTGCGGCGATGGATGTCAAGGGGCCCGCGATGGGCTTTACCATCTGGCCTGACGAGGTGCCGCAACCCCGCAAGAGCGGGGCGACGCGCGCGGCGCTGGAACTGCGCGATTTGCAGGCGGTCGAACGCGATTTCGCTTTCGTCGTGGATACGGATGTGAATGCGCTCGATCTCGTCAATGCCGCAGCCGGGGCCGACAAGGCGCTGATCGAGGACGTTCGCGTTTTCGACGAATTCATCGGCGGCAATCTTGGCGAGGGCAAGAAATCCCTCGCGGTGACCGTGCGTCTGCAACCTTCCAAGACGACCCTGAAAGAAGCCGATATCGAAGCGGTCAGCGCAAAGATCGTCGAGAAAGTGACCAAGGCGACGGGCGGCATCCTGCGGGGATAACGAGCCGGAACCGATCCTGGCGGGCGGGGGGCGGCTCTCCCGTTCGCGGCGGGTGCCGCAATAGACTTCACCGGGGCAAGTTGCGACTTTGACGGTGGCGACTCTCGGGGCGGCGATCTCTCGCAAATGGGCAAACGGCACAGTTTCGTTTGGCGGCAATTCTTGTTGGTGTTTCCGGCAATCACATGACCGTTGGTGCGGATCGACGAGATCGGCTGCGGCCTGAGTCAGCCTGTCTTTCTCACCTGGGCGCTCTTTCGTGCCCCCCCGCCCGACCTTCGGCATTATCCGCTCGGTCAAATGGCTCGCCGATCCGGTGCCGTCAGGCCAGGTCGTCTGCTATCGCAACGCCCCCTGACCCGGGGGGTGTGCAGCAGGCCCATCAGACGTGAAATCCGGTCGGTTCGGATAATCGCGTTGATTGTCGCCGGAAAGCTGCGCTAGGAACAATAATCAGTGAAAGGGCGTCTGATCACACATGACCATGCTTGGCACCTTTATAAAACCCATGCATCGCGAGGGTATCCCCTTCGTCGCGGGGTTTGCCATCATATCACTCCTGCTGTTCCTGATCCTCGAACCACTGGGCTGGATCGGTGCGGGGCTCACGGTATGGTGCTATTATTTCTTTCGCGATCCCAAACGCACCACCCCGATCCGTGACGGATTGTTCGTGAGTCCGGCCGACGGGGTTGTATCTCTTATCGAACCGGCGGTTCCGCCTGCGGAACTGGGCATGCCGGATGCACCGCTGACGCGGGTCAGCGTGTTCATGAACGTGTTCAATTGCCACGTGAACCGGGTGCCGATCGCAGGGCATATCGCGGCGGTGGCCTATCGCCCGGGCAAGTTCCTGAACGCGTCTCTGGACAAGGCCAGCGTAGACAACGAGCGCAACAGCCTGTGTATCGAAATGGCCGATGGGCGGCAGATCGCCGTGGTTCAGATCGCCGGTCTGGTCGCCCGCCGCATCGTCTGTTTCGTGGACGAGGGCCAACAGATGATGACCGGCGAGCGATTTGGCCTGATCCGGTTCGGCTCGCGCGTCGATGTCTATTTGCCCGATGGTGTTTCACCACTGGTGAGTGTCGGACAATCGATGGTCGCCGGTGAAACCGTGCTCGCGGATCTGACCTCGGAAGAGGCTCCGCGCAGCGGGCGGACGGCCTGACCATGAGCGGGAACCGGCAAACCCAACGTCCGGATATGCCGCTGGTCACATTGCTGCCCAACGCGGTAACGATCATCGCGCTCTGTGCCGGGCTGACCGCGATCAGGATGGGCTTCAACAGCCAGTTCAGGGGCGCCGTGATCATGATCCTGGTCGCCTGTGTGCTGGATGGCATGGATGGCAGGCTGGCGCGGCTTTTGCGTTCGGAATCGCCGATGGGGGCGGAACTGGATTCGCTGGCTGACGCGGTCAATTTCGGAGTGGCGCCTGCGCTTGTGGTCTATGCATTCGCGATGCAGGACGCTACCGGGGCGGGCTGGATCGCGGTACTGGTCTACGCGGTGAGCTGCGTGATGCGCCTCGCGCGGTTCAATCTCGACAGCAAATCCGAAACCGCCACACCCTCGGGGGGCCGATTTGTCGGGGTTCCGGCCCCTGCAGGGGCATTTCTGGTGCTGTTACCCCTGTTCCTGTCTTTTCAGGCTGGCGACCCCGGATTCGTGTCGCCGGTCATCGTGGGTTGTTACATGATCGCGGTAGGCATGCTGATGATCAGCCGGATCCCCACCTATTCGTTCAAGAAGACCCGTGTCGCCCGCAAGAGCGTGAAATTCCTGCTGATCGGCTTCGTCTTTCTTGCTGCGGCCCTGCTCACACAGCCCTGGCTGACATTGATCGCGTTCGAACTGGCCTACGTCGTCAGCATCTTCTGGACGTGGTATACCCGTGAGACCGGTCAGGCGCTCTAGCGCGGTTGCGCATCAAAAAGCAGCGAATGTGCGCGTGTGCAGGTGGACATCGCCGAAATCAGCCTCACATTGGGTCGCAAACACCACGCAGGAGAGATGCAGGACATGACCGACAACAGCGAATATACCCCCCCGCGCGTATGGACATGGGACTCGGAAAATGGCGGGCGTTTCGCCAGCGTCAACCGGCCGATTGCCGGACCGACCCATGACAAGGACCTGCAGGTGGGCCAGCACCCGTTCCAGCTTTATTCGCTGGCCACCCCGAACGGGGTCAAGGTGACGGTGATGTTCGAGGAGCTGCTCGCCGCCGGTCATGCGGATGCGGAATATGACGCCTGGCTGATCAACATCGGGGAGGGCGATCAGTTCGGCAGCGGGTTTGTCTCGGTCAACCCGAACTCCAAGATTCCGGCGATGATGGATCACACGACCACACCGCCGACCCGCGTATTCGAAAGCGCCGCGATCCTGTTGCATCTCGCAGAAAAGTTTGGCGCCTTCCTGCCCGCCGATCCCGCCAATCGCCCCGAAATGCTGTCATGGTTGTTCTGGCAGATTGGCAGCGCACCCTATCTGGGCGGCGGGTTCGGTCATTTCTACGCCTATGCGCCGGTCAAGATGGAATATCCGATCAACCGTTTTGCGATGGAGACCAAGCGCCAGCTCGATGTTCTGGACCGCCGCCTGTCCGAGAGCACCTATCTCGCGGGCGAAGAGTACACGATTGCCGATATCGCCAACTGGGCATGGTACGGGCAACTGGTTCTGGGTCGTCTCTATGACGCCGCCGAGTTCCTTGACGTGGAGAGCTATTCGAACGTCCTGCGTTGGGCCCAGGCAATCGACGCAAGGCCGGCGGTGCAGCGTGGTCGCATGGTCAACCGCGCCTCGGGAGATCCCCGGATGCAATTGCATGAACGCCATGATGCAGCCGATTTCGAAACCCGCACGCAGGACAAGATCGGCGACGCCGCCGAATGACAGGCCCGATGCCGGGTGGCTCCCACGGGCCGCCCGGCGCGCAGATCAATCGATTCCGATATTGTCGATCAGCCGCACACCGTCCAGCCACACCGCAACAAAGAGCCGCGCCGGGGCGCCGGTATCCCGCACCGGGGCCAGGTCCCGCTCGCGGCGCATTTCCAGATAGTCGATGGGGCCAAGCCCATGCTCCAGCAGTTCGGAACGGGCCTGATCAAGCACCTGTTCCACGTCCTGCCCCGCCGTGATTGCGCCGGCGGCGGCGGACAGGGTCGCGTAGATGATGCTGGCCTTTTGTCGCGCCGCATCGTCAAGGCGCAGGTTCCGCGAGGATAGTGCCAGTCCGGACTCCTCGCGCACCGTCGGACAGGGCACGATTTCGCAATCCAGATCCAGATCCTCTGCCACCCGCCGCACGACCTGCACTTGCTGATAGTCCTTTTCTCCGAAAAACGCGAAATCCGCTTCGGTCTGACGCAGCAGCTTGGCCACGACGGTTGCAACCCCGTCGAAATGCCCCGGTCGCGTCGCACCGCACAGCCCATCACTGACACCACTGACCGAAATAGTGGTGGCGAACCCATCCGGATACATCTCGGCCCCATCGGGAACATAGAGCACGTCGATGTCGTAGGGGGCGAGTTTGCGCGCATCGGAGTCTTCGGTGCGGGGATATTTCTCGAGATCCTCGGGATTGTTGAACTGCTTTGGGTTCACGAACAGCGTCACGATCACCCGGTCCGTCCGTTCGCAGGCGGCCGCGACCAGACTCAGATGCCCGTCGTGCAGGGCCCCCATCGTCGGGACAACCCCGATGCTCTCGCCCGCCAGCCGCCAGCTACGGGTCAATGCACGCAGGTCCGGCTTGCGGCGGACGATCTTCATGTCTGGTTGTCCTTGTCGACGAAAATGTGTTCGGGGGCCGGAAAACTGCGCGCACGGACCTCGCTGGCATAATGCTGCACCGCCTTGCCGGCGTCGGCGGCAAGATGGCCATAGCGCTTGACGAATTTCGGCTTGAACGCGTCAAACAGCCCGAGCATGTCGTCGATCACCAGTATCTGGCCATCGCACCCTGCCGATGCACCAATTCCGACGGTGGGAATGTCGATGGCCGCGGTGATCTCGTCGGCCAGCGCGGCGGGCACTTTTTCCAACACGACAGAGAACGCACCGGCCCCGGCGATGGCTGCCGCGTCGTCAAGTATCCTTTGCCGGTCATCTCCCTTGCCCTGCACGGTATACCCGCCGAGCGCGTTGACCGATTGCGGGGTCAGACCGATATGCGCCATGACCGGAATGCCCCGGTCGACAAGGAAACGGATCGTGTCCGCCATGTGTTTGCCACCTTCGAGCTTGACCGCACCCGCCCCGGTTTCCGCCATGATCCGGACCGCGTTGCGCAATGCCTGTTCGGGGCTTTCCTCATAGCTGCCAAAGGGCATGTCGACGACCATCAACGCCCGCTTCAGGCCGCGCGCCACCGCCTTGCCGTGCAGTATCATCATCTCCATTGTCACCGACAGGGTTGATGGCAGCCCGTGCAGAACCATGCCGACACTGTCTCCGACCAGAACGAGATCGCATTCGGTGTCTGCAATCCGGGCAATCGGCGTCGTGTAGGCGGTCAGGCAGACCAGCGGCTCACCACCCTTTCGTGCGCGGATGTCGCTGGCCCCGAGGGACTTGACCGGTGGTGTGTGGCTCACTTTCCTGCCTCCATCTTACCTCGCGTCAATCTGATACGTCGCGCGGCGTGCGGTTGCAACCGGAGTGCGCGCAACGGGACCATCGGAACCGTGCCAGGCACGCTTGCGCTGCAATGCCTCGCGAAGGCCAAAACCGCAAGTTCCGGGTCGCATCGGGGTTGGCCATAACCTAGCTTGGGACAAGAGAGACAGGATGACAGGTCATGAACGTGCAAATTCCGGAAGACGGCTATCATTTCAACGTCATGCGGCGGGCGATCGAATTGATCGACGAGGGCGGCGAGACCCAGACGCTCGATCAGTTGGCCGCGCGGATGGACATGAGCCCAGCGCATTTCCAGCGCCTGTTCTCCCGGTGGGTCGGCGTATCGCCCAAACGCTATCAGCAATACCTGACACTGAGCCACGCCAGGACCCTGCTGCGCGAACGATTCACCACGCTCGAAGCCAGCCACAGCATCGGCCTGTCGGGATCGGGTCGTCTGCATGACCTGTTCCTGCGGTGGGAAGCGATGAGCCCCGGCGCGTTCGCGGCCAAGGGAGCGGGATTGACGATTTCCTGGGGCTGGTTTGACAGCCCGTTTGGCCCGGCCCTGGTGATGGGCACGAACAAGGGCATCTGCGGTCTGGGATTTTCATCCGAAACCGGCGAGGCCGCAGCGATGGAGGATCTGGCAGGACGGTGGCCGCTCGCCGATTTCGTCGAGAACCCCGAAGCCCTGCGCCCCTGGGTGCGTACCGCCTTCGGGGCGCAGCCATCGGATCACAAGGCACCGCTCTTCCTGATCGGGGCGCCGTTCCAGATCAAGGTGTGGGAAGCGTTGCTGACGATTCCGTCGGGCCATGTCACCACATACTCCGAAATCGCCGGGTCCATCGGCCATCCCAAGGCGGTTCGCGCCGTCGGTACGGCGGTCGGGCGCAATCCGGTCAGCTGGCTGATCCCCTGTCACCGTGCCCTGCGCAAATCCGGGGGGCTCGGCGGGTATCACTGGGGACTTCCCGTCAAGCGGGCACTTCTCGCCTATGAATCTGCCCGCGCGGACGCCTGACGCACCCTTCCCGGCGACATTCTGCCGGAACTCTCGATAATGTGCCTTGAGGCCCGGCTGCCGGATCATGCTATAGTGCGCGCAACCAGCCCCGGCGGAACGGGGCGCGAGCATAAGGTACATAAAATGTCTTCCAAGTACGTGATCGCTGCGGCGCTGACCGTTTCTGTGGGCCTGAGCGCCTGTAACGATCCGGCGACGCTGGGCGGTGAACCCGATCCGAATGCCAAGGCCAAGCAAGGTGCGCTTCTCGGTGCTGCGGTCGGTGTTGGCGTGTCCGCTCTTACCGGTGGCGAAGGCGGCAATCTGCTGCTTGGTGCGGCGGCAGGAGCGGCAGCGGGTGGCATCATCGGCAACGAACTGGACAAGCAGGCCGCCGAACTGCGCGCGAACCTGGCCAATGACGGCATCACCATCACCAATGCCGGCGACCGCCTGATCGTCACCCTGCCACAGGACATCACCTTTGCCACCGACAGCGCCGAGGTCACCCCGTCGCTGCGCGCCGATATCGGCCGGGTGGCCCAGAACCTGTTGCGCTATCCCGACAGCAATGTGCAGGTGATCGGCCATACCGACAGCACGGGCGACGCAACCTATAATCTCGGTCTGTCCCTGCGTCGTGCCAATTCGGTGGCGAATATCCTGCAAAGCGGCGGTGTCAGCCCGGCGCGCATCAACACCTTTGGCGAGGGAGAGGAAAAGCCGCTTGCCTCGAACCTGACCCCCGAAGGCCGTGCGCAGAACCGGCGCGTCGAAATCGTGGTGATCCCGAGAAACTCCTGAAGATGACCTGCCGCATATGCGCGGATGCGATCCGCGCGGCGTGAAACGGGCCCGTAGCGCGGCGGATGACGTTTCGGCACAGGACGACGCACGCGGATTCATCTTGCAGTGAGGACAGCAGCGACCATGACACAGCCAATTCTTCTCGGACTTTCCGGGTCCTTGCGGGCCGACTCGACAAACACCAGGCTGATCCGCAAGGCCGCGCGCCTCTTTGGGCCCTGCGAGCTTGACCTGGGCAACCTGCGACTGCCGCTTTACGATGGCGATATCGAGGAAGGTCCGGGCATTCCCGACGAGGTACAGACGCTTGCAGACCAGATTGCGGCGGCGGATGCCGTGGTGATTTCGACGCCGGAATACAACAAGGCGCCGTCAGGTGTGCTCAAGAACGCGCTGGACTGGGTCAGCCGGACGCGCGGCAAGCCTTGGCAGGGCAAACCGGTCGCCGTGATGTCCGCGGCTTCGGGACGGTCGGGGGGCGAACGCTCGCAATCCATCCTGCGCGCAATGCTCGTGGCGTTTCAGCCGCGGGTGTTGCAAGGTCCCGAGTTTCATCTGGCCGATTCCCGCAACCAGTTTGACGACAGCGGGCGGCTCAAGGGCGAATTGTACCGCGAGACGTTGCAGGCGCTGATGGACAAGTTGCGGGCCGAAATCGACCGATAGGCGCATCCCGCGCGGTCCGGACAGGCCCGTACCGGATCAAAGCGAGGCCTCCACCCGAAATGCCTCGGGGATGGCATCCTGCCCGTCAAGCAACAGATCGGCCATGACCTGCGCCACTTTCGGAGCCATGCCGAACCCGATCTTGAACCCGCCATTCGCGATGAAATGATCCCGCCTGCCCGGCCAGTGACCGATCATCGGTGCGCGGCTTCGGGCACGGGGCCGGAGACCGGCCCAGCGTTCGATCACCGACACGCCATGCAGGATCGGCATTGCCGCGATGGCGCGTTCAATCACCTCATCCAGCAGGGCGTCGGTCGAGCGCGCATCGTCATAGTCTCGCTCGCTGGTCGAACCGACGGCCAGCGTGCCATCCGAATGCGGGATCAGGTGCAGCGCATCGACAAAGAGTTGCGGGGTGTTCGCACCGGCGTCAAACCGCAGCAGCGCCGCCTGCCCCTTGACCCCGATACCCGCGGTTTTGCCGCCTGGCCGTGACAGCTCGGTCAGCCCATCGACACCCGTGGCATGCACCACAAGGCCACGATCCGGCGCATCCGTGACGACCGGCACGCCCAGAACCCCGAGCGCGGCGACAAGCGCGGCACAGGCCCGCCTTGGATGTATGCGTGCGCTGAGCGTATCATGAATGACATGACCGGTGGCAGAGGCCGGCGCAAAGGGGCCCATATCCGCGACGTTCCGTATGGTCCAGGTCGCGTGGCCCTGCCAGAGATGCCGCGCGGTCTCGGCCCTTTGCCGCGCCAGGTCAAGCGCCCGCTGGTCCGCGATGGGTTGCAGCCGCCCCGTGCGCCCATAACCCGCAGCAACGCCTCCGGTTGCCTCGACCTCCTGCCAGAAGCCTTCGGCCATCAACAGGCTTTCGAGCTGAAATGCCTTCTTGCTGTTCCAGTTCTCGGGCACATGCGGTGCCAACGCGCCCACGATGCCGCCGGATGCCCCCGAACCGGGGCCGTTGGGGTCGATGACCTGAACGGATGCGCCCCGCCGGGCACAGGTCCAGGCGATCGACAGACCAAAGATGCCGGCGCCGCGTATCGTTACATCGACCATTGCCTAATCCCGTTCCTTGCGCCATGTCTCGCGTCGTTGTGAGACCTTCTTACGGATTCCGGACATGCAGGACCAGCAGGCAGAATTGCAGTGGCGCGACGGCCATGTGCCGGTTTCGACCCGCTTTGACGATCCGTATTTCAGCCTGGAGAACGGGCTGGCGGAAACACGGCATGTCTTTCTCGACGGCAATGATCTGCCGGATCGGTTCCGCGAAGGGTTCCACATCGGCGAGCTCGGCTTTGGCACGGGTCTGAACATGCTGACGGCCTGGGCGGCGTGGGAAGAGGCCGGGCACCGCTCGCCTCTGCGCTTTACGAGTTTCGAGGCCTTCGCGATGACGCCCGCCGATATGGCGCAGGCGCTGGATGCTTTTCCGTCGCTGTCAGCCTGGCGGGACCGTTTTCTGCAGGTCTGGACCGGTGGCGGATCCTGTGATCTCGGCACGTTGCACCTGACGGTCGTCAAGGGCGACGCGCGCCGGACCCTGCCGGATTGGACCGGGCGGGCAGATGCGTGGTTTCTTGACGGGTTTTCACCTGCAAAGAACCCGGAACTCTGGGGCGAACCCCTGTTGTCGGACGTCGCGCGCCATACCTCTGCCGGCGGCACCGTGGCGACCTACACCGCCGCAGGTTTCGTGCGTCGCGGGCTGGCCAAGGCCGGTTTCGAAATATCGCGGGTGCCTGGATACGGGCGCAAGCGGCACATGGTGAGGGGAGTCCTGGCATGAGCCTGCCCCACCCACCGCAGCAATCGAACAACGTGCCGCTCGGCGTTGCGCTGATGATCGCCACAACGGTGGTCTTTGCCATCCAGGACGGTATCTCGCGCCATCTCGCCGGCGAATACAACACGCTGATGGTGGTCATGATCCGCTACTGGTTCTTCGCGGCCTTCGTGATCGCGCTGGCGGCGCGGTCGCGCGGCGGTTTGCGAGCGGCGATGCAGACCTCGCAACCGACCGTTCAGATCATCCGTGGCCTGTTGCTGGCGGCGGAGATCTGCGTCGCGGTGTTCGGCTTTACCGTGCTCGGACTGATTGAAAGCCACGCGGTTTTTGCCTGCTATCCGCTGCTGGTTGCGGCGCTGTCGGGTCCGATCCTGGGCGAACAGGTCGGCTGGCGGCGCTGGACGGCCATCGCCGTCGGGTTTGTCGGAGTCCTGATCATCCTGCAGCCGGGTGCCGGGGTCTTTGACCCCGCGGCGATCATCCCGCTGGTCTCATCTGTGATGTTCGCGATTTATGGCCTGCTCAACCGCTACGCCGCCCGGCGCGACACCACGGCGACCAGCTTTTTCTACACCGGCACCGTGGGTGCGGTGCTGATGACTGCGATCGGCATCTGGTTCTGGCAACCGATGGCGAGTTCGGATTGGCTCTGGATGGGGACGCTTTGCATCACCGGTGTGCTGGGGCATTGGCTGCTGATCAGATGCTACGAGGCCGCAGAAGCCAGCGCGGTGCAGCCCTTTGCCTATTTTCAGCTGGTGTTCGCCTCACTGCTGGGAATGGTGGTCTTTGGCGAAACCCTGCGCAACAACGTGGCAATCGGCGCGGCGATCATCGTCGCCGCCGGGCTCTTCACCCTATGGCGCGAACGCGTCAAGAGTTGATCCGGCAAGCTCGCGCGAGAACGGAACCGGAAGTGCCGGGCCACCCAGCCGCGCGCGATAGACTGGCAGGCTTTCGGTGACGCGCATCACGTAGTTCCGGGTTTCGTTGAACGGAATGAACTCGATCCAGTCGATCACATCCACGTCCGGGTCGCGCGGATCGCCGAAATCCAGTGCCCATTGCAGCGGCCGTCCCGGTCCCGCATTGTATCCTGCGGCCATCATCACGACATTGCCTTCAAAGCTGCCGGCCAGCCCGGCGAGATAGCGCGCGCCCAGCCGGGCGTTATATTCCCATTCCTCGATCAGGCGCGAGGTCTTGTGACCGGCGGCGATTCCCATGTCTTCGGCCACGGCACTTGCGGTGGCGGGCATCACCTGCATCAAACCGCGTGCGCCGGCACCGCTGATCACACGGGGATCGAATTCACTCTCGCGCCGCGCAATCGCAAGGGTCATTTCCGGGGCCATCGGCAGATCCATATCCACGACCGGATGCAGCGGGAAATAGGCGCCCGGCAGGACCAGCGCCCGTTGCGCGGCGCGCTTGGCAATCATGACCGCCAGGTGCGGCTGTCCGATGTCGATGACCATCTCGCCCAGCTGGTTGGCCTGCACCGGGTCGAGGCTCTCGACCAGATGCGCGAGAAACCGTTCGGCCAGGTCGAGTTCACCGGCCTCCAGCAACAGCAACCCGGCCTGCAGCACGCCGGATGACATGAATGCCGCGTCCTTCCACGGCGGCACGTCGGGCGGATTGGCAAGAACCGGATCAAAGGGACGCCCGATCCGTTCGGCCGCAAGCAGGCCGTAAAACGACGTCTGGTGCTCGGCAGCCTGTGAATAAGCATCATGCGCGCCATCACTGTCGCCAAGCGCTTCATAGGCGCGGCCCAGCCAATATCCGGCGCGCCCGCGCGAAATCGGCGAACTGACCGCCTTGTCGAAATGCTGGAAATGGCGCAGGGCGGTGGTGGGATCATCGAGCTGCCGCAACGCGATGAACCCGGACAGCCATTCCAGGTCGGCATAGGATGCACCTTCGGTCAGGTAATGACGCGACGCGATCTGGTAGGCCCGTTCCGGCTCGCCCGCGCGCATCGCCTTGCGCGCGAGATTGGCGCGGCTGCGGGCCCATTTCTCGGGTTCGCCAAGGGCCTGGGCGCTGGTGCTGCGCTCCATCAAAAGGTCGATGGCATCGTCGTCACGGCCCTTGCGGACGCGCCAGACAAAGCGATCATGTGCAAGCCCAGGCGCTCCGTTCAATTCCGCGGGCACGGCTTCGATCAGGACATCCACGCCGGGCGCCATGTCACGCAGCGCGATCCGCGCCTCGGCCAGCGCCCGGTGGTCTTCATCGACCAGCGACAGCATCTGCCGCGCGCTGACCTGGTGGTTGTCCCACAACATGCGATCCAGCCGGGCGTTGTGGTGCGGCGCAAGCAGGTCCGCGTGCTGGCGCAGATAGTTCGCCTGGATCAGCCGCCCCATCGGCATCGTGCGCCATGCCAGAACGAGTTCGGCCTCGGCATCGCCCTGCTGACCATTTTCGATCAACACGCGCGCACGGCTCAGGACGCCTTCGGGAGATTGCGGCGGCATCTCCTGATAAAAGGCGATGATCTCGTCGGAGGGCAGGGTATCGATCGCCGCTTCGCTCTTGCGGCGCAGCCACGCGAGGCCCGGCCAGTCCGGGCGCCGCGCCAGGAACCCGGTAACATCCGCCGCATCACCCAACCCCGCGCGCAGGCGGTGCCATTCGACGATGTCGCTGGCCACGCTTGCGGGCTCGCCCGCGGCGGCAAGCGCCTCGGGCCACTCCCATTTGCGCAGCAATTCCATGGCGCGCGCCATGTTCTGCGCGTCATCCGCCCGCGCCGCCCCTGCGGGAAGCGCGCAAAGGCACAACAGAAGTGTCAGAATGCGCAACATCACTTGCATTTCCCGATCATCCAAGGCTAGAGCCTGTGACGATAATCTGTGGCGGGCCGGGATCAACAGCAATCGCGGACCTGTCGCGGGTCAGGCGGAATTTTTTCCGCGCAGATCATGAATAAAGGAGCGTGCCCATGTTCAAAGGCTCAATGACAGCCCTCGTCACACCGTTTCGCAACGGCGAGTTGGATCTGGACACGCTCAAACAGCTGGTCGAATGGCAGATCAGCGAAGGGACGTCGGCGCTGGTGCCGGTGGGAACCACGGGCGAAAGCCCGACGCTGACCCACGCGGAACATGAAACCGTCGTGACCGAGGTGGTCAAGGCCGCCGGCGGACGGGTGCCCGTCATTGCAGGGGCCGGATCGAACAACACGCTTGAAAGCCTGCGGCTGGCCCAGCATGCCGAATCGGTCGAGGCCGACGCGGTTCTGGTGGTGACGCCCTATTACAACAAGCCCACGCAGGTCGGTTTGATCGCGCATTTCACCGCGATTCACGATGCCACGTCCCTGCCGATCATCATCTACAACATTCCACCGCGTTCGGTGATCGACATGTCGCCCGACACCATGGGCGAGTTGTCGAAACTGCCGCGGATCGTGGGGGTCAAGGATGCCACCGGCGACCTGGCCCGGGTCAGCGCGCAGCGGATCACCTGCGGCCCGGATTTCATCCAGCTGTCGGGCGAGGATGCGACCGCCCACGGCTTCAACGCACAGGGCGGGGTCGGCTGCATCTCGGTCACTGCGAATGTGGCGCCCGGTCTCTGCGCAGAGCTGCAGGCCGCGACCGCCGCGGGCGACTACGCCAAGGCGCTGAAAGTTCAGGACCGGCTGATGCCCTTGCATCAGGCGATCTTTACCGAACCCGGGCTTGTCGGTGTGAAATACGCGATGAGCAAGCTGGGCCTGTGCAGCGAAGAGGTCCGCCTGCCGTTGACGGGTCTGACCGACGCCACCAAGACACTGGTCGATGATGCCCTGCGCCATGCGGGCCTGCTGACCTGAACATCCGCCCCCGGCGACATGCGTCTGGGGCCCTGTTCAATCCTCCGGTTCCGGCCTCTCCGGAACCGGATCGTAACCCGCACCGCCCATCGGATGGCATCGCCCGATCCGCCGCGCGGCGAGCCATGCGCCCCTGATGGCACCGTGCTTTTCCAGCGCCTCGAGCGCATAGGCGGAACAGGTTGGCTGATACCGGCAGTTGAACCCCACCCAGGGCGAAAAGACCAGACGATAGCCGCGAACCGGCAGGGCAAGGATATGGGCAAGGGGACTCACGAATCGCCGTGAATGCGGCGCAGCGCATAGCGGAGATCTTTTTGCAGGGCGTCGAACGGCCGGTCTGCCGTCTCCCCTGCCCGGCCGATCAGAACATAATCCCACCCGGCGCGGCCATATTTCGGCAGGACCAGTCGCGCCGCCTCGCGCAGCCTGCGCTTGGCGCGGTTTCGCGCCACCGCGTTGCCGACCTTCTTGGAGCAGGTAAATCCGACACGAATGCCGGCGGCTTCGTCTTCTGCGCGCTTGCGCCCCTGCACCAACATCGACCCCGTGCCCTGCCGACGTGCGCGGGCGGCGCGCAGGAACTCGGCGCGCTTTGTCAGGATGACAAGACCGTCAGGCACGCAAACGGACACCGCCGGGGGTGCGTTCCCTCGGGCGGCAGTGCCATCCAAGGGGACCTCCGGCGGTGTCATGTCCGTCAGGAAGGCTGATGCGCTTACGCGCTCAGCACCTTGCGGCCACGCGCACGGCGCGCGTTCAGAACCTTGCGGCCCGCTTTTGTCGCCATACGGGCACGGAACCCGTGGCGGCGCTTGCGAACCAGGTTCGAAGGTTGGTAGGTGCGTTTCATCGCTCCGTCTCCAGCTTACTCGGTCGGGTACGGCGCGGAATCGCCCCCCGTGTGAACTTTGAAGCCCGTCCTCTAATGGCGCTTGCCACGCAAGTCAAACCCTGGCTGCGATAAATCGCGCGAAATCTGCAACAATTCGCATGCCGGGCGCAGGGTGATTGTTTCAATCGCATCAAACCATGCCGCATTCCTCACGAAATCGGTGCAACAGATCAACCGACCGTGAGCCCCCTGTCGCTTTGCGGTGTCAGGGCGCATGTTGCCCGCAACGATTGACCCGATAACGGACCCAGACCGATGACTGCAACGCCCGGCGAGAAAAGACCCGGATTTCTGCGCCACCTGCCCTTGCTGCTGATCCTGTGCATCGCACTGGTCGGGAGCTTCACGCTGCGCGATTATCTCAGCTTTGACACCCTGCGCGACAATCGCGAGGCGCTGCTGGCGTATCGCGATCGGAACCTCGTGGTGATGGCTGTCGGTTTTTTTGCAATCTACGTGGTCATCGTTGCGTTCTCCCTGCCCGGTGCCGCGGTTGCTTCGGTGACCGGTGGCTTCCTGTTCGGGCTTGCGGGGGGCACTGCGCTCAATGTGCTGGCCGCAACGGTCGGTGCCTCTGCGATCTTCCTCGCCGCGCGGACGGGCCTGGGCGCAACGCTGAGCCGGAAAATCGACGCCTCGGAGGGAACAGCGGGCCGTATTCGCGACGGGCTGCGCGATCATGAGATCAACGTGCTGTTGTTGATGCGTCTGGTGCCCGCGGTTCCGTTTTTCGTTGCCAACCTGCTGCCGGCGCTGGTCGGGGTGAAATTCGGCAACTTTCTCTGGACCACGGCGATCGGCATCATCCCCGGCGCGATCGTATTTACCTGGATTGGTGTCGGTCTGGGCGAGGTGTTCGATCGTGGCGAGACACCGGATTTGTCGCTCTTGTGGGAACCTCATATCATCGGTCCCATTCTTGGCCTTTGCCTCCTGGCCGCATTGCCGATCGTCATAAGGCTGGTTCGCGGCCGGAAAGAGATTTGAAATGGAACAGAGGATCAAGACCGACCTGCTGGTGATCGGTGCGGGCTCTGCCGGACTGTCCGTCGCGGCCGGGGCCAGCCAGATGGGCGCCGATGTGGTGCTGCTTGAGGGGCACAGAATGGGCGGCGATTGCCTGAACTATGGCTGTGTTCCCTCCAAGGCGTTGATCGCCAGCGCCAAGGCGGCGCACGCGCGCACCACGTCCGCACCGCTGGGCATCGCCAACCAGACGCCTTCGGTCGACTATGCCGCCGCGATGGAACATGTCGCGCAGGTGATCGCCCGCATCGCTCCGGTCGACAGCCAGGACAGGTTCGAGGGGCTCGGCGTGCGGGTGATCCGCGAATATGGACGGTTCCTGTCACCGACCGAGGTTCAGGCGGGCGATTACAGGATCACCGCCCGGCGCATCGTGATTGCGACCGGGTCATCACCGCTGGTTCCCGCCATTCCCGGACTGGATCGCGTGCCCTACCTGACCAATGAAACCCTGTTCGACCTGCGCGATCCACCGGCGCACCTGCTGATAGTCGGCGCAGGTCCGATCGGGCTTGAGATGGCGCAGGCGCATGTGCGCCTGGGTTGCAAGGTGACCGTGATCGAGGGGGACGTTCCCCTGGCCAAGGACGATCCGGATTTTGCTTCGGTCGTTCTGGACGCTTTGCGCGACGAAGGTGTCGTCATCGAAGAACGCGCGCTTGCGGCGGAAATCCGCGGAGAGGCCGGCAACATCGAGGTTGAGGCCGGGGACGGCCGTGTTTTTCGCGGAACACACCTGCTGATGGCGGTGGGACGCAAGGCCAATACCGAACGTCTGGACCTCGATGCCGCCGGGATAGAAACCACCAAAAGCGGCATCAAGGTGGATGCGCGCCTGCGGACCAGCAACCGCCGTGTCTTTGCTATCGGTGATATCGCCGGTGGCCTGCAATTCACCCATGTCGCGGGATACCAGGCCGGGATCATCCTGCGCCCGATCCTGTTCGGATTGCCCGCCAAGGCCGGAAACTCCCATATTCCGTGGGCCACATACACCGACCCCGAACTGGCGCAGGTGGGACTGACCGAGGCACAGGCGCGCGAGGCGCATGGCAAGTCCGTCGAGATCGCGGACTTTGCCTATGACGAAAACGACCGTGCCATTGCCGAGCGCAGGACCACGGGCCGGATCAAGGTCATGGTGGTGCGCGGGCGCCCGGTCGGCGCCACCATCGTCGGGCACCGGGCCGGAGATCTGATCAGCCTGTGGTCTCTCGCGATCGCGAACAAGTTGAAGATGAGCCAGATCGCGGCAATGGTCGCACCCTATCCGACCTATGGTGAAATCAACAAACGTGCCGCGGGGGCCTATTTCTCGCCCAGACTGTTTGATAATCCTAGGGTCAAACAAGTGGTTGGGCTGGTTCAGAAGTGGCTGCCCTGACGAACAAGGAGCAGCATGCTGAACACGCTTTCGGGTCGGCTTCTCATACTGACGACGCTCTTCGTGATGCTGGCCGAGGTGCTGATCTTTGTGCCGTCGGTTGCCCGCTATCGCGAGGTTTACCTGCGGAACCGGCTTGAACGTGCGCAGATCGCGTCGCTGGCGCTTCTGGCCGACGACATGCTGTCAACCGAACTCGAGGCCGAGCTGCTGAGCACTGCGGGTGTCTATAACGTCGTGCTGCGGCGTGACGAGGTACGCGAGCTCGTGTTGAGCTCACCGATGCCGCCGACCATCGCGGCCACATACGATCTGCGCGAGGCGGGGCCGATCACCCGCAATCGCGATGCGATGATGCAGCTCTTCTCGACCAGGAACGAGGTCATCCGCGTCATCGGCGCGCCGGTGCAGGATGCGGGTTTGCTGATCGAGATCACGATGGAAACGGCCCCCCTGCGCGCGGCCATGATCGATTACGGCCTGCGCGTTCTCGCCCTGTCGGCAATTATCTCCGTGGTGACCGCCGTACTCCTTTTTGCAGCCGTCCGGGTGCTTATGGTTCGTCCGATCAAGGCAATCGTGGGCCATATGCAGCGGTATGCTGCGGCACCCGAGGATTCACGCGGACTTATTCGGCCCAGTTCCGTCGTCATTGAAATGCGCGAGGCCGAGGAAGCCCTGCAGAAGCTGCAGACCGACCTGACCCAGGCACTCAGGCAACGTGAACGGCTCGCCCAGCTTGGCGGAGCGGTCGCCAAGGTCAGCCACGATCTGCGAAACATCCTGACCACCGCGCAATTGTTCATCGACAGGATCGAAACCTCGGACGACCCGCTCGTGCGCCGGCTTGCGCCCAAGCTGGTCAACTCGATCACCCGCGCGGTGTCGCTCTGCGAAAACACGCTGGCCTTCGGCCGCGCAGAGGAACCGGCACCGACGCTGGGCATGGTGCGCCTGCTGGATGTGGTTCAGGACGTGGTCGAGGGCGAGCGCCTCGCTGATGACGCCAACCGGATCACCTTCGACACCGCCATCATGCCGCTGCTGAATGTGCGCGCCGACAAGGAGCAACTCTATCGCGTGATGCTCAACCTCGTGCGCAATGCACGGCAGGCCATCGCCGCCACCGGCAAACCGGGGACGATTTCCATCGTCGCGGATGAAGACGACGATGCCTGGATGATCACCGTGAGCGACACCGGGCCGGGCCTGCCGCCGCGCGCGGTCGAGCACCTGTTCATCCCGTTTCAGGGTGCAGCGCGCAAGGGCGGGTCGGGGCTGGGCCTGACCATCTCAGCGGAACTGGTGCGCGGTCACGGCGGGAAGCTGACGCTGAAGCAAAGCACCCCCGAAGGGACCGCATTCGAGATATGCCTGCCCAAGGGCGATGGCATGACCTGAAGAAACCGGCCTGATGTATCACCTCCCAATCATGGCATGAGGCGTGCTGACGGGCCGTAGGTGATCTATCCCTCAAGAGCTGCCGCGCGGCTGCTTCAGCGCCAGCCTGATGGATCGGGCCGCGAACCCGGGCAAGCGCACCCGGGCTCTCGAACCGACTCCTGCGGCAAACTCAGTCGAGCCCCAAGGCCTTGCGCCGGCGGCCTGCCCAGACCGACACCAGATGATCCACCGTCAAGCCCATGAAGGCCACAGCCAGGCCCAGCACGAGCCCCTTGCCGACGTCACTGGAGGACAAGGCGCGCTGCATTTCCTGACCCAGATCCTGGGTGCCGATGAACGCCGCGATGATCACCATGAACAGCGAGAACATCACCGACTGATTGACGCCAACCATGATGGTCGGCAATGCCAGCGGCAGCCGCACGTTCCAAAGGGTCTGGTTGCGCGTCGCGCCGGACATGTCGGCGGCCTCGATCAGTGAGGCGGGAACACCGCGCAGGCCCTCGATCGTGTACCGGACCAGCGGCACGGCGGCAAAGAGCACGACCGCGCCGACAACGGCGACATCGTTGACCCCGAAAAGCATGATGACCGGGATCAGGTAGATGAAGCTCGGGAAGGTCTGAAGCGTATCGCAGACCAGCAGCGCCACTTTTGCGCGCCCTTCGCTGCGCGATCCCCAGATGCCCAGGGGAAAGCCGATCAGGGTGGCGATGAACACCGAGAAGGTGACGGTATATACCGTGATCATCGCTCGGTCCCACCAGCCGGACATCGCGATGAGACCAAAATACGCAAGACATATCAGCGCCGACCGCTTGCCGCCAATCGCCCAGCCCACAGCCATCAGGAACATTAGAACCGCCGAGAACGGCAGCCACAGCATTCCGTCGCGCAAGGGGACGAGGACCCAGACGATCAGGAACCAGCGCAGCCATTGCGTCACCGGGTCGAGCGTGGCGATGATCCAGTCCATCATCGCATCGAGTGGCTCCGACAGGCTCAGGGCATCGCGGCGTCCGATCTCGTGCAGAAGCGGGAAGGCCAGCGAGAGAAGCCAGAACAGCACGACCAGAGCCGCCCAGAGAACCAGCAGCTTGTGCCGTGTCAGCCAGGACGCGCCTTTTTCAAGGTGCACCGGCTGTTTCATCGCCCAGGCCTTGGAACAGCGGTCGAGCATCACCGCCAGCAGGACGATGGTAATGCCGATCTCGATGGACCGTCCGATCTTGAGCGCCTGCAGCAGTTGCAGCAGCTTCTGGCCGAGACCCGGCATGCCGATGAAACTCGCCAGGACCACCATCGCGAGACACTGCATGATGACCTGGTTGATACCTACCAGAATCTCGGTCCGTGCGGTTGGCAGCCGCACATAACGCAGCAGTTGCCAGCGGGTCGCGCCCGCCATGTGCCCGGCCTCCACCACCTCGGCCGAGACCTTCTGAAGCCCGAGCAGCGTCATGCGGATCATCGGCGGCACCGAAAAGATGACCGTCACGATGGCACCCGCCTTCGGGCCCACGCCGATAAAGACCACGACCGGGATCATGTAGGCAAAATGCGGCAGGGATTGCGCGATGTTCAGAAGCGGATTCAGGATTTTCCGGAAGCCTTCGCTCTTCCAGGCCAGGATTCCCATCGACAGGCCGAGGAATACGGAAACAGGCGCGGCAACGACAATCACGGAAAGCGTTTCCATCGCCCACTGCCACTGGCCCATCACGGCGATCCAGACAAAGGTCAGCCCCGCAAACGCCGCAAGACGCCAGCCGTTCAGGGCATAGCCGATCATCGCCGCCGTAATCGCGATCACGGTCCACGGGATCGGGCCGAGCCGGGGCCAGCGGTTCTTGCCGTAAAGCAGGTTTGCCGTCACATCCAGCACCCATTCCAGGCCATCAGCAAAGGCGCGGGTGACGTGGATCAAGCCGAGGTCGTCGCGGACAAAGGCGAACGCTGCGTTGATCCAGTCCGCAAAAGGCAGGATCAGCCATTCGGGCGGCCTTACAAGAAAGTCCGGCAGGGCAAACCTGCCGATGGCGAGACACAGCGCCGCGGCGAACAGGATCTGCGCCACCCGCAGACGGGTTTCCGTGCGCTCCGGGGCAGGAGCATTCGTCGCCGTGATCGTCATTCGCCCGCCCCCAGCAGCACGTCGAGCGCCTGCTGACGGTCAAGCACACCCATCACTGTTCCATCCGGGGCGGCGACCGGCAGCGCCGTGCGGTCATCGTTCACCAGCAGCCGGGCAAGCTGCGAAATCGTCTTGTTGCCGTCCACGGGTGCCCCTGTGAGCGCATGGCCGTTGACAGGCTGCATCAGCGCGCGCGCATGTACAACGCGGGCCTTCTCGATATCCTCGATGAACTTGGCGACATAGTCCGTTGCCGGGTTCATGACGATGCGGTCAGGTCGATCGCATTGCTCGACCGCGCCGTCTTTCATGATGGCAATCCGGTCGGCAAGGCGCAACGCCTCGTCGAAATCATGGGTGATGAACACGATGGTCTTGCCGAGCATCGCCTGCAGGCGCAGAAATTCGTCCTGCATCTCGCGCCGGATCAGGGGATCAAGCGCCGAAAAGGGTTCGTCCAGAAACCAGATATCCGGCTCGATCGCGAGGCTGCGGGCGATGCCCACCCGCTGCTGCTGCCCTCCCGACAACTCGCGCGGAAAATAATGCTCGCGCCCGGCGAGCCCGACGAGTTCGATCACCTCAAGCGCTCTTGCGCGGCGTTCGTGAATGTCCTGCCCCCGCATTTCCAGCGGGAAGGCAACATTGTCGAGCACGGTGCGATGTGGCAGCAATCCAAAGCTCTGGAACACCATCCCCATCTTGTTGCGGCGAAGCTCGATCAGTTCCTTTTCCGACAATGAGCCGATCACGCGGTCTTCGACCTCGATTTCCCCGCCGGTGATCTCGATCAGTCGGGACATGCAGCGCACAAGGGTCGATTTGCCCGATCCCGACAATCCCATGATCACCAGCATCTCGCCCTTGGCTATGTCGAGCGACACGTTGCGGACCGCCGGAACATAGCCATCGGCCCGGATCGTGTCGAAAGCGACCGTCGGGTCGATCCCGGCGAGGTAGGCTTCCGGCTTCGGGCCGAAGAGCTTCCACACGTTGCGGCACGAGATCACGGGCTTGGGGTCATTCATCTTTGAAACTCCTGGCAGCAATGGACCGCCCCGGTGCTGCAAACCGGGACGGTGACGTTTAGGTCTCGGGACGGATCAGGCGTCGCCTTCGACCCACGGCGTCCAGACGGCTTCGTTGTTTTCCAGCCATTCGGCTGCCGCGTCCTCGGGTTCCAGCTCGTCGATATCGACCAGCTTGGCCATCTCGGCGATCTGCGGGTTGGTAAAGCTGATGCGCTTGAGCGTTTCGTAGGCGCCGGGCCACTTGTCGGCCATGCCGTCCCACGCCGCCTTCTTCAGGTAGCCGTTGGCCGGGTTGCCGCAGTCATAGGTCATGTCCGGGTTTGGGCCGACGGCCGGATCATCCTTGCAGCCTTCCACATATTCCGGGAATTCGACAAACTCACCGGGATAGAGCGCCTCGACAAAGTTCGGGGTCCAGTTGAAGATCACGACGGGACGCTTGTCGCGCTCGGCCGCGCCGACTTCGGCCCAGAGCGCCGAGGCCGATCCGGCGTTGACGACCACAAAATCCATGCTGAGCGCGTCGACCCGTTCCTGGTCATGCTTGAGCCAGTCCACCGGCCCGCCAAGAAAGCGGCCCTTGTCACCGGTTTCAGGCGTCGCGAAAAGCTCTGCGCATTCGTTCAGCGCCTCCCATGCGGGCAGGCCGGGACAGGCTTCCTTGGCCCACAGCGGGTACCACCAGTCCTCGCGTGTGACGGCGTCATGGTCGCCCACGTCATGGATGCCGCCCTTGGCCACCGCGGTCTCGAAAGCGGGGCCGAACGCACCTTCCCAGACTTCGAGTTCCAGCGTGACATCGCCAAGGCGGATCGATTCGTATACCGCCTGGCTGTCGGTCGAGACATATTCGACACTGTTGCCCATCGACTCGAATATCTGGCCGACCACGTGGCTCATCACGATCTGGCTGGACCAGTTGTGCGTCGGAATGAGGATCGGATCCGAGCTGTCCTGCGCCTGGGCCATTGAGACGGTGGCAAGTGCCACGGCCGTTGCGGACAGAAGTGTTTTGCTGCGCATGATTTTTTCCCTGTTGATTGATGTCAACCTGATTATCGCTTGCCGAACTTGTCCTGAGGAAAAGCTCGGAGTTCGCAGGGAAATCGTAGACCCGGTATGTGAACAGGTAAGCGGGTTTACATGAACGGGCTATACGGTGTTGTTAAAAGTTGTTAACAGGAAAGATATTTTCCTATCGGTGGAACCATGTCGCACATCCTGATCATCGAAGATGAGCCGGTCACCCGCGCAACCCTGACCTCTTACCTCGAGGCGCAGGGTTATGACGTGTCCGAGGCCGAAAGCGCCCAGGATGCCGAGCGGGTGCTGGCGGAACGGCCCATCGACCTGATGCTGGTCGATATCAACCTGCCGGGAAAGGACGGGCTCAGGATCACGCGCGAACAGCGCGCGAAATCCAATATCGGCATCATCCTCGTCACCGGGCGCGATGACGAGGTCGACCGGATCGTCGGGCTCGAGATCGGGGCCGACGATTATGTCTGCAAGCCGTTCAACCGCCGCGAACTGCTGGCCCGGATCAAGAACCTGCTCTATCGGACCGGACAGGCGGGCCATGCCGCCAAGAAAGTCTATCGGTTCGAAGGGTTCGCGTTCGACGTCCACACCCGGCGGCTCGAAACCGGAGATGGCGAGCTGGTCCCGCTGACACGCGCCGAATTCGAGGTTCTGAATTATCTCGTTACCCGCCCGGGTCAGGTGGCGACACGCGATGCCATCATGTCACGTGTGACCCATAGACGGTATGGCGCGAATCCCCGCACCGTCGACGTATTGGTCCGACGATTGCGCAGCAAGCTCGATGTCGATCCGTCCCGTCCACCGATCATCGCCACGGTCCACGGAGAGGGCTACGCGTTCACACCGTATGTGACGTGACCGGCGCGGCTTTGGCGGCAACGTCGTCAAGCGCCTGGATCATTGCCGTCCGCATCTCGGATACCAACACCGCCATTCGACCGACCAGTGCGGTTGCCTCCTCGGCGTGGGTGGCACCGTCCAGCGCCTCTATCCGGGCAAGGACAGTGATGGTTTCGTTCTGGTCATAGTTTCCGACCGAGCTCTTCATCCGGTGCGCAGTCGCCTTCAAACCGGCCCAATCCCCGGCCGCGAGCGCCGCTTCCAGTTCCTGCTGTTCCGTCCGGATGCGATCGACAAACAGCCGGGCGATCCGTTCGGCATCCGCCGCACCAAAATCATCGCTGTCACGACGCAGCGCAGCCTGCATGACCGAGACAGCACTCTTTGGCCCTTGGGCCGCCATGCGGGGCGACAGGAACACCTCGCCATCGCTCCCCTTCATCAGCGCAGAGAGGGCGCGCGCAAGGCGTTCCGGCGCGACCGGTTTGGCGACAAAGCCATTCATGCCGGCCTCGAGATGCGCCATGACCTGCTCTTCCTGAACGTGCGCGGAAATACCTATGACCGGAATACCGGACAGCCGCGGATCCGCGCTCGCGCGCAAACGTCTTGTCGCTTCGACGCCGTCAAGACCGGGCAGTTTCACATCCATCAGGACGACATCGAAATGCCGGTGCTGCAAGAGGTCCAGGGCACTCTCGGCATTCGCGAGACAGACGCAGCGGTGCCCCATGCGTTCCAGATACCCGCGCGACACCATCTGATTGATCTCGTTGTCCTCGACCACCAGGATATCCAGCGCGATCTCGGCCTGCTCGATCGGCTCGGGCTTGCAGCGGTCTTCGATCTCGGCGGGGTCTCCATCTTCCAGATCGACCGCCAGCGCAAAGACCGATCCCACACCCTTCCTGCTTTCAAGGCTCAGCGATGCGCCGATGGCATCCGCGAACCGCTTGCTGATCGCAAGGCCAAGGCCGGTACCGCCATAGCGCGTCCCGGTGTCACCGTCCTCCTGCTCGAAAGCCTCGAATATCCGCGCCTTGGCGTCCTGCGACACCCCGCGTCCGGTATCGCTGATCTCGAATACGATACGATGCCGGGTGTCGGACCCGCCGATTTCGCGCACGCGCATGATCACCTCGCCTTCGTCGGTGAATTTCACGGCATTCGACAACAGGTTGAACAGGATCTGCCGCAGCTTGGATGCATCGCCGCGAACCGTGTCGATGATGTCATCCGGCAGATCCAGCAGCAGCGGCAGCTTCTTGGCGTCGGCATTGGGGCGTATCAGCGCAACGACGTCCCCGGCCAGCGCGTGCAAAGAGAACGACGTCGCCTCGACCCGGAGACCTCCGTGCTCGAGCTTGGAGTAGTCCAGAATGTCGTTCAGGATCAGCAGGAGGTTCTGGCCCGAGGCGAGCGCGGCACGGGCGCGCGTTTTCTGTGTGCGGGACAGCGGGTCTTCGGAGAGCGCCCGCAACAGGCCCAGCATCCCGTTCATCGGCGTGCGGATTTCGTGGCTCATCATGGCGAGAAATTCGGATTTTGCGCGATCTGCGGCCTCGGCCTTGTGCCTTGCCTCTTCATGTGCGGTGGCCTCGCGCCGCAGATCTTCGGTCTGCCGCGCCACGAGATTCTCGAGATTGTTGCGATGCTCCAGCAATTCCCGTTCGGTCAGATCGCGCTGACGCTCCAGATCGCGCTTTGCGATGGCCTGCTTGCGAAAGAGCTCTGTTGCCGCTTCCATCCGCGCGATCTCATCGCTGCCGCGCGGGCGGATCGCGCGGTCGAGCCGCCCCTCGGCAAGCGCCGTCATGCCTTCGTAAAGCTGATCGAGCGGGCGCGTGATCCGGCCACGAACGAAGAACCACATGACGGCAAGCGCAAGGAACAGGCCCGCAATCGCGGCCACCGTGCTGCGCATCTGTGCCTGCCGCATCTGCCCGGCGACCGTTTCGCCGGATCCGACCGCAAAGTTCTGCAACTGGTCGGCGACCGCCGCCGCCTCTTCGGCCAGCCGGATCGCGGCATCCTGCAAGTCCCGCTTGAGAGCATCGATGCCGTTGCGGGTTCCGAGGATGCTTGCCTGCAGGTCAAAGAGACTTGCTCCCGAGGTCGTAACCGATTGCAGTTCCGACAGGTAGCCGCGTGCCAATTGCAAGCGCCCGGGATCGCGGATTGCGTCGATCCGGCGCGAGACGATCGGCAATTCCCGTAGAAAGGCCGCCTCGACCTCGGCCAGCTCGGTGTTGTCCGACGCCTCGTCGATGCGATTGATCAGCAGCCCGAGCGCGGCCGTCCGCGACCGCAGTTCATACATGAGCCCAAGTTGAAAGAGGTCGACCTCAAGCAGTTTGTCCAGAGCCTCGATGGGGCTTTCACTCGTGAGGGGGCTGTCCAGGTCGCCATAGAGGCTCGAGATCACGGCCGTGGTCCCCATCTCGGCATTCGCAACCAGCGTGTCGGACATGCCCAGCAAGGCGGTCGCCGCGCTCAGCGCATCCGAAGCACGGTCGCGGGCGAGCCGATCTGCCGCGATGCGCCTAGCCACAAGCCGATCGAGCTTATCCAGCGTCGTCTCTACACGCGTTACCGTCACGCTGAGCGCAGCGATATCCGCCCCGCGTGTCGCGTCAAGGCGTTCCATCCGCCGGGACAGCGCATCGACCTGGGATTGCAGTTTCCGCGACAGGGCCTCACGGTCGGCCTGATCATCCATTTCCGCCAACTGCGGCGCGAGGGCAACGATGCCTGTGCTCTCCTCGGTGATGCCGCGCACGTCGCCGATGGCGGGGATCGTCTGGCCGATCACGTCGGACTGGCGGATCGCCAGGCTGCGCAGTTCGACCAACCCGAGCAATCCCGCAAGCGTCGGCAGCCCTGCGATCAAGACGAAGGCGAGCAGCAGCTTGCCCCGCAATCCCGGTTGTTTCATCGCATCGTTTCCACGTCTGCCTTTCCGCCCGTGCGATCGGTCTGGAGATTGCCGTCCGCCGAGAATGCTGCATAGAATATATATATGCCCTGGCTCTTGTTGTCTTTCCTCGTTTTTGCGACCTCGGCTGCCGCCGACACGGCATGGCAGCTTCGGGTGCCGCGTACACCGTTTGATTATCTCGGGCCGTCGGATGTCGTTTCCTATGCACCGCTCGACGCGGCGACGGCCAATTGGTCGATCTGCGTGGCCTATCCTCACCTCAAGGATTCCTATTGGCTGAGCGTCAATCACGGCATGGTCGAAGAAGCCGCACGGCTGGGCGTTTCCTTCCGGCTCGTCGAAGCGGGCGGTTACCCAAATATCGAAAGACAGCGCCGGCAGATACTGGATTGCGTGGCCGAAGGCGCAGACGCGCTCGTTCTCGGAGCCGTGGCCTTTGACGCGCTTTCCGACACCGTTGTCGAGATCTCGGCGGATATCCCGGTGATCGCTGCGGTGAACGACATCGCCGATCCGGGCATCACCGCCAAGGTCGGGGTATCCTGGACGGAAATGGGCGCCGTTTCAGGACGCTACATTGCCCAGCGCCACCCACAGGGCAGCAGGCGCGTCAAGGTCGCATGGTTTCCTGGACCCCAGGGCGCGGGCTGGGTACGCTTCGTCGAGCAGGGCTTTCACGACGCGATCAAGGACAGCGCGGTCGAGATCGCGGCGACGAAATACGGAGACACCGGTCGCGAAATCCAGGTGCTTCTCGTCGAGGAGGCACTCGAAGACATAGCCGACCTGGATTATATCGTCGGAGCGGCGCCAGCGGCCGAAGCCGCGGTCTCGCTGCTGCGAACCCGCGGTCTCAGGGACCGGATCGGCATCGTGTCCGATTACATGACCCACGCCGTCTACCGCGGCATCTACCGAGAAAAAATTCTTGTCGCGCCAACGGATTTCCCGGTTCTGCAGGGCCGCATGGCCATCGAGTTCGCGGTACGGGCGATCGAAGGAAAACTTCTCTACAGACACGCCGGCCCGGTCATCGAAACCGTCCGCTCGGGCGAGGTCGTACCGTCACAGATGACCGAAACACTTGCACCGACAAGCTTCATTCCCGTTTTCCAGTTCACCAGTGAAAGGGAGCGCTGAAGAGCGCGACAAACGCCGTATCGCCGGCTGCAATGTACAGAACAATCATCCAGCAACAACAGGGCTGCAGGGCAGAGTGCTGCTGCCGCCGTAGCGCTAACTTGCAAAACTCCCCCCATGGTAAGACTTTTCATTTGAGGGAAGGTCACACCGTCAAAACCCGGCATCAAATGGCTAATGATTTTCGCAATAAACTTGAAACGTCAGCGACCACCCGGCGCGTTGAATCCTTCATTTCAGGCAGCATTCGGTGATGCAAGTTTATCACGAAATGCTATCGAGCGTTGGATCCAGCCGGTCACGCAACCAGTCCCCGGCCAATGAGATCGCCAGTGTCGTCAGCACGATAACGGTGGCAGGTGACAACATGATCCACGGCGCCGTGGTGAGATACTCGCGTCCAAAACCGACCATGTTGCCAAGGCTGGTATCCGGCGGCTGCACCCCTAGACCGAGAAATGAAAGGCTCGATTCCATCAGGATAATCTCGGGAAAAGTGAGTGTCATAGAGACAATCAGGGTGGAAGCGACATTGGGAAGGATGTGGCGCAGATAGACGCGTGACGGCGTGGCCCCCAATTGCACAACGGCAGCTGCATAGCCTTGGGCGTTCGCCGAAATGGCAAGCCCCCGGGTGATCCGCGCATAGCGCTCCCACCCGTAAAAACCCATAAGGCACACCAACAATGGCATGGATGAGCCGAAGAACGCCAGCACCGCCAAAGACATGATCAGGAAAGGCAGCGCGGCCTGAAAATCGGCTAGCATCACCACGACATGTTCCACCACCCCACGGAACTTGGCCGCCATGAAGCCCAGCAAGGTGCCAAAGAACGCAGAAAGCAGAGTCGCACCGAAAGCGATTACCAGCGAGGATCGTACCGACTGGATCAAACGCGACAGCACATCTCGCCCCAGTTCATCCGTGCCCAGCCAATGCCCCGGCGTGCCCGGCGGTGCGAGGCGCGTGCCGAGGTTCATCTGGGTGATCGGAAAGGGCCGCAGCACGTCAACGAAAATCGCGCAGGCGATCATTGCCACAAGCCAGAACAGCGACAGCTGCACCTAAAATGGTAACTTTGCCCAGCGGCGTTTGGCAGGGCTGTGGGGATTGACAGTCGAGACAGCTATGTCGTGCTCCTAATGCGTGGGGGGTGCCTGACGCAGGCGCGGGTCGATCCAGCCGTAAAGGAGATCGACCGTCAGGTTCGACACCACCATGACGGCGGCGACCAGCAGCAGGATGCATTGTACCACTGCCAGATCCCGGTTGGTAACCGACACGATCAACAGCCGACCCATGCCGGGCCAGCTGAAGATCGTTTCGACGATGATGGCCCCGGCGATCAGCGAACCCACCATGAATCCGACAATCGTCACGATCGGCACCGCTGCATTCGGCAAGGCATGCTTGCGGACGACATCGCTCCACCTGACGCCCTTGGCAGAGGCCGTGCGGATATAGGGCTGGCCCATGACCTCGATCATTGCAGACCTCGAAAAGCGGGCGAGAACGCCGATGCCACCGATACTCATGGTCAGCACAGGCAGGATCGCATGTTGCCAGCTGCTGGCCCCGCCCGAAGGTAAGGCCCCAAGCACCACCGCGAAGACGAGCACCAGAAGCAGACCCATGACAAACGAGGGGACCGTAAACCCGATAATCGCCATGACGATCACGCCTCGATCAGCTAGCGTGCCGCGTTTCAGGGCGGCATAAATTCCCGCCGGGATGCCAAGTGCCAGTTGCAGGATCAATGCCGGGATGGTGAGTTGAAGCGTGGCAGGAATGCGCTCCACAACGAGATCAATGGCCGGTGAGCGATCACGCATGGAAAGGCCGAAATCGCCTTGCAGCATAGCGCGAAGGTAGGACAGATACTGCCGCCATATCGGGTCGTCGAGCCCCCACCGGTCGCGGAAGTCCTGCACGATGTTCTGTGGCACATCGGGCCCCAACAAGACTTGCGCCGGATCGCCCGACATACGCAACACGACAAAGGCGAATGTCATCACCGAAAGGACCGTCAGACCAGCGCGGAGAAGGCGGATGGTAACGAAGCGTAGCAATTCAGACTCCTGTTCAGACCAATTCCGGCAGTGCGGAAGTTGGCATGAAATGGCACGCTGCTTCGCGCTCGACACCCACGCTGCGGGTTTCGGGAATGACCCTGCAACAGATGTCCCCAGCTTAGTGGCAACGGGGATGAAACGCGCAGCCTGGTGGGCGGTTGCCTGGGTTCGGTGGCTCGCCCTGCAGGATGATGCGGCTGTCCAGTGCGCGTCCGGGCTGCGGCACCGACGAGACCAGGGCCTGGGTGTAGGGATGCTGCGGGTCGACGAATATTGTGTCGGCGGGGCCTTCCTCTACGATGCGGCCGAGATACATCACCGCCACCCGATCGCAGAGATTGCGCACCACCTTCAGATCGTGACTGATAAAGACCATTCCAAGGCGCCGGTCGCGCTGTAGATCGGCCAAGAGATTCACCACCTGTGCCTGTATGGAAACATCGAGTGCCGAGACCGGCTCGTCACAGACAAGCAACTCTGGTTCGGTCATGAGGGCACGTGCGATGACAACACGTTGCCGCTGCCCACCGGAGAGCTCGTGCGGGAACTTATCTGTCTGATCAAGGCGCAGTCCGACCGACTGCATCATATCTCGGATGCGTTGCGTACGGCTCTCGACATCACCGATGCGGTGAATATCAAGTGGTTCGCGCAATTGCTGTGCCACGCTCAGCCGCCGGTCCAGCGCGGCCAGCGGATCCTGGTAGATCATCTGGATGCGCGCACGCAGGGCGCGCCAATCCCCGGTACCCGGGTTAGGCATCGTCGCCCCGTCGATGCAGACCGTTCCGTGCTGTGCCGCATCAATACCAAGAAGCATACGCCCCAGTGTTGACTTCCCTGAGCCGCTTTCACCGACGACTCCTAACGTCTCACCACGCCTCAGACGCAGGCTGACCCCATCGACCGCGCGCACCTCTGCGGAACGTCCCAGCAGGCCGCGGCGGGTTTCGTAGATGCGCACCAATTCGCGAGCTTCAAGCAACGGGCTCATTGATATTCTTCCTGATGATGCAGGATATCCCGAGCCTCCGGCACCGGATAGGCACAAGCCAGTTGCCGCCCTCCGGGCTGAGGCAGCAGTTCCGGTCGGTGCTGTTTGCAGAAGTCGCGCGCGCGATCACAGCGCAGCGCAAAGGCACAACCCGAGGGCATGTAGCGTGGGTCAGGCACCGCACCAGGGATTGGCACAAGCCGACGCCGCGGGCCGGTCAGCGAAGGGATCGCGTCAAACAATCCGCGCGTGTAGGGATGGTACGGCCTGTCAAAGAGATGCCTGACGGGACCCTCCTCCACGATCTTGCCGGCGTACATTACACAGACCCGCTCGCAGATCTGCGCCACGGCAGCGAGATCATGGCTGATAAATACCGTGGCCATCGACATCTCGTGCCGCAAGTCCACCAGCAGATCGAGGATCTGTGCCTGTATTGTTGCATCGAGCGCGGTTGTCGGTTCATCCGCGATCAGCACATCCGGCTCGCCCGCCAGTGCCATGGCGATCATCAGACGTTGCGCCTGCCCCCCGGAGAATTCGTGGATATAACGGCCGAACCGGTTGCGTGCATCGGGGATGCCGACAAGATCCATCATTCGCAGCGCTTCGTTCTTGGCCGAAGCCCCAACAAGTCCACGGTGCAGTCTCAGCACCTCGGTAATCTGCTTTCCTACCCGCATTACCGGGTTGAGTGCGCTCGATGGATCCTGAAATATCATCGCGATTTGGCCACCGCGAACCCGCTCCAGCGCCAGACGCCGCGCTGCCGCCAAATTCCGACCCCGCAAACGTACAGAGCCACTGACATCGGCTTTGCCAGGCAGCAGACCAAGGGCCGCGAGCCAGGTCACCGATTTGCCGCAACCACTTTCCCCGACAAGCCCCAGCGCTTCGCCCGGCGCAACGTCGAGGTCAATGCCATGCAGCACCGGCACACCGTCAAAGGACACCCGCAGGTCCCTGATCTCCACCAGATTGTTCATGATTGGCGATCCTTCGCAAACATGCAGGGCGCGCTCCTTGGTCAGGGGCGCGCGGTCGCAGTTCAGGACTGGCCGCGCCAGTTCGAAGCGCGGAAATCCATGGCAAAGGCGGGAGCGGCCTTCCAGTTCAGATTCGACCGCATCCCGGTGAAAACCGCGTTCTGGTGCAGCATATTGTAGGCCGGATCTTCGCGCTCCGCGATCATCAGCATTCTTGCGATGGCTTTTTTGCGCTTGGCGTGATCGGTCGAAATCTCCAACACCTGACAGAGATCGTTGAACTCTGGGTTGGTCCACTCGCGGTATTGCTGGGCCGAGCCATTGGGCCCGAATTGTGTAACCATCGGAGTGATCGGGTCGTTGATCGTATTGGAAGCAGACCAGTCGCGTACCCCGCGTGGGCTGTCATCGGCAAGGATCTGGCCCCAGTTTTCCTTCATCTCGATCTCGACGTTAAGACCGACCTGGTTCCACATCTCAGTGAGAATCTGCCCGTTCGGTACCTGATTGATGTAATAATTATTCAGAAGTCGGAAAGGGATCGAATCGCCCTTGTAACCGGCTTCCTTCAGCATCTGCCGCGCCAGTTCGGGGTTGTATTCCGGGGGTGCCCAGCCTTCAATGAACATGTCAGACGTGCGAAAGCTCTCGAACTGAAGACCGGCCGGCACTTTTGTCTGGTCGGCCCAAAGCGCCCCGACGATAGCGTCGCGGTCAATCGCATGGGTCATCGCTCGCCGTACCAGCGGGTTCTGCAGTTGTTCGTGATCTTGCGTGAAAACGTTGATTCGATGATTCCAGATGGTGGAGTTCTGTACCTCCAGGCCAGGAGCATTCATTACCGTCCCCAACTGGTCGGGCGGCAGATCGCAGGCAAAGTCATATTCTTCGGACAAAAGACCATTAACGCGGCTCGCGACCTCGGGCACTTCCACGAATGTGATCGTTTCCAGTGGCGGGCGCCCACCCCAATAGTCGTCATGCGCGCGCAAGGTGAGCGATACGTCAGGCTGAAAATCCTCGACATAATAGGGGCCCGTGGTGACCGGCCTCTTTGCCCAGACATCGTAAGAGGCCGCTTCGTCCCAGGCACGACGATTGGCCACAATACTGCCGCCGGCGTACAGGCGTCCTTCCATCGTCACGTCGGGTGTCGCGTTATGAAAGCGCACGGTATATGTGTCGACGGCCTCGACCCCCGCCAGCGAAGGCCACTTGCGACGTCCTGTGCCCGGCAGGGCGGCAGGGATGTCCTTGCCTGTGGTACGAGAAAAATCCTCTGCATAGATGGTCTTTCCACCTGCAGGCTGCGTGTCGCCGAAGAGCCGTTCCGGAGATAGAGAGAAAACCACATCCTCGGCAGTCATCTCATCGCCATTGTGAAACTTCAGTTCAACGGTCTTTTCGTCCAGGCCCTTCCACTCAGTTGCCAAGCCCGGCACCGGACCCTGATCGCCCATCCAGTCGCGAAGCAGCAATCCTTCCCAAAGGTTGGGGTAGAGCGCACGTTCGCCGACATTCGACTGTTCGTTCCATGGGTCGAGCGTATTGTTGATCACGACCTGCTGTACCGCAATCCTGATCGACAGGCGCCTCTGTTGGGCGCGCAAATGGCCCGGCAGGAACAGCCCGGAGGCGGTCGCCCATCAGGCCCATGAGGTGACGTCGGTTCATGTTCATCGTAAGGCTCTCCGGTCGGATTGAGGTTTGCGAGGCGGGTTTTGGTTCGACGGGCCACGCATCTGCGCAACCTCGGCGTACCCTCGCAGACCTCAAGCCGGCTACAGCCATGTGATGTTTCGGTGACATCTGTCTGAAACAGGGTGAAGACGTGCATCTGCAGACGGCATCGCCAGGTCAACCGCCAATGTGTAGCGCTCATCGGTTCGAGGTTTAGTCGGTTCCGAGGTGAGCGACGCTGCGCTCTGCGAGGGCTGTTCAATCATGCGCAGAGGGGCAGAAACGGAAATGCATTCAGATGGAGTGGGCCATGACATGAGATCGGAATGGTAGAGGTCAAGGAGACCGGCATCGATCAAGTCGCATCTTGCAACCCCCGCGTTCACATGTGATCGGCCATCCATTTGCGCCGATCCGGATGTCTCAACCGATCGCGGCCTGCTCCTCGTAATGGTGCCGTACCGCGCCGCCCGAAATCTGCAGGATGCTGCCCTGTTCGGGAACGAGGCTGCAATCCAGCGGGTCGGGCGTCAGAAGTGACCGGATAACCACGATGGCGACCTTGTGCGAAACGATGATCGCCGGCGCGGTCATTTCCGACAGGAAGGACCTGAGGCGCGCCCCGATCTGCTGCGCGTTTTCCGCGCCCGGACCGCTGGTGTAGATATCGAATTCGGTATCCAGCCGCGCAACGATCTCAGGATCACGCGCGAGGCGTTCCTCGTGAGTCGTGCCCTCCCAGGTTCCGCAACTGATCTCGGCAAGACGCGGATCGGTTGAGAAGTCAGACCCCGCAAAGGCCAGCCGCGCGGTTTCCTGCGCCCGGCCGAGCGGACTGGCCCACAGCCCATGCGGGCCCAGAGCCGGTCGGATGGTTCGCAGGATGCGTTCTTGCTGTTGCGCCTGTGCGCGCCCGCGCTCGGTCAGGTCAGAATTCTTGCGCCCCTGTATGCGGTGATACCTGTTCCATTCCGTTTCGCCATGACGCAACAGAAAGACATCGTGATCAATCGTCAGTTTTGGCAAGTCCGGCATCAGAGCACCACCGCGCTGATCGTGTTCACCTGCAAATGCACCTCTTCGCCGGTCTGGATGCGCTGTTGACCGGCCTGATGGCTCTGATCGACAACCATCTCTGCCCCGCCGGCCGCCACCAGATAGCGGATCTGGCTGCCGAGAAATTCGCTGTGGCGCACCTTGCCTGGCAAGGAATCCCGGCCGGCGCTGCGTGTAATGGATATATTCTGCGGCCGCAGGACGATGTTGGTGCCCTCGCCCGTCGTTTCACCAGGCAGTGTCAGGCTGTCGCCCGTCGCGGTCACGAAACGCCGCTCGGGGCCATCAGACTCGATCTTGCCTTCCAGAATATTCGCCGTTCCCAGAAAGTTCGCGACAAACAGGTTCTCGGGCCGGTCATACAATGTCTGCGGCGAGCCGACCTGCTGGATGATGCCCCTGTCGAGAACCGCCATGCGGTCGCAAGTGGTGTTCGCTTCCTCCTGATCGTGGGTCACGAAGATCGTGGTCAGCCCGAGTTGCCGCTGCAGGCGCAGGAGTTCGCGCCGCATGTGAACCCGAAGCGAGGCGTCGAGATTGGAGAGCGGTTCGTCGAGCAGCAACACCTCGGGCTCGACCACGACCGTGCGGGCAAGCGCGATCCGCTGCTGCTGTCCGCCGGACAGCTGATTGGGCATCCGGTCCGCCAGATGCGAAAGCCCCACCAGGTCCAGTGCCGCATCGACCTTGGTCCCGATCTCTTTTGACGGAACCTTCCGCTCCTTCAGGCCAAAGCCGACATTGTCGCGCACGGACATATGCGGCCACAGCGCGTAGGATTGAAACACCATGCCGACATTGCGTTTCCAGGGATCCAGTCCGACAACATCCCTGTCGCCGATCATGATCCGCCCGCTCGGCGTGGGGCCGAACCCCGCAATGGCTCTGAGCAGGGTCGATTTGCCCGATCCGGACGGACCCAGAAAGGCAAAGAACTCGCCAGGTTTTATATCCAGGTTGACGCCCTTCAGGACTTCGGTGTCACCGAAGGACAGGTGGAGATTCTCGATTTTGATACCAGCTTTTTTCATATCCGTATTCCTTACAGGCTCAGTGCTCGCCGCCAGATGACTTCAGTTTCTTGTCACGCTCGATAATGATCTGCGACGCGATCGTCCCCACAGCCACCACGATGACGGCCACGATACCAAGCGCCGCACCGGCGCCCCGTCCGGACGGAGTTTGCATGAAGAGATAAATGCCATAGGCCAGCGGAGCGTCATTGTTGGAACTGACCAGCATGATGGTTGCGGAAAGCTCGACCGCCGCTGTCGCAAAGCTCGTGACGAAACCTGCGAGGATCCCGCCGGTCATCAGCGGCACCACGATCTTCTGGATGGTCCGCCGCTTGGTTGCACCAAGGCTTTCGGCGGCTTCTTCCAGCGCATGGCTGACCTGTTGCAGTGCCGCCGTGCAGGCGCGCAACGCATAGGGCAAACGGCGGATCATCAGCGCCAGCGCGATGATCACCCACCAGCTTGCCATCGGCTTGTCGGCAAAGGGCACATCAATGCCGTGAAATGTCCGCAGATAGCCGATCCCGAGCACGACGCCAGGCACGGCCAGAGCAGCGGTCGCGAGGTAATCCAGCGCCTTGCGGCCAAAGATATTCGTCCGCAACACGATATAGGCAATGGCGGTTCCGATGATGACATCCAGCGTTGCGGCGATGCCGGCATAGAGCACGGTGTTGAGGATGAAGGTCTTGGACCCTTCCCACATCGTCACGTAATTCTGCAGCGTGTAGGCGTCCGGCAGAGGCGCATAGGACCAGATCGTTCCGAAAGACAGCAACAGCAGACCGATGTGCGGCGACAGGACCAACAGCAGGATGAAGATGACCACGCCATAGGCGACGGCTTTTTCGGCCGGTTTCAGCACGCGTTTCGCCATGCCTCCGCCACCTTTCTGAACCGTGGCATAATCCTTGCCGCGCATGAACAGGAACGAGGTCCAGAGCGACAGGATCGAGAAGACGACAAGGATCACCGAAATCACATAGCCCATGGGGTCGCTGATCCCGATTGACGAGATCCGCAGAAAGGCCTGTGGTGCCAGCATGTTGTTGACATTGAGCAGCAGCGGTGTCCCGAGGTCGTCGAACACCTTGATGAAAACGAGCGCCGCACCGGCAATATAGCCCGGCATGGCGAGCGGAAAGACGATCCGCTTGAACAGGCGCAGACCGTGGCTGCCAAGGTTCTGCGCCGCCTCTTCCATGGAGCGGTCGATGTTACGCAGCGATGTCGACAGGTTGATCAGGATGAACGGGAAATAATGGATCGACTGCACGAGGATCACACCATTCAGACCCTCCATGAAGGGAATGTCAAAGCCGAAGTGATCCCGCAGCAGAAGGTTGACCGAACCGTTGCGACCAAAGATCAGCTGCATCGCCACGGCACCGACAAAGGGCGGCATGATCAGCGGGATGAACCCCAGGCTCTGGATCAGGATCGAGCCCGAGAAATGGAACCGCGTCGTGATATAGGCCAATGGCAGGGCGATCACCGTCGCCACGACAACCGACATGGCCGAGACGTAAAACGAGTTCCAGAAACTCTCGCGGAACAGCGCCGTGCTGAAGAAATCGATGAAGTTCTGAAGCGTCGCCGCGCCGGTGGCAGGATCCTGGAAGGCAACGACCATCACCTGCGCGACGGGCACCAGCAACAGGCCGATCAGCAGTAGCGCGATGAAAATGGCGACAAGGTGGATGCCGCTCAGGTTTGGCACCAGCCAGCGCGGCAAAACGTCGGCAAGGCCCGCCCGCGAAGGCGCGGGGGAGGAAGCATTCTGTGACATGGTTCAGGCTTTCTTGGAGGGCCGCCAGCACGAAAAGAACCGGTGGCGGCGGAGGGCCGGACCCCAGGCGGGCTCCGGCCGGAGGGGCGTTACATTCCGGCGGCTTTTTCCGCCAGTTCACGGGCCTTGGCATAGTTCGCCACGACCATGGCGTCCCAGCTCTGCTCGACCTCGGCCTGACGCGCGCCGACCTCATCGGTGGCCTTCTTGCGCTTCTTGGTGAAGATGCCGGCAAACTCGGGGTCGAGGCTTTGTGCCTCGTCAATCGGGTTTGCGTCGATCAGTGCCCAGGCTTCGTCAATCATGGCCTTTGCCTCGGCATTGTCACTGTCGGCAAGGGCCGCCTCGGCAGCCTGGATGGCGCCGACCGCTGCGCGAAGATCGTCGAGACGATAGGTGATCATCACGTCGAACATCGAATTGACAAGATTGTAGCGTGCGCCCGATTTGTCGACATCGAATTCGACCGTTGCGCCGATCGTGGAATCCTCGAACGGATTGGGAAAGCCTTCGGGCGCGTTTGCATAGGTGGCCGGGTTCACCGGCAAGCGCATGATGGCGGGATCCAGCAGCACTGACTGCCCTTCCGGGGTCAGCAGGTATTCGATAAAGGCCACGGCACCAGCCTCGTTCGGCGCGTCACTGACGACGCCCACATTCGCCGGCACCAGCGCGGTCACGGTCGGATAGGCAAAATCGACCGGGAATCCCGAAGCCTTGGATGAGAAGCCGAAAAAGTCGATGACGATGCCCAGACCGAAATTGCCGGTGTTCACGCCGTCAGGCACACCGAAACTGCGCTCGGTAACCGAGGCAAAGTTGCCCGCGATACGCTTCCACTGCGCCCAGCCGTCATCCCAGCCTTCGCCCTGCAGGAGCGTCTCGACCGTCAGATGCGTCGTGCCCGACCGGGACGGCGCAGACATGCCGACATGGCCATGATATTCGGCCTTGGCGAGGTCTTGCCATTCGCGTGCGGGTTCGAGCCCGTTGGCCTTGAGATACCGCTCGTTCCACATGATGCCGTAGCCCGCGCCTGCAAAGCCGAAATACTTGCCATCCGGATCGTTGAGAGGGTAGGCACCGATGCGCTCGGGGATCCCCTCGGAGCGGATCGTGACACCGGCGAGCAGCCCGTCGCTCTTGAGCACTTCGAAAGCATCCGGTGCGCTGGCCCAGAAGATGTCCGAGGTATTGTCGCCGGCGGTTTCCTGGATGTATTTCACGCCGGCCGAGGTCTTCTTGTTCAGGACTTCGAGATCATATTGCGGATGCGCCGCTTCGAACGCCGCTTCGATCGGCCCGGTCATCGAATCCGGGAACGAAGTGATAACCGTGACCTTGCCCTCGGCCAGTGCGCCGCTGGCAAGCAGGGCCGTCGCGGCGATGGTCGCGAACAGTGTTTTCTTCATGGTGTCCTCCCATTGATGTACTGCGCTCCTCCGCGCATTGGGCCAAGAGTTTCAGGACACCGGAGAATCCGTCAATTTTTTGCAGAAACCGGCAGATCAGGCGCCGAACGGGTCAGTTATGACCCGCCATTTCGGTCAATCCTGACCCGACTTCAGAAGCCCCACCGCTTTCATGCGCAGGTAGAGACGCTTGCGGGGAATCGCGAGATTCTCCGCGGCAACGCCCTTGCGGCCATCGGCGTCCCGCAAAGCCTGTTCCAGCAACGTGCGCTCAAAGGCCATCATCGCCTCGTCATAAGAGGTGTGCGGCCCGCTGCCACCGCGCGGCTGTGACTCAAGATTCAATCCGAGGCCGATGATCATACGCTCTGCGACATTGCGCAATTCACGCACGTTGCCCGGCCAGTCGTGCTTGCCGATCGGATCCAGCATCTCCCTGGTGACATTGGGCAGGCGCTTGCCATAGCGTTCCGCCGCCTGCCGCAAAAAGGCTTCGAGCAGGATGAACACATCGCGGTTTCGCGCCCGCAATGGGGGTATCTCGACGGTCGCAACGTTGACGAGATAGAGCAGTTCGTCACTCAGGCTGATCTCCGGATCGGTCAGCGAGCCGGTCACGGAGAGAATGGCGCGCGGACGGTCATTGCGCCGGAGAAAATCCGCAAGATGCGTCTGTCCCCGGTTATCGAGCTTGTGCAGGGCGCGCACGAAAATCGTATCCACCTCTGGCGGGATACCGTCCAGTTCCGCCTGCAATCCATCTGCCGCGACCGTGGCGCAGTTGATCGCGTAAAAATCCCCCGTACCTTCGCCGTAATCGTGCAGCATTCGGGCGGCCAGCGCCTTGCCCGTCCCGGTTTCGCCGTAAATCGTGACGGTGATCGGCAGCGGCGCAAGATCGAGCAGCGCCTTGCGACAGTTTCGGATCACTTCGGAGCGGCCGAGCAAATGGCTGACCATTCCGCCCTGGCGGGCGATGCGCCGGCGCAGGCGCTTGTTTTCCAGCACCAGCTTTCTGGCGTTCAGCGTGCGCCTGAGCATGGTTATCAGAACTTCCGGCTGCACCGGCTTTTCCAGGAAATCATAGGCCCCGGCCTTGATCGCAGCGATGGCAAGCCGCATTTCGGCATGTCCGGTGATCATGATGAACGGCACGTCCGGCGCGGCGGCACGCACCGCCTTGAGCACATCGAAACCATCCATTTTCGCCATGCGAATGTCGCAAAGGATGACACCCCCCCATTCCGGGTCCAGGGTTTCCAGCAGCGCCGCCCCCCCGGCGAAGCCCCTGGGACGCAGCCCTTCTTCGTCGAGCATCTCGCAGGTCGCCTCACGAAAATCCTGATCGTCATCGACCACGTAGACCTGATGTGCGTCATGTTTCATCGTCGCTCTCTCCCCGTGGCAATGTCACAGTCGCGCGTGTGCCGACCTCCCGGCGCGCACTCAGCGACAGCGTGCCATTCATTCCGGTAATGATGTTGAACGAAATCGACAGGCCCAGCCCCATCCCCTCGCCGGGGTCCTTGGTGGTGACAAAGGGGTCAAAAGCCCGCTCAGGCGTCAGGTCGCCAAGACCTATCCCATCGTCGACGATGGAAAACGCGACAGTCCGGATATCGCTTTCCTCGGCCCGAACCGTGATCTTGCCCGCCTCGCCCGTCGAGGCAATCGCATCACAGGCGTTGGACAGCAGATTGACCAGAACCTGCTCGATCAGAACCGCGTCCCCGATGACCACGAGTCCGTCCAGTGCCGGGTCGATCTCTACCGTTATTCCGTGATCGGTGAACAGACCCTGCAAAAGCTCCTGCGCATTGCGAAGCGTGCGCACCAGCGGCACCATTTCCCGGAGATAGTCCGAACGGCGCGCGAATTTGCGCAGATGCGATATGATCCGCTCCATCCGCGTCACCAGGTCGTCGATCTTGTCGATCTGCCTGGCGGCACTGTCGGACTCGCCCTTGCGCTGCGCGGTCTGCAACAGGCGCAGGCGCTGGCGGATCGCGCCAAGCGGTTGGTTCAATTCATGCCCGATTCCGGCCGAGAGATTTCCAAGCGCCGCCATCTTGCCGACCTGCACCAGTTCATTCTGTGTCTGACGAAGATCCCGGATTGCGCGGTCCCGCTCCACCACCGACGTTTCGAAGGCAATAACGGCGGACGCCAGTTGCGCGATTTCATCGTTGCGCCCCGGCAGACCGGAGAGCGAGGGCCGTCCACCCCCCGCAATCTGACGCATGGCATCCGTGAGTCGCTGCATCGGGCGAATGATCGACGGACGGATGTAGGAAAACAGGATCGCCAGCCCCCCTGCCGCAGCGAGGATCGTCAGCACAAGCAGCAGACGCATGGTGGTGGCGGCGCTCGTTGCAAAGGTATCGCTGATCGCAAGGATCTCTCCATGCTGGGTTTCGGCCTGTTCCAGTAGCTGGTCGTTCATCCGTGTCAGCAATGTCAGAACGGTTGCGAGCTGTTCTCCAAGGGCATCCCTCGTCTGGTGCCAGGCCTTGCGATCCGCAATCACACCGTTCGGATGAGTGGTCATGCGCGCCAGCGTTTCGGCGGCCTGACGCAGGAACAGATATTCGGCCTTGGGCGGAAGCGTTTCGATGCTCGCGTTGACGCGGGCCAGCGCATCCGCAATCAGGTTTTCGAATTGTTCCAGCTGCGCCGGCGACTGACTGGTGGATATCTGAATCGCAAGTGCCGTTGCCGTCGCCGCATCATGGCCGATATCGGCAAAGGTGGTCTGCAATTGCAGCTCCTCGGTCAGCATCCCGGCCATTTCAGCGCGGATTGCCGCGTCGGGCTCCTCGATCATCCGGCGGGTCAGCACCTCGATGTTGAAGGCAAAATCCGACATGACGGCGGTGGTCTCGTCCTGAATATCCGCGTTCAGCCAACGCAACTGATCGATCTTGGAAATCACCCGCGTCTCGGTCCGCGCCACCGTTTCCACGCTGCGTATCACCAGTGCCAGTTGATGTTGCAGCGTTTCCACATCCTGAGCCGTAATGACCGTGTCGAACCCCTCCGCGACAAACCGGCTGAGTTCGGCCGCCGATGACTTGAGCATGGCATCCAATGCGCCAGACCTCTCGGCACTGCCGGACAGGATGCGATTTCCGAGCATTGCGAGATCCGCCGTCTTGGCCGACAGGCGAGTGGTCTGGGCCAGTTTCGGCACCTGCGTCGCGCTCAGATCGGCCACCACGGCGCGCGCACTTCCAAGCCAGTAGAACGCAGCGCCCATCACCACCCACGTCATCAGGATCGCCGCCAGCACCGTCAGCAAAAGACGTGTCCAGATGCGGGGCGCGATGTGATCCCAAAGGCGCTTCACTCCTCGACCCGACGCTCCAGGAGGTTCAATGCCGCATCTGCCCGCGCCATCGTCTGTGCGACCCGCGTGTTCCAGTCCCTGAGCAGATCGCGTTCGAACCTTGCTGCATCCGGCCGTGACACCGCCTGCGCGCCGTCATATAGGGTCAGGCTGGCGTCAAGCGCTTCCTCCCCTGTCACCGGAGTCTCGGTCAACAGCGCGCGCACCGATGCCAGCGCGTCGGGCGGCAGCGTGCCCTGCAGAGCATGGTAGCGCCGCCAAAGGTTGCGCCGCTCCACGAGCCGGTCGGTGATCATCAGATCAAACAGCGTATTCACCGCCCAGTAGCGGTTGGAAGATTGTTCGGCATCATATTCCAGCCAGGCGAGCTTCAGCGCCTCGACAATATCCTCCGGCAAATCCGCAACCATCTCCTCGCGCACCAGCGGATCAAAGGGAATGCGCGAAATACCCGGTGCCATCAGCGTGGCCTGCCCATCACGCGACAGCAGCATGTGCAGGAAGTCGCAGGCTCGCATCGGTGCCTTGCCTCCCTTCAGGATACCGACCTGTGCGGCGGCCAGAACGATCGGGCGGCCGTAGCGAAAGTCGAGTATATCGGATTTCGCTTCCGACAGGAAATCGATGGTCAATCCGATCTCGAAGCGTTCGTTTATCAACCCGTCGGGCACGCCATAGCTCCGCGCGGTCAAGGTGGACAGGTTGCCGGAAAGCTCCAGCAGATAGCGCCAGCCATCCTCCCACCCGCGCACCATCAGCATCCGTTCGACCAGCATATGCGCCGATCCCGAACGGGCCGGACGCGCCATGGCGATCCTGTCCCGGTAAAGCGGGCGCAACAGGTCGTTCCAGTCGGTCGGCATGAACAGCCTGCTGTCGGATCGCCGGGCCCAGCCGACCGAGGACAGGGCAAAGGGCGCGACCGTGTCGGGTCCATCAGCTCCGCAAAGACCGGTGTCGGCAAACGCCCCCCTGCGCTGCAACAGTTCGAACGCCTCGGGCGATGATGCCCAGAAGATGTCGAAGCCGCGACTGTTGCCGCGCAGCACCTCCTCGATGGCCGCGACGGTATTCTTGTTCAGGACGCGGATCTCTGCATCCGCCGCCCGCTCTGCCCACATTCGGGTATAGGCCGCCGAAAAATCCGGCGGGAACGACGTCAGGACACGCAGCTCCTGCGCCGAGACCAGATGCGCCCACAGGCTGCCCAGAAGGATTGCAAGAAAACGAAGGACTGACATGCCACCAGTTTACGCGCTATTGTCCAGCAGGCATCCAGACAAACGCAAAAGCCCAAAATGGGTCACTTATGACGCATCAATAACTCGCAACGGACCGCTACCTGAACCGCTCCGGGTTTGTCGGCGGCTGATGTCAGTTGGTTACGCGACATTATCTCCAGTTTCCAGAGCAGCGTAGAAATTGGCTTCCGCCTCTGCCGCCGGAATATTTCCGATAGACTCAAGCAGAATGCACTCGTTGAACCCATCCACCCGTTCGAGGGTCCGGGTTTTGCATAGCCGCTGTCAACTGGTCGGGCGGGACTGAACACCTATTCACCTGGAATCGAAGTTCGGTTCATTGTCTTGAGGCAAAAGCGCTTTACGGAGGCGAGGATTTCGTCGGCTGACTTGACCCATTTGTAGAGCTTGGGATCATCGTTATGCGCATCGATGAAGGCCATGATGTCAGCCTCCAATTCAGCGACGGATCTGTGCACACCACGCTGGATTTGCTTTCGCATGAGTTCCGCAAACCAGCGTTCGATCTGGTTCAGCCAACTGGCTGATGTCAGCGTGAAGTCCACCTGCCAATGCGGCCTGCGGGCCATCGTCGGCAGAGTCTTCGGGGAGATGGCAGGGGTACTGGTCTTCACGGTAATCGGTGTCGCATGAGCGATGGAGCGCCTGTCCTGATCTCGTGCAAACAGTTCAACGCTGGCGAGGTAAGTGAAGGCCCACAGGCGACATTCGGTGCCTTGTACACGCCGTAGCGCCGAGCAACCAAGCCTGTCATTCGAGCTTGCCTCGACAAAAAAGAAAAGTCAGTGTTGGCGATCATTACCGTAACGCATACGAAGCTGGCCCGCTTGCCGGATGGAAAATAGCTGAGGAACTGCTTGTTTTACTTCCATGAATTTCTTGAACGAATTGACCTCGACCCGTCGAGGGTGCGCCTACTGCGCCATGATGGCCGCGGGCTGGCGGCTTGGCGTCGCGGAGGACCGGATTCCTTTGGCTAGGGTCAGGACTCATAACCAATAGATGACGGTTGCTGCGAGGGCGATGGCAGACAGGAAGACCTTCGGACACCTGTCGTATCGTGTCGCAACGCGTCGCCAATCCTTGAGCCTGCCGAACATGA
>JAUIIJ010000016.1 GCA_030431825.1 Alphaproteobacteria bacterium
TCCGGTCACGAGACCTTCCCGCTTCGCTACGGATGGCTGAAAAAGGCCTTCGATGCAATTAGTGAATGCGATGGTGAGCCGGGCAGCAAGTCTGTTTTCTTGGCCGATGAGGCCATCGCCCGCTTTGGGCTCGGCAAAAATATGGTGGCGTCCATGCGTCATTGGGCGACGGCGGCCGGTATCCTTGTTGACAGTGATGCACCAAGTTCCATGGCAACCACTGCTCTTGGCAGAAGGCTCTTTGGTGCATGTGGTCTCGACCCATACATGGAGCATCCTGCAAGCTTGTGGCTCATTCATTGGCAAATTGCAGGGCACCCCAAGAAGACGACTTGGTATTGGAGTTTTTGCAACTACCCGGGCGCAAGTTTCGAACGCGAAAATTTGGCTAAAGGCATTGAAAAGGTTGCAAAAGATCGCGCATGGACGAGGGTTGCAGCAACAACAATCAAGCGCGATGTTGAGTGTTTCGTGCGCACCTATGTGGCGCGGCATGCGACCGCTCAAGCATCGCACGAAGACACCCTTGAATCGCCGCTCGCAGAGCTTGGCCTTGTTAAGGCGACCGGAAAAAAAGACGGTTTCCGATTTGTGCGCGGCCCCAAGTCAACGCTTGGCCGCGGCGTGTTTCTTTACGCACTCATTGATTTTTGGAGGACGTACTCGCCAGCGCGCACTTTGTCTTTTGAGGCTATAGCCCATGAGCCGGGTTCGCCTGGGCGTGTTTTCCTCCTCGATGAAAACGATGTAGCAGGCAGGCTTCTTGATCTCGAGGATTTCACAAACGGAGCGTTCCGCTGGTCTGAGACGGCTGGTCTCAAACAGGTCATACGCGAGGGAGATCTCGACCTTGAGGCGGCCCTGGCGTTTGTTGATTCGGACTTTGACCGCATGACAGAAAGGGAGGTGGCATAATGGGTCTTGCTGAACGCATCCATATCGCTCGCCGCTTTCAACGCGCCGTTAGGATTGATGCCGATTTCAACGATTCAAAGGCGCTTGAGGGCTTTATCTGCCCGGAATCTTCCGCAGCTGTCCTATCTGCCACTGCGCATCATGTCGCGGAAACAAACCATGGCGCTTTTACTTGGACAGGTCCATACGGCAGCGGGAAATCTAGCCTCGTTGTGGCGCTAAGCGCGCTGCTAGGCCGCGACAAGGCGCTGCGTGAACAAGCGAGCGCTGCAATCGGGCAGAAAACGGCGCGGGCCGTTCTCGAGGCACTGCCACCCAAGACAAAAGGATGGCGTATTCTTCCCGTTATTGGGCGGCGGGACGATCCGGCGCGCGTTATCGGAGAAGCTATCGAAGCCGGAGGGTATTCACTGTGCGTTGAGGGTGAAACATGGAGCGACAAGAAGGTCGTCGCAGCTTTGATCGAAATCGCTTCAAAGCATCCGCGCAGTGAGGGTGGCCTGGTACTGTTCATCGATGAGATGGGCAAATTCCTTGAAGCTGCTGCGCAAGACGGCTCGGATGTTTATCTCTTTCAGCTTCTTGCCGAAGCCGCTTCACGAAGCGAAGGGCGCTTTATTCTGATCGGCATCTTGCATCAGTCCTTCGAGGATTATGCTGGTCGACTGTCTCGGGAGATGCGTGATGAATGGTCCAAGATCCAAGGACGATTTGTAGACCTCGCCGTAAACGTAGCTGGTGAAGAGCAGATTGAGCTCGTTTCCCGCGCCATCGAAAACGGCCGCAGCCTCTCCAAGCCGGGCGCTAGGGTAAGCATTGTTTCCGAGGAAATAAAACGACAAAGGCCGGCATCTTCGGCTTTTTTGCCGACAATCCTTGAAGGGTGCTGGCCACTGCATCCCGTTGTGGCGTGTCTGCTTGGTCCGATTTCTCGCAGGCGTTTCGGCCAAAACCAACGCAGCATTTTCGGTTTCCTGAACTCCGCCGAACCATTTGGTTTCCAGGACTTCATTCGCCATGCGTCTGATGAAGATATTTTCGAGCCCTACCGGCTTTGGGATTATTTGCGTGTGAATCTAGAACCTTCGATTTTAGCTTCACCAGACGGGCACAGATGGGCGATGGCTGCCGAAGCCGTTGAGCGCTGCGAAGCCCTTGGCGGTGATGAAAGCCACGTGCGGCTGCTTAAGACTGTTGCGCTTATCGATCTGTTCAAGGAGCGATCAGGGCTTGTTCCTAATATCGCTTTGTTGCGTTGCTGTGTGGGAGGGCTCTCGGAAGCTGACGCTAAAAAGGCCTTGGAACAACTGCAAAAGTGGTCGTTGGTCATCTACCGCAAGTTCACAGACGCGTACGCGGTATATGCCGGTAGCGACTTCGATATCGACCGCGCTTTGGGTGACGCCCTTGAACATGTTCGAGAAGTTGATTTCGGTGTACTTCAAAGGCTTGCAGGCCTGCAGCCTATCCTTGCCAAAAGGCATTATCATGAGACGGGCGCCCTGCGCTGGTTCGACGTCAATGTGGCTCCGCTGAATGAGCTCATCGACAAGGCCACAAGATTTAAGCCGCGAAAAGGGACGATAGGCCAGTTCTTGCTCGCCATACCGACAGTCGGTGAAAGCGAGGATCGCGCGCAAAAGACATGCCGTGAAGCGGCACGTCAGTCGCAGGATTGGGACATCGTCGCCGGGCTATCGCAGCGTGCTTGGGCGATTACCGATCTTGCGCGTGAACTCATAGCCCTTGAAACCGTGAAGGAAGAACACCCGGACCTTGCCGGCGACCCTGTGGCGCAGCGCGAAGTTCAGGCGCGGCATGCGATGCTGCAAGGGCAGCTCGAAGAAGAGTTACGTCGTGCCTTTGATCATGCCACCTGGCATCGAAAAGGCCGAAAAGAGCGGCATTGGTTGCACGCTGAGCTCAACGGCATGGCCTCCGAGCTAGCAGATGCTCGCTATCCGAAAACACCGAGCATCCACAATGAGCTGCTCAATAGGATTAAGCCTTCAAGCAATGCGGTTGCGGCGCAAAATGCACTCCTGCGCCACATGGTTGTAAATGAAGGTGAAGAGCGCCTGAATATAGAAGGTTTCCCTGCTGAGGGCGGGCTCTACGCCTCGCTTCTTCAAGCGACAGGACTCTACAAAAAAGACCGAACAGGCTGGCGCTTTTCTCCGCCAGAAAAGGGTAGTGACACTTGCGGATTGATGCCTCTGTGGGAGGCGGCCGCCAAACATCTTGCAGCTTCGGAGGACAGGACGGTCGATGTGGCCGAACTCTACAAGCTTTGGGCTGCGCCGCCATTTGGTGTGAAAGACGGCCTTATGCCTGTACTTGCTGTTGCCTTTATAATGTCGCGGCGAGACAAAGTTGCTATCTACCGCCAAGGCGTATTTCAGCCCCGTTTCAAAGATGTCGATGTCGAAATGCTGGCGACGGATCCATCCGAAGTTCAACTTCGTTGGATGGACTTGTCAGCTGTGGCGCGGCGGCTTCTGTCCGGCATGGCCGATGTTGTTCGTACGCTTGATGAAAGAAACAGCCTGCCGCACCTAACGCCCATAGACGTAGCACGGGGACTCATCGCCATTTATGAACGTCTTCATGCATGGACCAAACGAACTACGCGGCTCTCGGCCAACGCGGTCCACGTGCGCAACCTGTTCAAGCACGCGAGCGATCCAAACAAGTTCTTGTTTGACGACATTCCAGCCACATTCGGGGCGGATGCCGGACACGGTGATGAAGCAGCCCTCATAGCTATCGTAAAAGATGTGCGCGAGGGTCTCGAGGAGCTGACCAACGCTTATCCGTCAATGCTTCGAAGGCTTACCGACTTGATGCTGGAAGAATTGCAGGTGCCTAATGGTTCGCCACAAGCCCTATCGGAATTACGTGCTAGGGCTGAAAACATTAGAGCGCTTGGCGGGGACTTTCGCCTTGAGGCCTTTGTTGCCCGCCTCTCTCAATTCGAGGGAAGCGTTGCCGATATTGAGGGTATCGCCAGCTTTGCAGCCGATAAACCGCCGGGCTCTTGGACTGATCCTGATCTGGACAAGGCGGCCATTGAAGTGACGGCCCTTGCACAGCAATTCATTCGCAATGAGTCTTTCGCGCGCGTGAAGGGCCGGCGCGATAAACGTCAAGCGATGGCGGTGGTGGTGGGTGTTGATGGGCGTCCGGCTCCGGTACACGAGGAGTTCTCGGTCACCGATGCCGAGCGCCAGGATGTCGATGCGCTTATCAAACGCGTTGAGGTCGCCCTTACAGATGCCGCTCCGGAAAGACGCAATATTATTCTCGCCGCTCTTGCCGAACTCAGCGCGCGTTACATGCTGCCCGCTAAGAATTCAGAAGCGGAGGCTAAAGTTGGCGAAAGGGCTGCTTCATGACCGCACTTTCTACGAAGCACGTCTTGGGGCTTTCAGGCGGTAAGGACAGTGCCGCTCTTGCGGTCTATATGCGCCAGCACCACCCGGAGTTGGATATCGAGTATTTTTTCACCGATACCGGAAAAGAGTTACCTGAGGTTTACGAATTCCTGGGTCGATTGGAGGGATTCCTCGGCAAGCCGATTCTAAGGCTCAATCCGGACAGGGATTTTGATTTCTGGCTCAAACGGTACAAGAATTTTCTGCCTTCGCCGCAGACCCGGTGGTGCACCCGTCAGCTCAAACTGCGCCCGTTCGAGCATTGGATTAGGCCGCTGCTTGATGAGGGTGTTCGCGTGTACAGCTATGTGGCCATCCGCGCCGATGAAGAATATCGCGAAGGCTATAGCTCCAAGAATGACAATTTGGTCATCAAGCTCCCGTTCAAAGACGACGGAATCGACAAGGCCGGTGTCACTGATATTCTGGAGGATTCCGGATTGGGCTTGCCGCGCTACTACGACTGGCGCTCGCGCAGTGGTTGTACATTCTGTTTTTACCAACAGAAGATTGAGTGGGTTCGGCTCAAAGAGCATCACCCCGAGGCTTTCGAGCAGGCGAAGTCCTACGAGAAGGAAGCTGTCGCGCATGGCTCACCCTTTACTTGGTCGCAGGGAGAATCTTTGGATGAGTTGACGGCGCCGGATCGTGTGGCCCAAATCAAGCAAGACTATGAGAAGAGATTGGAGCGTCTCAGCAAGAGGCGACAACTCAATCCTCTGCGCCAAAACGGTGAGGAGCCGGACTTGGACGAATTGTACGGTTCATCAAAAATGTGCCTAGCCTGTCACAAGTGAAGGCGTTAAGGAATAGTGTATGATTTTTAATAACTTATAGTACAGCAAGCAAAGGGCTAGCGGAGAAGTATATGTCCCATTCGAACAGCCTTGTCGCTTTTTTAAGACATTACGGTCCGATACCGGCAAGCGACAATATGTATGATGAGCTCATACAGACTGAAATTGAGCACTACGGCATAGAAAGACCTATCGACATACCGCCCGCGCGGTTGCGTGAAGTCATTGACAATTTTGAAGCCGAAGAGCCAAAAAACGTCATCCTGACCGGCACGGCCGGGGACGGAAAAACCTACCACTGTCGCCGGGTTTGGGAACATTTTGGCGGTGATCCTGATGAGTGGAGAGGCGGAACCAAAGCCGCTGAATTGCAGCTTCCGTCTTCCGGGAAACATCTGCAAATTGTAAAGGACCTAAGCGAACTCACGGTCGCGGAAAAAGAGCGAATTCTGCCCGAATTGGCAGATGCTGTCCGCGATAAAGACACGCGCAACATCTATCTTGTTGCCGCCAATGACGGGCAATTGCTCGCAAGCTGGCGCGATTTTGCAGAAGCCCGTGGCGGTGAATACTACCGGGACTTTAAGTCCATCGAAGGGATGCTTGTCGACGAAAAGACCACAAACAAGGACTTGTCTCTCCTTCTCTACAATCTGAGCCATCTTGACGGCTCAGAGCACTTTGAAGAGATCCTAACGGAAGTGACCGAACACCCGCAGTGGCGGCAGTGCGAGGGGTGTACGCTGCTCTCTGAGGACGGATCGACGAAATGCCCAATCAGAATTAACCGCGACAGGTTGCGTGGTACGGATGAAGGTATCTCGCCATTTCGCCACCGTTTGTCCGAACTTCTCAAACTCGCGCGCGCTAATCGCATGCATCTGCCTATCCGCGATTTGTTGCTGCTATGCGTAAACATCATCCTGGGGGATCATGAATCGCGAAGCCTCCTCACATGCCGGAAGGCAATGAACCGAGCCGAAAGCGAGGCCTATCGCGAGACAAATCCTTACGCCAACGCGTTCGGAGCTAATCTACGGCCGCGTCAGCGCCAACAGTATCAGGCATTTTCCACACTGGAAGCCTTTGGCATCGGCCGGGAGACCGACAACAAGATCGATAACCTTTTGATCTACGGCCCCTATGATGATGAGCAAAACTACCAAGCCTTGATTGGAAATGACCCCTACTATGGCTGTAGCGCTTATAGGAATTATCTCCGCGACTACCTCGAAGGGGAGCGTGAGAATTTGGGAGAATTCATGCGCGCCCTCGCGCTGCAACGGCAGCGGCTTTTCTTTTCTTTGCCGCTCGACAGCGATCTTTCGCCTTGGTCGCTAAGTGTCTATCAATCCTCTGGAACGTTTCTCGAATTTGGCAAAAGGCTTGCTGCCGGTGATGCCGCCTCACGCATCGCCGAAATCCTCGTCCGGGGCCTGAATCGAACCTTCTGCGGCATGATGATCGACGAAGGTGATAGGCTTTACCTCGCTTCATCCGGTGGTGACGGCAGAGGCCGCATTGCCTCGATATTGAACTTCGACATCGGCGTCTCCCGCCACAGACGCGATCCTTATCTTGATTTCGGGCTCGCGCACGACGGCCTTACCCCGCGTATGATGATCGTTGATCCAGCAGCCGACGGAGATAGCGTGATCGATGAGCTAGAGCTTCAAATTACACACTTCGAGTACCTCATGCGCGTGGCAAAAGGCAGCTTGCCTGCGAGTTTTTCTCGGCAATGCTATGAAGATTTCCTTGATTTCAAACTGCGTGTCATCAAGCATCTCATGCCGATTATCGGTGATGAACCAAGGCCAAACGAAATTAGTGTTCAAGCAGTCAAAGTCGATGAGCGCGGAAGGCCCCAGCCCGACAACATTCGCATCAGAGTGGGGGAAATATGAGCATGATCCCTGCACCTGAAAAATTCAAAAAGGATGTCAATGTCTGGGTCGATGAGGCCATTTGGGGGCATCGATTTTATAACGATCAAACGCCTTGGTTGGTCTTCCTTGAATTCCTATCCGTATTTCGAGGACGGCATCTTGATGGGCGTGCACTCGACGAACCGCGTGCGGATGGCGCCCATGAAGTCATAACCTACCATGTGCCGCGCCTTATCCCGCTCCGCGATCTCGTTTTTAACAATCCCCACATCCAGCATATTGACTCCACCAAGCGCAGCGACAGCGAGAAGTGGTCAGCTTGGCTGAAACAGGTCAATGGCGATTACGATTTCTCGTTTCTGCGAGACCGATTCGGGGAGTTCTCAAGGCTTACTCATGTTGTCGAATACTTCCAGAACACAGCCGTAGAGCCCCACAGGCAAAGGAGATGGACATCACGCTTCATCTTCCCCTACGGACCGGATTGTATTTACGCCGACTTACCGGGAAATCCTCAAGGTAGCCCGGATCGCCGCTTCTTCGCCCGTGGCGGTGAATTGCTTTATCTGATGCTCTGCCGCAGCGGTCACGGGCCAGAAATCGCCGAACTGATAAACAAGCGTTTGCTTTTAGAAGCCGATCCCTGGAACCGCGTTGCGAAGGCCCTATTGCCCGAAGATTATCGCAGCGATTCCGGGGCAATATCGAGTGCAATTGGCTATCTGCCGTACGCGGGCAGGGGCGAGTACAAGGAGCTTGCACAAACCTGGCAACATCTCCTGCAGCTCGATCTTCCCGGCGCCGCGCTATTTGACCCGCTCGTCAGACTTTCTTCGCTGCATATGCTGCTTTATATGATGCGCCGCGCAGGCGAAGAAATCGGTGACAATGCTGAGCCGAAATTCGTGCTCGAAATTGCGGCTCCAAGCAAAACGACGCTGTTTGAACTTTCCTCCGAGAGCCTGCGCGCAAACCGAATGGCAACGCTACGCGCGGTGCGTGCACATGTCGAAAATGCCAAGAATGATCAAGGCTGGCACGACGCTCTCGCCGCGCGTGTTCCTGCGGATGCCGTGCGCACCTATCTCGCAGACCGCTTTGCCTGGAAACCCGAAGATGCCCCTGTGGGCGGCGATCCAGACGCAATTTTTTCTGTACTTCGTTCTTACGCCGAAAAACGACACCAGCAACACGTTGCGAAGGTACACAACGAGTGGACACGCCAGATCGGCTTGACCGTTTCGCGGCGCGGGGTAGGGACATGGTACGCGCCAAGCGATTCTCTTCTCAAAGCATTGGTCATGTGTACCGTCGAAGATGGCCGCGAAGAGTATCACCGTTTTCTCGCCAAGCTCTACGAGCGCTTCCGCCTCGTTATCGCGGCACCGGAGGCGGAAAAGGCTTTCGGCAGTCTGCCGACAGACCAACACGCATTTACCCAAAACGCTCAACGTCTTGAACAGCGTCTTCGCACTCTCGGCTTGTTGCGCCGCCTGTCGGACGACTGCGCATATGTAGAAAACCCATTTCGGAGGCGCGCATGACACGGAATGAGCTCATCGCCGCAGTTGCGCTGAAACACATTAAGACACAGCTTGAAAATGAGCCGGAAGGTACGCTGCGTATCTGCATGCTCGGGCTGGAGTCGACCATCGTTCGTGCGATAGCGTGCGCCGCTGACAGTGATGCCGACACGCGTGCCGTTATGCTTAGCAAAATCGCGACGGCATTTGATCCCGATAACGAGCTTCCCGCAGACTTACGTAGCGATGAATCCATCACACGCTGGCGTCACTGCCGCCTCCCGCAAGGCAAACGTGCCGTTCTATTCGTTGCCACTCAAGAAGAACTGCAACGCAACGATAAGAGCGTTGAAAAGATAACGAAAATTGAAACGGACGTGCTGCGTACGCTTTATGAAACCTGGATCGAACAAGCGGGCTTAACGCAAGCACATCTGGACAAGCTAAAACGCGCCCACCTTCGCGCCGCCCTAAAAGCGGCGAATGAAACCTATGCGGCACGTACGATAGAGCATTTTGCTGACTTCGTGCTGCAAATTGCCGATGCCACCCTTTCAAAGGGGCTGCCGCTACAGAAGGCCGTAGACAGCGCGCTCCCCGCGTTGGGCTTGCCGAGCTATGCAGGTCAATTTGATCGCGTTGCAGAGAACAAACGCGAAAACCCTTCCGAATGGGCAAAGATATTCAGGCGTTTGCACCAAAAAACTCGGCCGCTCCTCTCTCGTGAGAGCGAGCGTGGCGAGCCGCTTGACGAAACTCTGGCAAAAAATTTCGATGCAGTAAGCGAGCGTTTAACGGATTCGGAAAAAGCTGTTATTTCGGCTTTTCTGGACAGTGACATTTCCGCAGACGGCTGGACGAGTAGCCAAACTGACCTTGTCAATCTGGATTGGCGCTCAATCTATGAAGTTTTTGAGGGGCTGAAAAAGGTCGATAGCCTTCCATTGGGTGAGCGTACGATAAAGTTTTTTGAAGACGAATTCGATGATCCGCTCAATGAAGATCAACGCAACCTTTTGGGTTCAGCCTTTCCCAAAGATCCGACACATGATCTGAAGGGTTTTTTTGAAGAGCACCAAGAGCATATTGCACGCGAAAAAAAGCTCTACAGCACTTGGGAAAAGTATATTTACAGCAACCCGCAGCAATTTGACGATTTCTTTGTAGGTTTTATCGCTACGCTGCACCGCTTGCGTGAGCGAACGGGCGATGACGAGATTACCGAGAACAAAGTCGTTGTACGAATTCCGCGTAGTCGCGAGAAGAGTTTCTGGCGCTCAAAGAACGCGAAGATCGCGCGTTATTTCGCGGTGCGTTATCGCGGCATTCAGGAGCTTTTTGGGACGGACGTTACATTCGACTTCGGCAAGTTGAATGAGTTCTACTTTCCGCATCTCGATAGCGATCTTGAGAAAAACACCTCGGGCGCCCGAGAGGCCCGTAGTCTGAAATTTGAGGTGGAGCTTGATCCGGGCGGTGTAAAGGCCAAGCTAATGTTTGTTTGGGAGATGCCGGTCGGTGCTCTTGCAACGAGTATGGCCGATGATCTTGTCCGCATCGCCAATGAGACCGGAGATCACGCTCTTCTTCCGACAGCGGACATTACCAGACAGTCGATAAGCGCCAAGGGGCAAATCCAGCGTGTTGATCTAACCGACGTGAACACCATTCGCGATGTTTGCAATGGGAACGACGGTGTCATGGTCGCGCCGAATAGCGAAAGCGGCGACCGTTCGGCAGCTTTTCTAAATGCCTTGGACGATTTGTCGACCGTCCTTGCCGCGCCGCGAATCGATGCGATCCGCACGGCTTTCCTGCAATTCACAGAAGGTTATGAGCTAGCCATTCGCGATTGGGCCGGAACCGACGGCGACGGGATTTCTTCAGAAGTATTGCTGACCCAAGCACAGGCCTTCGGGGAGCTCCTTCATGCCTTGCATGAAAATGCCAACAACGACCGTGGGCGAGAGAGTCTTTGGAAAGAGTGCATGCGCATCGGTACGGCGAACGTCGGCAGCGGGGCACCGGCCGCTATCGTTTTGCCCTGGCATCCTCTGCGGATGGCAGAACTTCACATTAAAGCCGCTCAGGTGGCGAAGACAGTGAATGCGGTTCTTCATGCGGGCGAGGAAGACATCTTCCGCGCTGATTTGTTGTTCCAGCAAAAACAGGCGGAATTGCTTGCGGATTACTATCCCGAAGTTTGCATCGGGTTTGACGACGGCAAGCCCACCTTACTTTCGCTCACCGAAAGCAAGTTTGATTACTCTCTCGCAGAGCCTCCGCAGCGCATAGCAAGCGCAGACGGCGACGACGCCCTTGATATCGAACCCGGTATTGCAGCCCGTGCGTTCAGTGCCGTCGGCGAACAGTTTTTGAAACTCTTGCCACACGAGCAGAACAACTTCTCAGTTGTTCTCTACAACGCGGAGTCAAAGGCTTTGCCGGGCGCTTTGGCAAGTGAGCTTTCGAACAAGGTCCAGCAAGAAAACGATCTCCAGTGCGACCTCTTGCTCACACACTCACATCCGATGCGGATGCGAAAGATTTACGAGCAACAGAACGTGGCCGTCGGGGACGACTCCGGGTCAGTCATGGCCAGCGAAGCTGCGAGAAATTTCCTTTCGCGACTACGGGTAGGCTTTCTGGACGCGAATGATCTTCCCGAAGGCGACGATACGCGCGCGTCCGACCTCGTTGCCCTTCAAGATGTCATTGCACGCAATGCTAAGGTCGTCTGGAAAAAGGCACCCGTAGAGCGACGCCCGGAGTTGCTCGAACACATCCCTCACACGTGGTCGCGCCGAAGGCCGGTGAGTGCAGTTGACAATTCCACATCTGTCTATCTGACGGCACCCGTCCAACCTTGGATTGGTCAAATCTATCTGAATGCGATCCAAACATTTCTTCACGGTGAAAACGCTCAGAGCGGAGATGTCATTCCGGCGCGCGAAGTCAACTTCTCAGATGCCGAGGTCAGAGATGTTTTTAACGATGCACACCGGATCGGTGAGTGGGTTGTAAACTTCGATGAGCTTGTTGACCGGCGACTACTTGCAAACAATGGCGTCCAGGTAATTCGCCACATCCATGATCGCAGTGTGGATCGAAACATCACCGTATCTACGACTTCAAAGCCGCGTTTGCTTCAAACCCTGCTTAGGGAACGCCTTAATCGTATCGATCCTGGCATCGTTAACGCGTATGGCGATAGACCAATCACGAAGCTGATCGACGAAGCTACTACGCTGTCCGGGCATGTTGTGATGCGGGCCGCCCGCTATGGTCACTACGCGAACGAACTTCTCGGAATTGTCTTGTCGATGGAAATGCTAAAACTTGGTTTGGGCGACCGTGCCCTTCCAATCGGGTGGTATTTCCTTGACGATTATGCGTCCTGGTTTGGCCAACGCGAAGAGCAAATCGCCGATATCATGGCGATTGCCCCTCGTGTTGAAGACGGCGAGCATGTTTTGCGTATCGCAATCGCTGAAGCGAAATTTGTAGGTTCCAACGGTTACAAAGGGCAGGCCAAAAAATCCGCGAAACAGCTCGAAGAAACCATTTCGCGTCTTGGACGCGCGCTTGATCCTAACCACAAACGGATCGACCGGGAGTCGTGGCTGCATCGCCTCGGTGATTTCATCATCGAAGGTATGGAGCCATTTGATCCTGCCCTGTTTGACGGCTGGGACTTGCACCGATGGTCTGATGAAGTCAGGCAAGATAATGTGAGAATTATTCTTGCTGGATTTTCTCATGTATTTGTCCACGACGATGACGAGTATGTCGATGCAGGCGAGCCATCGCCGCTCAGTGGTATGCCCCATTGTCATCAGCAGGTTTTTGATAAGCCTCGCGTCGCGGCGGCGCTAAGGTCGTTTGCTTCTGGGACTGAGGAAACGGTGAGAGGGGCCAAAGGCACGGACGATGTTTGGGCAGGAGCTCTCATTTCTGTTGATGTTGACACGACCGCAGACGAAACCGCCGCCGAGAGAATGCCCGCTCCCGAAAAGACAGCAGTTAAGGAGACTGCAACCATAGCACCCGAAGTCAAACCGGACGAGGCAATTGCTGAACCTGCGGACGCGCAAACTGAGCCGGTTCAGCCCGCGCCGTCACCCGCCACGGACGAGCAACCAGACACGCAGCCTTCAACACCAGTTGCCTTGCCAACGGATTCAAAGCTGCCTTCCGCACAGCTCTTGCAGTGGATTGGCCAAGAGACCACTGAGCGTGATGACGAAGCTGAGCAGTGGCTGAAAAATACAGTCTCGGCGCTCCGGCGAGCGCTCCGGGGCTACGACATGACCGCCGAGCTTATAGGTTCACGGCTAACACCCAATGCTGCACTCGTACGTTTCAGGGGCTCTGATGACCTGACACTTCCAAAGGTCGAAAAGCGACGCCAAGAGCTCTTAACTTCACACGCGATCAATGTAATCAATGTGCTTGCTGCGCCTATGGAAGTTATCATCATGGTCGGACGCCCGAAGCGAGCGGTCCTTCATCTCAGAGACCTCTGGCGTCAGCGCGAGCTTCCAGATAGCGCGCCCGAAACTAACACAAGCCTTCTTCTCGGCGCGCGTGAGTCAGATGGCGAATTACTCTATCTGAATGTTGGGGACGGATTTGGAGGCCTGCATCCACATGGCCCCCATACCCTTATCGCGGGCGAAACGGGCAGCGGAAAGGGTGTTCTCGTCCAGTGTTTGCTTTTGGACATCTGTGCTACGAACTCGCCAAATAGCGCACGCATCCGAATGATCGATCCGAAAGCCGGAATCGACTTCCCTTGGCTGCGGCGAATGCCGCATCTTGATGGTGATCTTATCACCACTCAGGAAGAGGCCGTCGAAACGCTCTTGGCGCTTGTTGAAGAAATGGAGCGCCGCAATCGTCTTCTTGCTGAAGCGGGCGTAACCAAACTCGCGAACTATAACAAGAAGGTAGCACCGTCCGAGCGATTGCCACGCATATGGGTGTTCCATGATGAACTTGCCGATTGGATGTTGATTGACGAATACCGCGATGCCGTTGAATTGAATGCCAGTCGTTTGGGCGTGAAAGCGCGCGCCGCAGGAATCAATCTGGTTCTCATCACACAGCGCCCTGACAAAGACGCTCTGCCGATGCAACTTAGGGCGAACCTGACCAACCGGCTCGTACTCAAAGTTGCCGACAAGCGAAATTCCAACCTAGTTCTCGATGAGCCGGGAGCCGAACGCTTGCTTGGACGCGGGCATCTCGCTGCCAAGCTCTCGGGTGAAGCCGATATCATGCTCGCTCAGGTTCCATTTGCTGATGAGGATGAAATGGCCGAACTCGCGGCACTGATCACTGCGGCTTGGCATGATGGAGGAACTTCATAGCCAGCATAGATGCTACGCTCCATCCGGCTGGGAACCGCTTCCTTTTTTCAAGTCGTAGATGAAATTCCACCAAAGAATGCCTGCAATGAATATTGAACAGTACGCCTACGAACAAAATTACCAACAATTTCGTTCGCTCAACCAGATAATGTGGCAGATACCCGTCTTGGCGATGACGCTAACCGGGGGCTTGTGGTTTGGTGTTTCAAAACTTAGCGATAACCCACTTCTAACGAGTGCTCTGCTTCTAACAGCTGTTTTCGGAAATCTGACGTTGGTGTTTATCTTGTACCGGTTTCGCCATGTAATGGAGTGTTATCTCGATTGGCTTCGAACCGTCCATCCGGATGGATTTGTTGATGCCAGTGCAAACTCTGGATCTGAAAACCGGTTCGAACGTTTCTGCAATGGCAATAAAACTGTTCGCAATTTGTTCTCATACATGTTGTATTGGGCCGCAGCGCTCAGTAGCATTTTGTTGCTGGGTTATTGGATCGACCGAATATGGAGTGGGGACGTGCAAAGTTCAGAACATGCAGTTGCTTTCTATGATGAGCACGCTGCTACGCTCGCAGATGGGTATGAGTCGGTTGCATTTGAAGATGCTTATCCATTCCTCGTCACACTGTTCGAAGGCGCTCCGTTGACGGTAGTTGATATTGGAGCAGGAACCGGGCGCGATGCAGCTTGGATCGCAAAGAAGGGACATACTGTTTTCGCTGTGGAGCCATCCGAGTCAATGAGAGCTATCGGTCAGAAAATTCACGATGGATCCGATATTGTTTGGATCGACGACCGACTACCTCAATTCAATACCTCTCGCTTAGTTGACCGTGAGTTTGACGTAGTCCTAGCAAACGCAGTGTGGATGCACATCCCATTGGCTCAGCGGGACAAAGCAATGCAGCAGCTATACGCCTCAACGAAACCTGGCGGTGCGAGCTTTGTCTCTCTACGTCTCGGCCCTCAAGATGAAAAACGAGGCATGTTTGAAGTTTCATCAAGCGAGTTTGTATCACGCGCAAAGAAAGCTGGTTTCACTGTTGTTCCAATGGGTGACTATCCAGATCTTCTCGACAGGCCAGAGATAAGTTGGAAGATGTACCGACTAGATCGAACTTCCGAAAATTAGTCCTGTGATGAATGAGCTGTTCGAATAATAGCGGGCATAGAAAAATCTGCCGTCAATTGATCGAGCGCGTGTTTCAATTACCTCCCCAACCGCTTAGAGCACTCAACGACAAACGTCGATAAAGAACTCGGTGAGCTCTTTCGGTCTACGGCACCTGAATTCCCATCATGAGCATAATTCCCAATGAGAGCAAATGGTTGTGGACATTTTTTTGAGGCCGCTGCATCTCGCCTAGCTGCACAAAGGTCAAGCACGAAATAACAAATCGGGCTGGAATTTGGCGCTCTCGTTTTGATAACCTCTTTGGTTCATGATGAACCGCATCGAGCCATGATCGCCTGCCCCAACCCAGTAACGGGACTCATGGCTGTGACCACAAATCCAAGTGTGAATTCTCAACTTACGTATCTCGTGCCAAAGATCGCTCGCAAACGCGCTACTAAGCAAACGCTCCGGGTTGCTTTGGTGGGTGTGCCAGGGCGCGAGTAGCTCCCGTACCGGCAGATGATGTGTCATCACAACCGTCGGGCCAGAATGAGGTTGCTTCAAGATATCAAGCAGCGCAGTTTTTTCCGTTTTATGACGTTCCAACATATCGTCGACTGTGAACTTTGTACCCGGTGCGGTTCGTATTTCGCGGTAGTCTTGAAGGTGTGCAGCCAGCATCATCCGCGTCTGCGTATCTGAACCCGGAAACAGTTGGAGATCAGTCCAAAGCGTCGCTCCGCAAATTCGAACACCAGCAATTTCCGTTGCCGCACCGTGCAGCACCTGAACATCAAGGCCTTCGGCGCGCAGTTTAGCAAGTTGTCGCTCCTCGCCGGCCAGTAACTCCGACCAGATCGACCCATAGGTTCATGGTTCCCCCAAATGGTTACAACCGGGCACCTGTATTTGCGCGCGGCCCCAGCGGGGATATCCAAGTGGCGTCCCATCGTATTAGTATCGCCTGCGATCAATACGCCATCTATCGGAAAGGCCAGATCGGGTAGCTCAAAACCTTCCCAGAACTCATCATGCAAATCGCTCCATACCAAGAATTGCGCCACAGCGTTCTCCGTAATTTTGGGCTACGCCAGTTAGGCTTACATCCCGTGTTAGAACTGGGCAGTGTCAATGGCATCTCAAATTTCCCCAAAACGGGCAGGTTAAAATTCCCCAGTTTGGCGGTTTCGGTTGTCAGCCGGATTATTGACTTGCAGCTCCGTTCTTTGGCGGACGGCCGCGCCGTTTTGGCGGTGGCGGTGGTGTGATGGGTGCGTTTGTGCGGGTGTGTTCCGGGATCAGGTCGGTATGGCCGCGCAGGCGGTAGCTGGCCCCTTCGATCTGGACGACGACGGCGTGGTGTAACAGCCGATCCAAAAGCGCGGTGGCAACGACGGGATCACCGAAGACATCGCCCCATTCTGCGAAGCCCCGATTGGATGTCAGGATCATTGCGCCTTTTTCATAGCGGGCGTTGACGAGTTGGAAGAACAGATTTGCGCCGCCCTGGGTGATGGGCAGGTAGCCGATCTCATCGACGATCAGCAGCGACGGGCGTGCGTAGAAGCGGATCTTGTCCGCCAGCCGACCTTCGCGTTCAGCTTTGACCAGGGCTTCGATCAGCTCGGCCAACGTTGCGCGATACACCTGCTTTCCGGCCTTCACGGCGGCCACACCAAGGGCTGTCGCCAAGTGCGATTTGCCCGTACCGGGCGGGCCCAGGAAGTGGACGACTTCAGCTCTGCGGATGAAGTCCAACTGGGCCAGCGCGGCGATGCGCTCTCGGTCAAGCGAAGGTTGGAACGAGAAGTCAAAGCCCTCCAGCGTTTTGATGGGCATCAGCTTGGCGGTCTTGAGCGCGACATCGATGCGGCGGGTTTCGCGGGTGGCGTATTCTTCGCTGAGAAGGGCATCCAGCGCTTCGATCCCCGAGATTTTACCCTGTTCCAGCTTCTGCATCGTATGATCCAGCGCTTCCAGGGCGCGGGGCATCTTCAGGCCGACAAGCGCGCCCCGGATCCGGTCGAGTGTTTCGGTCATCACACACCTCCCGCGGCCAGCCGTTGACCGACCGCATCATAGAAAGCCAGTGACCGTTGCGGCACGCCCTTTGGTCGTTGCTGCATGGGGCGCGGTGGCGGGGCTTTGCGATGCGCGGGGTCAACCCGGCGCCGATTGCGTCCTTCCAGCACCGGGTGGCGGGCGATACAGACGCCATCTTCAAAGATGCAGATTTCGTCGACGTGGTTTTGCACTTCCACGGTGCGTTTGCGCGTTGTCTCCGGCACCGAATAGTGATTGCCATCGACCGCGACCATGCCCTCGTGACTGACCCGACGCTCCACGGTTAGAACTGCGCTGTAAGGAATGGCAGGTAGCGGTTTGAGCGTTGGCCGTTCCTCGGCAAAGGCTTCATCCACGACCCGCTCGGTGGTGGCGTGCACCCGAGGATTGGCGATTTCGCACCGCCAGGCGTCAAACTGGGCGTTCAGATCATCAATGTTGCGGAACGTGCGCGCCAGAAAGAAGTCCTGCCGGATGTATCGGAACGGGCGTTCAACCTTGCCTTTCGTCTGAGCCCGATACGGTTTGCAAGCCTTGGGAGCAGAGCCGTAATGATTCAACAGCGCGACGAGCGAAGTGTTGTAGGTGACAACGCCAGCGTCATCCTCCCCGATCACCGCTGTTTTCATGCGATCATAGAGGATCTCTTCCGGCGCGCCGTCCATCGCATCAAAAGCGGCAATGTGACAGCGCATCACCGTTTGCAGGTTCTGGCTGGACACGAAACGACCCCAGAGCCAGCGTGAATGCCCCAAAACAAGGCTGAACAGCCAGACCTTTCGGATCACGCCGGGCTCATCCGTGAACTCCACCTTGAACTCGGCAAAATCCACCTGCGCCTGTTTTCCCGGCGGCGTCTCAAACCGCACTGCAAAGGGCGCACGCCGGGGCGGACGCAACTCACGCAAAAACGGCTTCAGCGTCGAATAGCTGCCTTCATACCCCATGGACCTGATCTCGCGCAGCAAACGCCGGCCCGACAAATCCGGAAAGTTCTGAACCCTCCCTTCCAGATAATCCCGATATGGATTTAGCACGCTGCCCTGTAATGCACGCGGCCCATAAACCGGCACCTCCAGACCCTGCTGCAAATATTTGCGCACCGTCTTGCGGTCAGAGCCAACTTTGCGCGCGATGGCTGAGATGCTCAGCCCCTGTCGTCGTAAATCGTGGATCAAAACGATCTCCCTCAATCCCTTCACCTGACTGCCCCTGTCTCTCATCAATCAGAGCATCAGGCCTGTTTCCCGCGACAGCGCCAATTCCAAATATTTGAGGTTTGGAATTGGCGCTGCCGCTCACGGGTGGGGAATTTTCAATTGCCACTTTGGGGGAGAATACGGCTGCCACTAACAGGGCAGATCTTGGCTCCGCGTCCGCCCAATGCCTGTTTTCTGGCAGTTTTTTCGCCCGGCGTGCGACATCATCGAACCTAACAGGTTTGAAGCCCCAGACATCAACGCCAACATTCACCGAGTTCCGCGTGCCATGCCAGTTGTCGTGGACATGACCAAAGAATTGCAACGCTCCTCTGCGAGCGTGGTTCCATGTGACCATCGGATAGTGGCAAAGTGTATTTAACTGGTTTTGCGGGCCATCTCGAAGCTCCTTGTAGTTCGAGACAGAATCCCAAGGCAATTCGAGTGTTGGCTCCAAATCATGATTCCCAACCACCAGATGTCGCTCTGCTCCTGGAAGTTGATTGAAGATTGTTTCGACATAAGCGCTGTATTTCGCCTTGGCACCAAAAGCGAAATCACCCAAAATCCATAGATGGTCGTCGGGTTTGACCAGTTTCCACATGTTTTCCAATAAGGTCGCATCCATCTGGGAGACGGATGAGAACGGACGATTGCAGAAACGAAGAATGTTCTCGTGGCCAAAATGGGTATCGGCCGTGTACCAGATCGTCATCGACCCACCTCATCGGCACCTAACAGGAGAAAGCTCGAAATTGCTCGGGCAAATAGTCCAACGCCAGCAGCTTCAACAACAACACATCCAACGACAGCTGGGTTTCGGACCATTCCCCATGCTCAGCCAACACACTCAGATCGTAGCCACCGCGCTTGTTTATGCAGATCCGCACTTCACGGCCGCTCATGAAATCCCACAATGAAATCATCTTTGATTGATCGTTATCTTCTGGTTTCGTGCTGAAGCACTGACAATGAGCCACCACGGCAGGAACAGCGTCGTTCAGTGCATTCCAGGCAGCACGCAGGTCCGAAGCTGTCAAAACAGGATCATCTGGATCGAACACCTTGCTTTCCGCCTTGAGCGCAAAAACGGGTGCAAACCTAGTCTCCAAGTCCTGCACGGTAACCTTTGATCGCTCCGTCATAGTTTAATTTTGCTTTCCGACTGTGGTCTTTCGAGTATTTCAAGGATTTGGCGATCCGTTTCGTCGCGGTTCAATCGAACCAGCGCATAGTCGACCAATTCAAAGCGAACGGTGGTTTTTCCGCCTGTAGCCTGCACCTGTACATGGAACACGAGATCGCAACCAGCGAGCGGATCATCTGTGCGTGGTGACTTAAATTGGTAGATTGCAGGCTGACCGATCGCTGTGACGCAAGGTGTTTCGTTGTCAAACTGGCCGTCCGCCACTCCAGTCGAAGAGCGAAGATTACCCTGATTAGATTGGGCGACGATCTGAGTGTCTAGGTCTCTTAAATTTGATATGAACCCATCCGAACTATGCAGATACATGAGATGAGATTCAAAGCTGTCCAACTTCTCATAAGACGGTGGTCCGAAAATCTCTTTGACCTGGGCAAACACTGCTTCTGTTGAAGGGCGATCATTTCCAACTGCAACAATGGTTCTCTGAACACCCAAGACACGCCCTTCCAGAACACCAGTCGCCAGAGACAGGATCACTTCCTCATATGGTTCCTGGCCCATGCGCATAAACGGCGTTACCCAAGGGGACAGCATCCGTTGGGTGTACTCGTGTCGGAATTCGCGTCCATTCGAACTGCGCACGTTAAGAGTCACCAGTTCGTCGACAAGTTGTTGATCGAAATGTGCCAGAAGCGCTTCAGTCGCTTCAATAGCCATATCGCCCGGGCTGACATCCAAGACCGAATATGAGTTCGCCTTACGCTCATGTTTTGATGTCAGTGGTTGCAGTTTTGTTTCTGCAAATGCCTCGATCGGGCAGAGGCCAAAAACTAAGACCACAGAAGAGATTTTGGACCAAAGACGAGCAGAGTTCATTGCTCCGCAACAAGATTGGATAAGTGTTTTCACAAATGCACCCTCTCGGCGTAACACAACTACGAATGTATGTTAAAACAGGTAGAGTTAAAACCGGCGTTGCTCAATAGACTTGTGTGTGAAAAGAACGCCGAAAAGCCCCCTCAGAGACACTGTCGCCCGGAACATGCGCAAGTTTAGGGCTGAGCGCGGTTGGTCTCAAGAGCGTCTCGCGGAAGAGGCTGGTTTGAATAGAACCTACCTTAGCGCAGTCGAGCGTTCTGAACAGAATATATCCATCGATAATCTGTACCGGGTTGCGGTTGGATTGGGCGTCGAAAGCTGGGTTTTGTTGAAAGACTAAAAAAGCCAAACGCTCGACTTCGCAGCTGAAGAATTGAGGCAGCGCCAGCTTGGTTCGAATATGCATCATTAAAAAAAACGGAAGTCATTTGGCACAATGAGGGGCGACCGCTCTCCACAAAAAGGGCCGTAGGTCGCCCCTCATTGTATGCCGCGTTAGCGGCATCTTCGATTGTTCTTGTGCTTGCTTCAGTGTGGCGTTAGCTGAATGCGTGGTGCATTCTTTTTGACGTACGACTGAATTTGTGAATCACACTTGTGTCTAAACGTTTAAAAAACAATGAAAATAAGTCGGAGCATAGGGTTGTAACTCTGCATAACGCTCGAATGTCGTCGCGATGATGCCCCAGCACGACTGCGGAACATCCTTCTTCACGGGCGATGCGATAGAGATTGCCGCGCCGCAGGCGCGAGCAGAGCGCGCAGAACGTGCGCCCGGCTGGCACCTTGTCGACCACGATGGAATAGGTATCCTGGTATTCGATACGGTGCGGCACATCCATGCGTTGCAGAAATTCGGGCAGTACCGTGGCGGGAAAGCCGGGTTGTCCCTGGTCGAGATTGCAGGCCAGAATGTCGACCGGCAGCAGGCCGCGCCATTGCAACTCGTGCAGCACGGCCAGCAAGGTATAGCTGTCCTTGCCACCAGACAGGCACACCAGCCAACGGGGACGGGGCGCTTGCGGATCGCCCTCGCCTTTATCGATCATGCCGTAAGCATCGATTGCCTCGCGGGTCTGGCGAACGATGCGCTTGCGCAGCTTTTTGAACGCGGTGCTGGCAGGAGCGCCGGAGAAAAGCGGGTGGATTTCGTCGTCATGATCTAACATGCGACCGCATTATGCCATTTTGCGGCGGGTTTGAACGGGATTCTGCATCCGGCCGGCGGATTGCTGAAGGCCGGGCGCGTCGCGTGTAACGGATCGGTGCGGGTGCCTCAGGCTGTAAGGTCGAGCCGGTCCAGGCTTTTGTCAAGCTGCGCGTTCCAGGACGCGCCGAGTTCGCCGTTGCTGCGGTGACGCAGGCCCCAGTTGCGCAACTGTTCGAACCGCTCCTGCGGGACATCCCCGAACATCGGCTCCACGCGCGGACGCCAATAGGCGACCGAGGCTTTGATGGCATCGCTCTGCCCTTGCTCGACAAGCCTGGCAAGACCTTCCTCGGCCAGTTCGACATGGCGTGTTTCAATCGGCGCGACCCGGCGAATGGCGTCTGCGAGGGGCTGATAGGAGACCTGTTGCAATTCGCCGAGCTGCTGGCCGACCGCAAGCCCCATGCAGAGGTTCATGGTGACCGCATCGACCCAACCGTCAAGCGGGTAGTTCAGGACCGACAGGCGCATGTCATGTTCGCTGCGCCGGCTGCCGATTTCGCTGTCGCGCGGCAGGCGCGAGGTCCAGGGATGGCTTGTGGCATAGCGCGCTGTATCCGCGCCGAATTCACCCAGCAACCGGAGAACCGCATCGGCATTGTCGGTCTTTTCAAGAACGATCTTGGCGGCTGCGATGCGTTCCTTGATGCCGGGGCCGGCGTTGATGACGTCGGCAAAGCCGGCGGCACCGGCCAGTTCGCTGTCGACGAAGGTCGCCATCATCTTCATCAGTTCGGCGCGGTAGCGCGGGGGCACGTTTGTCGGATTGCTCAGCTTGCCGCCCTGGGACAGATAGCTTTCGATGCTCATGTCTTCGGCCATTGCGGTCTCCTCACTGATCGAAATCGACGACAACCCGGTCGGTGACCGGAAACGACTGGCAGGACAGCACGTAGCCGCGCTGCACTTCGTAATCTTCCAGGGCGTGGTTCGCGACCATCTCGACCTCGCCCTCGAGCACCTTGCAGCGGCACGTCGAGCACACACCGGCCTTGCAGGCATACGGCGCGTCGATGGCATTTTCCAGCGCCGCGTCCAGCACGGTCTGGTCCTTGTCCATGGTAAAGCTGCGCGCCGATCCGTCCAGAGTCACACTGGCCTCGGTGGTCTTGGCGCTGCCGGTGTCGCCGGTGGCGGTGGCCTTGCGTTTCAGGCGTCCGGGCTGGGCACTGGCGAAGAGTTCGAACTTGATCTGCGCATCGTCAAGCCCGTGCTCGCGCAGCGCCGCCGCGATGCCCAGCATCATCGGTTCGGGGCCGCAGATGAACGCGGTGTCGATCGTGGTGATGTCGATCCAGTGCCGGAACAGCGCGGCACATTTCTCGGCATCGACGCGCCCGGTGAACAGGTCGATATCCTGCGCATCGGACTCAAGCACGTGAATCACGGTCAGTCGGCCCATGTATTCGTTCTTGAGATCCTCAAGCTCTTCGCGAAACATGATCGTGTTCACGCCGCGGTTGGCATAGACCAGCGTGAACGTGCTGCGCGGTTCCGCCCTGAGTGTCGTCTTGAGGATCGACAGCACCGGCGTAATGCCCGAACCACCGGCAAAACCGAGGTAATTCCGGGCCTGTGTCGGGTCCAGCGGGGTAAAGAAACTGCCCATCGGCTCCATCGCTTCGAGCGTGTCGCCGGGTTGCAGGTCTTCGTTGGCCCAGGTCGAGAACGCGCCGCCATCGACCTTCTTGATGCCGACCTGCAAGAGTCCGTCCGACCTGGCAGCGCAGATCGAATAGGAGCGGCGCAGCTCGGTGCCGTCGAATTCGCGTCGGAAGGTCAGATACTGGCCCTGGGTAAAATCGAAATCGCCGCCATCGGCGGGTTGCAGCGAGACCACGACCGCATCACGGATCGTCTTGCGCACATCGGTGACGGTAAGCGGGTGAAAACGCGCCATGGGTGATCTCCTCAGATGCACTTGAAATAGTCGAAAGGTTCCATGCAGTCCCGGCAGCGCCACTGGGCCTTGCAGGGGGTCGAACCGAACTGGCTGATCCGTTCGACATTGCTGCTTTTGCAGCGCGGGCAGGCGTCGGGGCCGCCGGCCGGGCGGGGCGGTGCGATCCCGTATTCCACCAGTTTCGCGCGCCCCTTGTCCGAGAGCCATTCGGTTGTCCACGGCGGGCTGATCCGGGTCTTGATGCGAATGTCCGTCACGCCCCGGTCGCGCATCGCGGTCTCGATGTCCATCGATATCACGCTGGTCGCGGGACAGCCGGAATAGGTTGGCGTCACGGCGATTTCCAATGCGTCATCCTCCCAACGGACCTCGCGCACGATGCCCAGATCCACGACCGAGATCACCGGGATCTCGGGATCGGGCACCTGGTCGAGCCAGTCCCAGACTTGGTCCACGGCGGGTTTCATGTCACCAGCTTGCGCCGGGATAGGCGCGTTGCAACCACTGCATCTGGGTCAGCAGGTGGCCGAGATGCTCGGAATGGCGAAAGCCGCTCTTGCCGCCCTTGTGGGCAAAATCGCTCTCGGGAATCGTGAGCGTCGCCTCGGACATCACATCGGCAACGCGCCGGTCGAACGCGGCGCGCAGCGACGCCGGATCAGGGGCGATCCCGGCCTCGGCCATGGCGCTGTCAACCTCATCCGCGACAAAGAACTCACCGACATAGGGCCAAAGGAGGTCAAGCGCCGCCTGCATGCGACGATGGCTCTCGGACGTGCCGTCTCCGAGCCGGATCACCGTGTCGCCCGAACGATCGAGGTGATAGGCCGCTTCCTTGACGGATTTGGCGGCGATCCCGGCGACGCGCGCGTCGCTGGACTGTTGCAGTGCTTCGAGCATGGACACGTGCCAGGCATCGAACAGGAACTGGCGCATCATGGTCTGGCCGAAATCGCCGTTCGGTTGCTCTGCCAGCAGCACATTGCGGAAATCCCAGGCATCGCGCAGCATGGCGAGATCGTCCGCACTGCGCCCGTTGCCCTCGACCTCACCGGCAAGGCCGAGCCACATCTGGGTCTGTCCGATCAGGTCGAGCGCGGTATTGGCCAGGGCGATATCCTCTTCCAGCACCGGCGCATGGCCGCACCATTCGCTGACCCGGTGACCCAGTACGAGGGTGTTGTCCCCCATGCGGCAGAGAAATTCGAAGAAAGCGGGGTTGGACATCACATCGCCCCCACGTCTTCGGGGATGTCGTAAAAGGTCGGGTGCCGGTACACCTTGGATTCCGACGGCTCGTAAAGCGGACCCTTTTCGGATGGCGACGATGCCGCGATGTGCCGCGCCTCGACGGCCCAGATGCTGACGCCCTCGTTGCGGCGGGTATAGACATCGCGGGCATTCTTGATGGCCATTTCGGCATCCGGCGCGTGCAGGCTGCCGACATGGCGGTGGCTCATCCCGTGCTGACCGCGGATGAAGATCTCCCAAAGCGGCCATTCGTGGCGGCGCGGGGGCGTTTCACTGTCCGGGGTGTCGGGATATGCGGAATTCGGAGAGCTCATTCTGCGGCGACCTTTCTGCTTGCGCGTTTCTCGGCATGGGCCAGCAGCCCGTCACGTACCCATTTCCCCTCGTCCCAGGCCTTGTTGCGCGCGGCGAGGCGTTCGGTGTTGCAGGGGCCGTTGCCCTTGAGCACGTCAAAGAACTCGGACCAGTCGGGTTCGGCAAAATCGTACCCGCCCTTTTCCTCGTTCCATATCAGCGTGTCGTCCGGCACTGTCAGCCCGAGGAATTCGGCCTGCGGAACGGTCTGGTCGACGAACTTCTGACGCAGCTCGTCATTGGTGTTCATCTTGATCTTCCACGCCATGGATTGCGCGGAATGCACGCTGTCCTTGTCACTGGGGCCAAACATCATCAGCGACGGGTACCAGAAGCGATTGAGCGCATCCTGTGCCATCTTTTTCTGCGCAGGCGTGCCATTGGCCATCTTCATCATGATGTCATAGCCCTGACGCTGGTGAAACGACTCTTCCTTGCAGATGCGGATCATCGCGCGGGAATAGGGGCCGAACGACGTGCGTTGCAGCGGCACCTGGTTCATGATTGCCGCCCCGTCGACCAGCCAGCCGACCGCGCCCATATCGGCCCATGTCAGGGTGGGATAGTTGAAGATGGAGCTGTATTTCATGCGACCGTCGAGCAACATCTCGGTCAACTCGTCGCGGGTGACGCCGAGGGTTTCGGCGGCGCAGTAGAGATAGAGCCCGTGCCCGGCCTCGTCCTGAACCTTGGCCAGCAGGATCGCCTTGCGCTCCAGCGTCGGCGCGCGGGTGATCCAGTTGCCTTCGGGCAATTGGCCGACGATCTCGGAATGGGCGTGCTGTCCGATCTGGCGGATCAGGTTCTTGCGATAGCCCGCGGGCATCCAGTCCTTGGGTTCGATCTTTTCACCGGCGTTGATGCGCTCCTGAAAGGCGCGCTCCTGCGGGTCCATCTCGTCCAGTGACTTGACCCCGCTACCGGTCGATTTCACCATCTGTGCATACATCTTCATACCTCATTTCGCGCGCGGTGTGCTGGCCGCCTGAGTCGAGCTTAGCATATTCGTCGGGTTGCCGGTATCGCCCGGTCCTGCGTCTCCTCGGTGGGTCGGAACAATGGAAAACATTGCCGACCGCATGGTCGGTATATGCGGTCTGGTGATTCTCTGCAAGAAAAAGTTACGGAATATTGATGGTTGCTGTTTTTTGTAACAATTCTGGCGCTTGAGGGGCTCGCCTGATGGCGCGGGGTCACACAGGTTTCACATTCACCGCGTAGAAGGGAGGGTCAGAGACATCGCTTCACACCCGTGCAGAGCCATCACGGGGAGGGAGGCCAGGCGAGCACCATGTTTATCAAGAAGCTGCCCCCGCAATGCGATTCCACGGGCAAGACCGATGCGCGCAACCAGTTTGCGGCCCTGTGTTACCGCGTCATCGAGAACCGGGTCGAGGTGCTGATGATCACGACGCGGCGATCGGGGCGCTGGATCGTGCCAAAGGGCTGGCCGATGGATGGCATGACCCCTGCGGAATGCGCGGCGCAGGAAGCATGGGAAGAGGCCGGTGTTCGCGGTGACATCCATGACCGCTGCCTGGGCATGTTCTCGTACGGCAAGCTGATGGATACGGGCGACGTGGTTCCATGTCTCGCGATGGTGTATCCGGTTCGGGTCAGGGGGCTGTCGGACGACTTTCCCGAGGTAAACCAGCGTCGCCGCAAATGGTGCTCTCGCAAGAAGGCCGCGCGCATGGTCATGGAGCCGGAGCTTGCGCGTATTCTGCGCGATTTTGATCCCCGGTCGCTCGGATAGACCGCCTGCGGCTTGAAATCGCTGCTTTTGCGGATATTTAATCCCTGAGATCGTGACGAGGTACCGAATGATCCAGTACGCTCTGAAATGCGCGGAAGGCCACAGTTTTGACAGCTGGTTCCAGTCGGCCAGCGCCTTTGACAAGCTCATGCAGGCGGGGCTGATCTCCTGTTCGGCATGTGGCAGTTCGGACGTTGAAAAGGCCATCATGGCTCCGAGCGTGCAGAGCGCGCGCAAATCCGACGAGCGCCGTGCGCTTTCGGCTCCGGCCAGCCCGGCGGAGCAGGCGCTTGCCGAATTGCGGCGGAAGGTCGAGGAAAACTCGGATTATGTCGGGATGAACTTTGCCGCCGAGGCCCGTGCGATGCATGAGGGCACCGCGCCCGAGCGATCCATCTACGGCGAAGCCAGGGTGGACGAGGCACGCAAGCTGCTGGAAGACGGTGTCCCGGTGGCGCCCCTGCCGTTCACCCCGAACCGCAAGACCAACTAGCCAGAGCGGGCCGATTTCGACGCGCCCTATAGTCGGTTTGTACACTTGCCCTTGGCAAACCCCTATCATATAGGCGGGCGAACTGACGGCTAAGGTGTACGGAAAGGCCCCATCATGCCCGTACTAGTGATGAAATTCGGCGGAACCTCGGTTGCCAATCTCGACCGCATCCGGCGCGCGGCGAAACGCGTGGGTGTCGAGGTGGCCAAGGGGTATGATGTGATCGTCATCGTTTCCGCGATGTCCGGCAAGACCAACGAACTGGTCGGCTGGGTCGAGGAAACCTCGCCGCTTTTTGACGCACGTGAATATGATGCCGTGGTCTCTTCGGGCGAGAACGTGACCGCCGGGCTGATGGCGCTGACCTTGCAGGAAATGGATGTGCCCGCGCGCAGCTGGCAGGGCTGGCAGGTGCCCCTGCGGACCACGGATGCCCACGCCAGCGCGCGGATCAAGGAGATCCCGACCGACAATATCAATGCCAAGTTTGCCGAGGGCATGCGCGTGGCGGTGGTTGCGGGGTTTCAGGGGATCGGCCCGGACGGGCGGATCACCACGCTGGGCCGGGGCGGGTCGGACACCACCGCGGTTGCATTTGCCGCGGCGTTCGGTGCCGAGCGCTGTGATATCTATACCGATGTCGACGGCGTCTATACGACCGATCCCCGGATTACCGACAAGGCGCGCAAGCTGGACAAGATCGCCTTTGAGGAAATGTTGGAGCTTGCCAGCCTCGGCGCCAAGGTGTTGCAGACCCGTTCGGTCGAACTGGCCATGCGCTATAATGTCAGGCTGCGCGTGCTGAGCAGCTTTGAGGAACAATCCGACACGGCGGGAACGCTGGTCTGCGATGAGGAGGATATCATGGAATCCAAGGTTGTGGCCGGTGTGGCCTATTCCCGTGACGAAGCCAAGATGACGTTGTTGTCTGTCGCAGACCGTCCCGGCATTGCGTCGACGATCTTTACCGCCCTGTCCGAGGCCGGCGTGAACGTGGACATGATCGTCCAGAACATCTCGGAAGAGGGCCGCACGGACATGACATTCTCCTGTCCGATCAATCAGGTGGCCCGCGCGGAACAGGCGATGGATGAGGCCCGCAATGCGGGCGCGCTGAATTTTGCGGAATTGCTGGCCGACAAGGACGTGGCCAAGGTCTCCGTGGTGGGAATCGGCATGCGCAGCCACACGGGCGTTGCTGCCAAGATGTTCCGGGTGTTGTCCACCGAGGGGATCAACATCAAGGTCATCACAACCTCCGAGATAAAAATTTCGGTTCTGATCGACCGGAAATACATGGAACTTGCCGTTCAAGCCCTGCATGATGCCTTTGAACTGGACAAGGCGGCCTGAGCACGATCCGCTTGGGCTATCTGCTTGAGAGGAACTGAACCGGGCGCATGGTGGAACGGACCGAAACTGAAAGTCGCAAATTGCTCGGCCGGCTGCGCAATGCGATGGCCAACAACGTGGCCGGCCAGGCACGGCTGGACAAGATCACCCATCTGATTGCCGACAGCATGGGCACCGAGGTGTGCTCGGTCTACCTGTTCCGCGATGAAGAAACGCTGGAGCTTTGCGCGACCGAAGGTCTCGAGGCGGAAGCGGTCCACCAGACCCGGATGCGCCTGGGCGAGGGTCTGGTCGGTCGGGTGGCGCGCACCGGGGCCATCGTCAACACGCCGAACGCGCCGGCCGAAAAGGGGTTCCGCTATATGGCGGAAACCGGAGAGGAGCGGTATTCCTCGTTCCTTGGTGTCCCGATCCAGCGGCTGGGCGAAAAGCTGGGTGTGCTGGTCGTGCAATCCCGCGATGCGCGGGAATACACCGCCGACGAGGTCTACGGACTCGAAGTTGTCGCCATGGTGATTGCCGAGATGACCGAGCTGGGCGCCTTCGTCGGCGAGGGCGCGGCCCTGTCCGCACGACACCAGCAGCCGGTGCTGTTTCGCGGAACCACCGGTCAGGAAGGCGCGGCGGAGGGCCATGTGTGGCTGCACGAACCCCGCGTGGTGGTTGCAAATCCGATTGCCGATGATCCGCACCGCGAACTGGAACGCCTGCACGAGGCGATCGAACAGCTGCGCGTCGGTGTCGATGAGATGCTCGAAATGTCCCGCACTGGCGACAGCGAACAGCTGCAAGTTCTGGAAACCTATCGCATGTTCGCCAATTCCAAGGGATGGATGCGGCGTATGGAAGAGGACATCAGTCGCGGGCTCTCGGCCGAAGCGGCCGTCGAGAAAGAGCAATCGCAGGCGCGTGTGCGCATGTCGCAGGTGACGGATTCCTACCTGCGCGAACGGCTGAGCGATCTTGACGACCTGTCAAATCGCCTGCTGCGCATCCTGACGGGGCAGGGACGCGAGACCGGCGCGGAAATGCCGCCCGATCCGATCCTGGTGGCGCGCAATGTCGGGCCGGCGGAACTGCTCGAATACGGACGCAGCCTGCGCGGCATCGTGCTCGAAGAGGGCGCCGTGGGCAGCCATGCGGCCATCGTCGCGCGGGCGCTCGCGATTCCCCTGCTGGTCCATGCCGGACGGATCACCACCGAGGCGCTGAACGGCGATCACATCATGGTGGACAGCGATCAGGGTGTTGCTCATCTGCGTCCGGACGACAATGTCGTTACCGCGTTTCGTGACAAGATCGCGATGCAGGCGGATGCCCAGGAACGTTATGCGTCGATCCGCAACAAGCCCGCGACGACCGAGTGTGGCGAGACGATTGAAATGCTCATGAACGCGGGGCTGATGGCCGATCTGCCGTCGCTCGAAGGGTCCGGCGCCGAAGGGGTCGGGCTGTTCCGCACCGAACTGCAATTCCTGATCCGCAACCAGATGCCCAAGCGGACCGAGCTGGCCGAGCTGTATTCGCGGGTGTTGGATTCGGCACATGGAAAACGGGTGGTGTTCCGGACACTGGACATCGGATCGGACAAGGTCCTTCCCTACATGAAGCCGAACGACGAACCGAATCCGGCCCTGGGCTGGCGTGCGATCCGCGTCGGGCTGGATAAGCCGGGCGTCATGCGCATGCAGTTGCAGGCGCTGATCCGGGGGGCCAATGGCCGTCCGCTGTCGATCATGTTCCCCTTCATCGCGCAGTTCGAGGAATACCGCGCCGCGCGGGCCGAGGTCGACAAGACCATCGCGCGGGAAGAGCGGCTGGGGCATGTGCTGCCCGAGACGCTCGAAGTGGGGGCGATGCTCGAAACCCCGTCGATGGTCTTTGCGCCCGAGACGTTTTTCGAAGAGGTCGAATTCCTCTCGATCGGAGGTAATGACCTCAAGCAGTTCTTCTTTGCCGCCGATCGCGAGAACGAGCGTGTGCGGCGCCGTTACGATACGCTGAACGTCAGCTTCCTGAGCCTGATCGAGCGGATCGTTGAACGCTGTGCCCGAACGGGCACCCGGCTGAGTTTCTGCGGCGAAGACGCGGGCCGGCCGATCGAGGCGCTATGCCTCGCCGCCATCGGCATCCGATCCCTCTCGATGCGCCCGGCCTCCATCGGCCCCGTCAAGAGCCTCCTGCGCCGCTCCAACCTCGAAGAGGTGCGCGACGTCATCACCGTAGCGCGTGAAAACGGCGAGCAAAGTGTCCGTCCCGCGGTCATGGAACTCCTGAGGAATCGCGCTGCAGGCCGCCCCGCCGGCGACGCGCCCGGAACGACGTCGAATTCGCTGCCACAGGCCTGATTTTCCAAAGGGCTGACAGGCGAATTCCAACCCGTCCCGTTTCGGACAGTGGCCCGGTTTTACATGACCTGCCGAACTGGTGCGTGCGCATTCCGGGCTCTGCGGACAGAGTACGCGCGAGATGCCGAGCGTCTGATCTGACATCTCAGGTGTCGGTTTGTTCGTCGACGGTTTTGGCCGCGGGGCATCGCGGGTCTTGCGCATCGACGGGCCATCGAGAGGCAGTCTGTGCGCGTTGTGGATCAGCCGATCCAGGATGGCGTCGGCGAACGTCGCAGCGCACGACCCGGTCGGACGCATGGATCGCCGCGCGTGACACGATACGCGGAGAGGCGAGGTCCGGCATCCTCATCGGCTATCGAAACGAAGCCGAACTGCAAGACGTTCTATGCGCGGAAGAGTCCGACGACAACAAGAATGGCAACACATCCTGATCGCGACTGACGGCGTAACGACTTCTGAACGCGGAGACAGACCGTGGGCGGCCATGATTGGCCGACTCTGGCCTCATGACCATGCCTGCCGCGATCCGGCACGAAGATATGCAAGCGTGCGGAAACCGAGCGCCGCCTCCCGCGCTGGCAGGCAAAAGTGTTCAACGCCAAAAGGTATCTGAAGCATTTCACGATTAACTTGAAACATCTTGTATCATCCAACGCGTTGAAATCTTTGATTTCAGGCAGCGTTAGGTGATTCAGGTTTATCGCGAAACGCTATAGTTGAGACGCGAACGCTCGTCGCTGGATTGATACTCGGGTGATCCTAGCTGTTCAGTCCCGTAGCACGTTGGGAACAGGCGCTGTTGATAGGTTATGGCCACGCGCGCAGCCTCCAAATTGCGCAGCGGGTGGCCATAACCGGTTCTCAGCATCGAAGAGGAAGCGCTTCTTCCCGAAGTGCTACAGCATCCAGTTCGCCGAACAGCCGCGCAATCGGAACACCGCCTGTTCCCGGCAGATGCGCTTCGACATGATCCGCGAAGCCAATGGGATCGAACACCGGCTGACAAAACCCAACCATCCATGGGCCAATGGCCAAGTCGAACGGATGAATCGGACGATCAAGGACGCCACCGTCAAACGCTTCCACTACGACAGCCATGACCAGATCCGGACGCATCTCGCCGACTTCATGGTGGCCTACAATTACGCACGCCGCATCAAGACCCTCAGCGGCCTCACACCCTACGAATACATCCGCAAGATATGGACTTCAGAGCCAGACAGATCATCGTCGATCCAACCCACCAGATGCCGGGAGTGAAAATCTAAGGATTTTTATCACGAATCCAAACAATTAGGCGCGCAAATGAGCAAGCCCGCACCTGCCCGCTACCGTACGACGAATTGGTCCAGCTACAACGATGCGCTCAGGAAGCGCGGTTCGCTTTTTGATCTGGCTGGATAAAGAGATGACCTGGCCCGCGCCGCATGAAGGACGGCCAGGGCGTCCACCGGTCTTTTCGACCCTGGCGATCCAGTTCTGCCTGTTGGTCAAGGTTCCGTTCAAGCTGCCCCTCCGGCAGACCGCCGCAATGGTTGCCAGCCTTTTGCTCCCGGCGGGGCTGGACTGGCCTTTACTGATTTCTCTACGCTGTGCCGTCGACAGAAAACGCTGGCCGCCCAGATCCCGTAGCGCCGCGCCGATGGGCCGTTGAACCGGCTGGTGGACCGCACCGGGATCAGGTCCCTTGGCGGCGTCGAGTGGCAGGACCGCAAGCACGGCGTTCAGGGACGGCCCCAATTGCGCAAGGTGCATCTTGCGATGGCTTTTGCCACATCCGACATCCTTGCTGTCGAATTCACAGCGAACCGTAGTTCACCCCCAGCCTTGGCGGCGATAGCCCGGTGGTGCCGGAACTGCTCGATCAGATCCCGACAGACGGAGAGATCAGCAGTGTGACCGCAGACGGAACCCATGACACGCGCCGCTGCCATTCCGCCGTCATCGAGCATGGCGCCGCCCCAATTATCTCTATCCGCAAGAATGGCCGACCGTGGAAAGAAAACGGCCCGGCGGTACGCGTCAAAGCCGAACGGTTCGACATGATCGGCGGGTTCAGGACCCCGCAACAGCACGGGCCATCCAGTGCGAGCGCATCTTTGGCGAGTGATGCCATCGTCTGCCGGAGTATCGTGAAAAAGCCATCGCAAACGCAGAGGCATCGGGCCATCGCATGCGACGTGCACCCCACTCGCGCGCAAGGGGATCAAAACGCCCGAGGGATCGGTCGGTTTCCGGGCGCGTCAGTCCTTGAAATTGCGGCTGACCTTGATCTGGTCCCAGGCCCAGACAACAAGTTGCAGTTGCTCTTCCTGTGACCGGTCGCCGCCGTTCATGTCCGGGTGCAGCACCTTGATGAGCTTTTTGTAGGCCTTGCGTACTTCCGGCTTGGTCCATGTATCCTTGGCTTCCAGAATCTCGATGGCGCGGCGTTCGGTCGGGGGCAGGCGCCGCCCGGCGCCGGCGTTGCGGCCGGGGTTCTGGGTGGCGTTCGCGCCCAGCACCTGATGCGGGTCCTCGATGCCAAGCCGCGCCCAGGCGCGCGCCTCGGGATCGCTGATCGGCTTGGTCGCGCGCTCCCAGACCTTGTCCTTGGTCTGTTGCGCGTTGATCTCGGCCTCGGTCGTGCCGTCAAAGAAATTCCATTTCAGATTGTATTCGCGCACGTGCTGCTGGCAGAACCAGTAATAGTCGTCCAGCACGTCCGGCGCCTTGGGCGCGCGGAATTTTCCGGCCTCGGTGCAGCCGGGATGCTCGCACTGGCGGACCGAGGTTTCGGATGCGCCGGACATGCCGCGCCGCCCGCGGGGGTTCTTTTTCTTGGCGGACTTGACTGACATGTCAAAGCCAAACGGGTCTGATTTTGTCATCACGGGAACCTTTGCACGGGCGTCTTTTAGACTCGGAGACCAGAGTTTAAAGTATGTCGCGTGAGATAGAAGAGGGTGCGGCAAAAAAAATGCCGCAAAGTCAGAATATGAGCGTCACCAACGAGATTCGCGAGCGGTTGCAGGCCGCCTTTTCCCCCACCGCGCTGGACATCGTCGATGACAGCGAGCGGCATCGGGGCCATGCCGGCTACCAGGAGGGGGGCGAAAGCCACTTCAACGTGCGGATCCGCTCTGAGGCTTTTCGCGATCAATCCCGGATCGCGCAACACCGTGCGGTCCACGCGGCACTCGGGGCGGATCTTGTCGGCCGTATCCATGCGCTGTCGCTGGATATCGGGGTCTGATGCGATCCGTTCAAGAGACGCATTGAAACAACCCGCCCGGCCGGAGCCGCGATGGCAAGTTTGGGACGCTGTCGCGTCTGTGGACCGGGGGCACCTGTTCGCCTGCATCTTGAAACGAGCGCAATGAACCGTATCGCCGTGCAGCACCCGAATGGCGCAGACACGACATATCCGGGGGCCGACCTCGGTTTCAGGCCGGGTCGCGATCCTTGTCCGGCGACTCTGTCGCGGCGTCGACGGGTGACACCAGCGGCGGCGTGCGCGCGGGTTCCTGCGAACTCACGGGCGGCGCGGGCACGACAACAGGGGCCGCGGTCGCCGGGGTGTCCATCACCGGGGCGACGATGGCGGCATCCTCTTCGAGACCACGCCGAAAGATCAGAAGATTGCGCCAGTTGGTCGCCGACCCTGTCAGCCCCGAGCGTTCCTCGCTCGGCAACAGTTCAGCCCGCAGATACTCCCATCCCGAGGCCGCCATCTCGTTCAGGACCGCCTCGATGGACAAGGCGAACCGTCCTTCCGGTGTCTTGACGCCCTTGGATTTCTGCCCTTTCTGCGGGGCAGGGACGACCTTGTATTCATAGCGTGGCATGTCAGTCAGGGATCCCCGGGTTCGTTCTTGGCTTCCTATAACAGCGCGGTTGCGGCCAATACCAGCCCTATCGCCGGATGCCGATGCTGCGCCCTGTCCGCTCGGGGCGGGGCAGGTCCGCTTGTGCTGCTGCCATCGCGGCAAATTTTTCGGCAACGTCCGGCGGAAACGGCGCGACCTTTGGCCCGCTCATGTCGATATGCAGCCCCAATGCCTCGCCCGTTGCGGCGAGCCAGCCGTCTTCGTGGTAAAGTTCCTGGTAAGTGTGAAAGCTCTTGTCGCCATGATCGACCAGTTGCAGGCTCGCCCGGACCCGGTCACCCTCGTGCAATTCGCGCACATAGCAGATGTGAAACTCGGCCGTATAGGTGGTAAAGCCGCGCGATTTCGCATAGTCCGGGCCGAGCCCCAGCATCGCATAGGCCTCGTCCGCGCAGATGTCGAACAGCACGTTGTAATAGGCCATGTTCATGTGACCGTTGTAATCGATCCACTCCGGTTTCACGGTCATGACCTTTGACATGAACGGCGCGGTCTGGCTCATCTGCTCTCTCCTACTGATCCTGCTCGCGCGATCCTAACCCGTGTGCCCTGGCAACGGAACCTGCCCGCCGCCGGCCCTGAAACGCTGATACACGCCGGCCGGCGAACGGACCGGCGCGAACCGCCGTGTCAGAGACCCAGCTTGGACGCGACGATTTCGTTGACGGCCTTGGGGTTGGCCTTGCCGCCGGTCGCCTTCATCACCTGACCGACGAACCAGCCGGCCAGTTTCGGATTGACCTTGGCCTTTTCCACCTGCGCGGGGTTGGCGGCGATGATTTCATCCACGGCGGTTTCGATGGCACCGGTATCGGTGACCTGCTTCATGCCGCGCGCTTCGACGATCTCGGCGGGGTCGCCACCTTCGGTATAGACGATCTCGAAGAGATCCTTGGCGATCTTGCCGGAGATGTCGCCCTTGGTGATCAACGCGATGATGCCGCCAAGCTGCTCGGGCGAAACCGGGCTGTCGGTGATCGCGTGATCCTCTTTCTTGAGCCGTCCGAACAACTCGTTGATGACCCAGTTCGCCGCCAGCTTGCCGTCACGCCCCTGTGCGACAGCCTCGAAATATGAGGCCGATTCCAGATCGGCGGTCAGCACCGAGGCATCGTAGTCGGACAGGCCGAACTCCTTGATGAACCGCGCCTTTTTCTCGTCGGGCAACTCGGGCAGATTGGCCGCGATGTCATCGACCCAGGCCTGTTCGATTTCCAGGGGCAACAGGTCGGGGTCGGGGAAATAGCGATAATCATGCGCCTCTTCCTTGGACCGCTGGCTGCGCGTCTCGCCCTTTTCGGGATCGAACCCGCGGGTTTCCTGCTCGACCACTCCACCACTTTCCAGAATGGCGATCTGGCGGCGCGCCTCGACCTCGATGGCCTGCTGGATAAAGCGCATGGAATTCATGTTCTTGATCTCGCAGCGGGTGCCCAGATGCGAGAAATCCTGGGTTTCCTGGTATTTTTCATAGTCTCCGGGGCGGCAGACCGACACGTTCACATCGGCGCGCAGGTTGCCGTTCTGCATGTTGCCGTCGGACGTACCCAGATAGCGCAGGATCTGGCGCAGCTTGGTGACATAGGCGGCCGCCTCTTCGGGGCCGCGAATATCCGGGCGGCTGACGATTTCCATGAGTGGTACGCCAGTCCGGTTGAAGTCGATGAAAGACATGTTCGGGTCCATGTCGTGGATCGACTTGCCCGCGTCCTGCTCGATATGGATGCGCTCGATGCGCACCAGCCGCGCGACCCCGTCACCCATCTCGACCAGCACTTCGCCTTCACCGACGATCGGGTGGTAAAGCTGGGAAATCTGATAGCCCTGCGGCGAGTCGGGATAGAAATAGTTCTTGCGGTCAAAGGCGCTGGTCAGGTTGATTTCGGCCTTCAGGCCCAGCCCGGTGCGCACCGCCTGCTCGACACAGAATTCGTTGATGACAGGCAACATGCCGGGCATTGCGGCATCCACGAAAGCGACGTTCGAGTTGGGCTCGGCCCCGAAGGTGGTCGACGCGCCCGAGAACAGTTTGGCATTCGAACTGATCTGTGCATGCACCTCCATGCCGATGACCAGTTCCCAGTCGTGCTTGGCCCCGGCAATGGTTTTGGGCTTGGGGGTGGTATAGCTCAGATCCAGCATGGCGTGCCTCTTGTCCAACGTCGCTGCCTTCTAGGACACGGATCAGATCGGGGCAAGAGGGCCGCGCGCCACCGGCTCAGAACACCGCGAAATGCCGGCGTCGCACCGGGATACCGCGCGCTTGCAGCGCAGCCTCGAACGCGCGGTGCGGCGGTATGGCCTCGTAAGGCAGCCGAACCTCCTTGTTGTCGCGCAGACACGCGGTGGCGCGCACCGAGAAATCCCATCGCGTGTCAAGACGCATGTGCTCGATCTCGTCCAGCGTCAGCGCGCCGTGGCGTTTGCCGGTATGCCAGTCCAGCCGGTCCCGCGACAGCCGCAGCCCCGCGTGCGTGTTGCGCATCACATCGACCAGCGCCGGCAGGGTCGGCATCGCAAGCAACATGACAAGCCACCACGCGGCATCGACGATCACGCAAAGCCCGATCAGCACGGCATAGATCAGGACAAGGGCGATCAGCATGCCCGGTGATCGCCCGCGCCGTTCAAAGACCAGGTCCCCGCTACTCACCGTCCGCCGGTGACTTCGAGAATGCTGCCGGTGACATAGCTGGCCGCGTCGGACAGCAGGTACAGGATCGCATCGGCCACCTCGTCAGCCGAACCGGTGCGCTGCATCGGTACCGTTGCCGCGAGGCGCTTGGCGCGACCCGGTTCGCCACCCTTGGCGTGGATATCGGTTTCGATCAGGCCGGGGCGCACCGAATTGACGCGGATATTCTCGCGCGCGAGCTCGTCTGAGAGCCCCTTGGTAAAGGTATCGATGGCGGCCTTGGAGGCGGCATAATCCACGTATTGCCCGGCCGACCCCAACCGCGCCGCCGCCGAGGAAATATTGACGATTGCACCGCCTTTGCCCCCGGCCTGCATGCGCAGAACGGCCTCTTTGGCAACAAGCATCGCACCGATCACGTTGATGTCGAACATGCGGCGCAGACGGTCATGGGAAAACTCCGTCACCCGTGCCGACCGGTCGACCACGCCGGCATTGTTCACCAGCGCGTCGAGCCTGCCGAATTCGGCGTCGATCTGGTGGTACATCCGCGTGATCTGATCCGGATCGCCGACATCGGCCTGGCAGATCAGCGTGCGCGCCCCGGCATTGCGTGCCGCCTCGGCCACGGTTTCGGCACCTGCATGATCACTGTTGTAGTTGAGCACCAGATCATAGTCGCGCGTCGCGGCCAGCCGCGCCGTGGCGGCTCCGATACCGGCGCTCGCGCCGGTGACGAGCAGAACCCTGCGCATCTATTCCGCTCCCCGGATACGGCTCATCATTTCGATGGTGTCCCGCGACAGCCCCGGCGTTTCGGCGATGCGCGCAAGTTCGGCCCCGATCAGCGACTGGCGCGCGCTGTCATAGCGCCGCCATGTCTGGAAGGCGCTGCACATGCGTGCGGTGGTCTGCGGATTGACCGGATCGAGCCGGATCAGCCAGTCGGCCAGCAGCCGGTAGCCTGATCCGTCGGCAATGTGAAAACCCGCATGGTTCATCGCCAGCGCGCCCAGTGTCGCGCGGAAGCGGTTGGGGTTCTTCCAGTTGAAATCGGGATGTTCGGTCAGGCGTGCCGCGACATCTGCCGCCTGGTCGGGGGCAGCCTGGGCGATCTGCATGCCGAACCACTTGTCGATCACCAGCCGGTCGCCCTGCCATTGTTCGTAAAAGGCGGCGACCTGTTCGTCGCCCTTGCCCGCGGCCAGCAGGCAGCCAAGTGACGACAGTTGCAGCGTCATGTTGTCGGCAACCGCGTATTGCTCTGCCGCCTGCGCGCCCCCATCCAGACGCGTCAGCAGTGCCAGTGCCCGTGCGCCGAGCGCGCGCTTGCCGCTCTGGTCCGGGTCCGGGCGATAGGGGGCGTCCACGCGACATTCGGCCAGGATGCGCGGCAGCACGTCCTGCGCGTGCTGCGCAAGCGCGAGGGCCAGGGTTTCGCTGGCCTGCCAGATGGCATCCGGGTCGGGGGTGGTGCCCGCTTCGGCCAGCGCGCTGGCCAGTTCGGACTGGCTCGGCTGCGCGAGCATCAGCGCCCGGTAGGCCGGATCCAGCGTGTCGTCGCGCAGGACGGCGAGCATCCCGTCAAGATAGGCTGCGCCCGCCGGCGCGCCGGATGTCGCCATGTCCATCATGGTTTCACGGGCGAGCGTGCGGCCGGCCTCCCACCGGTTGAACGGGTCGGTATCATGCGCCAGCAGGAACGCCCGTTCGGCGGTGTCGGTTTCGCGCTCCAGCACGACAGGGGCCGAAAACCCGCGCAGGATGGACGGGACCGGCTTTGCCCCCAGCCCTTCAAAGCGGAAGCTCTGCGTGGTGCCGGTCATCTCCAGCGTCCGGGTCGCCTGTACCTCGTCGCCATTGGGACCGAGCAGGCCGACACGGATCGGGATGACCTGCGGCTGCGGGTCCGGGGTTGCGGCGCTTGCGGCAAGCGATTGCGAGAAATGTAGCGTATAGGTGCCGTCATCCCATTCTTCGCGCACCGCAAGGCGCGGGGTGCCGGCCTGCGAATACCAGCGTTTGAACTGCGCGAGATCGCGCCCGGTCACGTCCTCGAACACCTTGAGCCAGTCCTCGATCGTGCAGGCCTGTCCGTCATGACGCGCGAAATAGAGATCCAGCGCCTCGGCATAGGCCTGATCGCCAACCAGCCTTTTCAGCATTCCGATGACCTCGGCGCCCTTTTCATAGACCGTGGCGGTGTAGAAATTGTTGATCTCCTGAAAGCTCTCGGGCCGCACCGGGTGCGCCAGTGGCCCCTGATCCTCGGGGAACTGGCGGGCGCGCAGCTCGATCACGTCCTGGATGCGCTTGACCGGTTCGGAACGCACATCCGAAGTGAACTGCGCATCGCGGAACACGGTCAGCCCCTCTTTCAGGCAAAGCTGGAACCAGTCGCGGCAGGTGATGCGATTGCCGGTCCAGTTGTGGAAATACTCATGCGCGATGATCGCCTCGATCCGTTCGAAATTGGCGTCGGTTGCCGTTTCCGGACTGGCCAGAACGGCGGAGGAGTTGAAAATGTTCAGCCCCTTGTTCTCCATCGCGCCCATGTTGAAATCATCCACCGCGACGATGTTGAACACGTCGAGATCGTATTCGCGGCCATAGACCTCTTCGTCCCATTTCATCGATTTCTTCAGCGCTTCCATGCCGAACGCGCATTTGCCCTCGTCACCGGCGCGCACGTAGAGGTTCAGTTCGACCTCCTTGCCCGAGCAGGTGGTGAAACTGTCGGAATGGGCCAGCAATTCGCCCGCCACGAGCGCGAAGAGATAGGAGGGCTTGGGCCAGGGATCATGCCAGATCGCGTGCCCTTTGCCCTGAACCTGCGGGTTGCCGTTCGAAAGCAGCACCGGGTGCGGTCCCTTGATCTCGACGGTGAACACGCTCATCACGTCGGGCCGGTCGGGATAATAGGTGATCTTGCGGAATCCCTCGGCCTCGCATTGCGTGCAATACATGCCGCCTGACATGTAGAGCCCTTCAAGCGCGGTGTTGCCCTGTGGGTCGATCTCGACCTCGCACTCCCATACGAACGATCCCTCGGGCACCGCGCAGGTCAGGCCTTCATCGGTGACATCCGGGCTGACGGGCGTGCCGTCGATCGCCGCGCGGATCAGCCTGAGATCCTCGCCATGCAGGAAAAAGCGGTGATCGCGGGCCTCGGGGTTCGGCGCAAAGGCGATGCGGCTGGCGACGCGGGTGGCATTCGGCGAGAGATCGAAGGTCAGGTGAACGGACTCGACGACAAATCCGAAGGGTGCGTAATCCTTCAGGAAGATCGTCTGCGGGGCGGTGTCCTTCATGTTGTATCTCCGGGGTGCATCAGGTGTTCGCAGGCGACGTTAGGTTCGCCCGCCCCCGGTTGCAACCGGTCGATGAGGCCGGATGAATTCCTGCGTATCGTGGCGCTCTGCATTTGCGCCCGGCGATCCGCGCGCTGTGCATGATCCGTATCGTGGTCGCTTGTTGCCTATCGGAAACTTTCAAACTAACAAGCGCTGTATACATTCGTGCACATCTCAGGAAGAGGGACCTTTATGAGCGACAGGACCATGATCGAGGGGCTGCAAATCGCGCCCGCACTGGTGGAGTTCATCGAAAAACGGGCGCTGCCGGGGACGGGTGTCGAGGCCGGCAGGTTCTGGGCCGGTCTGGCACGTGTCATGGGTGAGCTGGGGCCGGAAAACCGCGCGCTGCTGGACCGTCGCGCCGAATTGCAGTCCAAAATCGACGCCTGGCATATCGAGAACCGCGACAAGACCCATGACCACGCGGCCTACAAATCTTTCCTGGAAGAGATCGGGTATCTGCTGCCCGAGGGTGGTGACTTCCAGATTGACACCGGTCATGTCGATCCCGAGATCGCCACGGTTCCGGGACCGCAGCTGGTGGTGCCGATCACCAATGCGCGCTATGCACTGAACGCCGCGAACGCCCGCTGGGGAAGCCTCTATGACGGGTTTTACGGAACCGATGCGATGGGCAGTACCCCGCCGGTTGGCGGCTACGAGCGGGGGCGCGGCGCGCGCGTCGTGGCGCGGGCGCGCGTGTTCCTGGACGAGGCCTTTCCGATTGTCGGCACCAGCCACGCGGATGTGCGCCGCTATCACGTGCGCGACGGTGCCCTGCTGGTGGATGGCCAGCCGCTGGTAAAGCCCGCGCAATTCGTCGGTTATCGGGGTGACCCCCGGGCACCGGATGCGGTGGTACTGTCGAATAACGGGCTGCATGTGGAACTGGTGTTCGACCGCGCGCATCCCATCGGCTGTCACGATCAGGCCGGCCTTGCCGACGTGCTGATGGAAAGTGCGATCACCGCGATCATGGATTGCGAGGATTCCGTCGCCTGCGTGGACGCCGAGGACAAGGTTCTGGCCTATGGCAACTGGCTGGGGCTGATGCAGGGCGATCTGTCGGCGACGCTCGAGAAGGGCGGCAAGACGGTGACCCGCGCGCTCAATCTCGACCGCACCTATACCGCGCCCGATGGCAGCGACCTTGCGCTCAAGGGGCGGGCGCTGATGCTGGTGCGTAATGTCGGCCACCTGATGACCAACCCCGCGATCCTGGATGCCGAAGGGAATGAGACATTCGAAGGGCTGATGGATGCGATGGTGACGGTGCTGATCGCCATGCACGATCTGCAACGCGAGGGCGGCAACTCGGTCAGCGGATCGGTCTATGTGGTAAAGCCCAAGATGCACGGGCCGGAAGAGGTTGCCTTTGCGGTCAGGACATTTGACATGGTCGAGGACATACTCGGCCTGCCGCGCAACACCGTGAAGATCGGCATCATGGACGAGGAGCGGCGCACCAGCGTCAACCTGAAGCAGTGCATCGAGGCGGCGAAGAGCAGGGTCTGTTTCATCAATACCGGGTTTCTCGATCGCACCGGGGACGAAATCCACACGTCGATGGAGGCGGGTCCGTTCTCGCGCAAGGATTTCATCAAGCGCAAGGACTGGATCGGCGCCTACGAGGATCGCAACGTCGATATCGGTCTGGAATGCGGTTTGCAGGGAAAGGCGCAGATCGGCAAGGGCATGTGGGCCATGCCCGACATGATGGAGGCGATGCTGGATCAGAAGATCGCGCATCCCCGTGCCGGTGCCAACACTGCCTGGGTTCCAAGCCCGACCGCGGCGACATTGCATGCGCTGCACTATCACAAGGTCGACGTGTTTGCGGTGCAGGACAGGCTCCGGGCCGGGGGGCGCCGGGCGCATGTTGATGCGGTGCTGACCATTCCGCTGGCGACCTATCGGCGCTGGACGGACGAGCAGAAAATCCGCGAGGTCGAAAACAACGCGCAGGGCATACTCGGATATGTGGTGCGCTGGATCGACCAGGGGGTCGGCTGTTCCAAGGTGCCCGACATCAACAATGTCGGCCTGATGGAAGACCGCGCGACCTGTCGGATATCGGCACAGCATATCGCCAACTGGCTGCACCACGGCGTCGTCACCCAGGAGCAGGTCGCCGAGGCGATGCGCCGCATGGCGGCCGTGGTCGACGAACAGAACGCGGGAGATCCGCTCTATCGCCCGATGGCGCCGGGGTTTGACGGGATCGCGTTTCAGGCGGCCTGTGATCTGGTGTTCGAGGGGCGCGCGCAGCCAAGCGGTTATACCGAGCCGGTGCTTCATGCCCGCCGTCTTGAGCTGAAAGAGGCCGCTGGCGCATAATTTGTGACCGGGATGCGGGGGCCCTTCGCGCTCCCGGATGCCGGCCGTCACGGATCCGGCATCGCAATTCGGCAATACGGAAGGCGCGACCTTGGCATTTCGCCGCGTCGCGCCACCGGCATATCTTGCCAACACGTTCCCCCGACAGAGGGCAGGTCGCGTTTTCGACGGGCCGCAGGACGGGGCATCCGCCAAATGCGGCTGGGCCTTTGCCTTGGAAATGCAGCAAACACATCCGTTTTTCGCGGCGGCTGACGTCGCGGAAAGAACGCCGCGCAGCGCAGGTGCAAGACGCATCAGATGCGGTTCATACGCTTCAGCAACCCTTTGACAACGCACGGATCTCCGGGCCGGTCAGGCATAGCCGCGTCGTCACGCGCATCTCGCGAGGTTGTGCGGGTCGAAACTGGACATCCGGGACAGATCAATTCATAACGGCTCTTCTGCATCATGTGCCGTAGGCACGCGGCGGGTGTGACAAATCAGCGAATATCGAGGAAACCAATATGCGAGCAGTGATCATGCTTCCGATCGCGTTTGTTGCCGGATGCAACATGGACGTGAACACTTCGACGGTGAAGACCGATGTCAACCGGACCTCTGCGTCCGAGAAGGCGTGCCTTCAATCCGGCTTCGTGAAGGGTACGGCCGAATTCACACAATGCGTCAGCGTAGGTGCAGCAGTGTCTCAGCAGTTCGAGGCGGAACGGGCACGCGCCCGTAAGGAGGAAACCATCGGCACCGGGCTGGCCGTCGAGATATGTGACGGGCATGCGCGGAGCAGGCTGGACTATCCAGTGCAACAGATCATCTCAAGCTCCGCGAAAGGGGACCATGTCAAAACGATCGATCTTTCCTATCGGATCGACAGGACATCGGAAAATCCCGACATCGTCTATGCAACCAGAGACGTTCGTTGCGTGTTGCGGGGCCGTGACCTCGTGGATATCGACATGGATGTCTGAACGCTGACGGTCCGGCATCGGTGCAACGCGCCGGCCTGCACTGCGGCAACGCGCGCGCATCACGAACGGCGGACCCCCGGCGCGCTGAGATCAGCTATTGACGAAAGCGCCACGGCAGATATTTCAGCAGGAAACGGGAGGGACAGGTTATGGCGATTTCACTGCGCAAGGCGCGAACCATCATTCGCAAGGCTCTGGAGAAGGGCCGGGAGTTGGAATTGAAGCCGCTGTCGGTGGTGGTTCTGGATGCGGGTGGGCACGTGCAGGCGTTCGAGCGCGAGGACGGTGCCTCGCCGGGGCGCTTTGCGATCGCGCACGGCAAGGCATATGGTGCGGTGATGCTGGGCATGGCGGGCACCGCTCAGATGGCGCGAGCCGAGCAGCAGGCCTATTTCATGGACGCGGTGAACGGGCTTTTCGGCGGGCAGGTGGTGCCGGTGCCGGGGGGCGTGCTGATCCGCGACAGGAAAGGGGCTGCGATCGGTGCGGTCGGTGTAACCGGTGATAGCTCGGACAACGATGCACGGGCCGCACTGGCGGGGATCGAAGCAGCGGGGCTTGACGGGGAAATCTGACAGGCCCGATGCCGGCGCATCGGTGCGCCACGACACACCCGCCTGCGCCGCCATGCAGAGTCGCGGAGTTGCCGTTCGTCCCGGGGCGTCCTATTCTTGTGCAAAGGCAAAAGACAGGCATTCACATGGCGCGCCCCATCGTCGGCATCATCGGCAACAGCTATCTCATAAATGACGAGTATCCGGCCCACGCAGGCGGGTCGCACAACTCCGAAGCGGTGGCCGAGGTGTCCTGCTGCATGCCCATGTTGATCCCGGCGGATCCGCGTTTCCTGTCGGTGGACGAATTGCTCGAGACCTGCGACGGGTTCCTTCTGACCGGCGGGCGCCCGAACGTGCACCCCGAAGAATACGGCGAGGACGCGACCGAAGCGCATGGGGCGTTTGACCGGGCACGGGATGCGATCACCCTTCCACTGGTGCGGGCCTGTGTCGAGCGGGGGCAACCGTTTTTCGGTATCTGTCGCGGGTTCCAGGAGGTGAACGTGGCAATGGGGGGAACGCTTCATCCCGAGATCCGCGACCTGCCGGGGCGGATGAACCACCGGATGCCGCCGGATGGCACGCTGGAAGAAAAATTCGCGTTGCGTCACAGGGTGAGCTTTGCCGAAGGGGGCGTGTTTCATGAGCTGTTCGGGACAACCGAGGTCATGACGAACACGTTGCATGGGCAGGGGATCAAGCGCGCCGGGCCGCGAATCGTGGTCGATGGCCATGCGCCGGACGGAACGCCCGAGGCGATCTATGTCGATGGCGCGCCGGGCTTTACCCTGTCGGTGCAATGGCATCCCGAGTGGGACGCGGCGAACGACCCGGTTTCACGCCCGTTGTTTACCGCCTTCGGCGATGCGGTCCGTGCCTGGGCGGCGCGCCCGGCCCTGCAAAAGAGCGCCTGAGTCGCGCGCATCGCAGGCCGGCCACGTCAGGGGCGCGCGACGGGTATATTTCGCCCTCAGATCAGAAGGTCGAAATGCTTGTTCAAGGGCAGGTCGCGGGCGCGGGTCCCGGTCAGGTCGAACAGCGCATTGCCCAGTGCCGGCATCGAAGGCGGCGTGCCCGGTTCACCCGCGCCGCTGATGTAGGCCTTGTTCTCGAGAATGGCGACCTCGGTGACCGGTGCCGTGTGCATCCGGATTGCGTCGTAGTCGGGGAAATTGAGCTGCTCGACCTCGCCATCGGAAAATGTGATCTCGCCGTAGCAGGCCGCCGACAGACCATAATTCATGCCGCCGATCATCTGTGCCTCGACGATGCTGCGGTCGAGCACGATCCCGAGGTCGCAGGCGATCCACGCCTTGTTGATACGGATCGTGCCGTCTTCGTCGACCACTTCGATGACCTGCGCGACAGGGGTTCCGAAGCTGTAGGTAAAGCCCACGCCGCGTCCGACACCGTCCGGGGTCTTGCCGGTCCAGCCCGACATGTCGCGCACCGTCTCAAGGCAGGCCGCCGCCGGTTCCCATTCGGCCCGCGCCATCTGGAGGCGAAAGTCCAGGGGGTCGCGCCCGGCGGCATGGGCCATCTCGTCAACGAAACTGTCCAGCAGAAAGCCGTTCACCGATGGTCCGACCGATCTCCAGAACCCGACCGGAACCGCCAGTTCGGCAAGATAACCCCGGATGCGGAAATTCGGGATCGCGTAGGGCGCGTTGAAGGCGCCGTCTACCGTGATCTTGTCCGGGCCGACTGCGGGGGCGCCCAGCCAGCGGCCCATCACCTGCTGGCTGCAGGATTGCGCCGCGATGTCACCGTCGAGCAGCACGGCCTTGCCATCCTGGACGGCGCCGCGAAACCGGCCGATTGCCGCCGGGCGATAGAAATCATGCTGCATGTCCTCTTCCCGCGACCACGTCACCTGGACCGGGGTATCGGGCATTTCCCGGGCGACCCTTGCGGCGAGAACCGCAAAATCCACCTCGCCACGGCGTCCGAAACCGCCACCGAGATAGGTGGTGTGCACATCAACGGCTTCGACCTCCAGCCCCACCGCATCGGCGCAGTGGCGGGCGGTGAATACCGGTGCCTGGTTGCCAGACCAGATATCGAGCCGTGTTCCCGAGTAGAGCGCGGTTGCATTCATCGGTTCCATCGTCGCATGCGCGAGATACGGTACGCGGTATTCCGCGCGAAGCTCGGTCGCGCCTTCCGGGGTTTTGGTCGCATCGCCATCGTCGCGCATGGTCGAGTTCGGACCGGAGTCAAAGGCCGAGGCGATCTCGGCAAAGATCTGGTCCGTTTCAGGTGGGTAGGGGGCTTCGTCCCATTCCACGTCGATCGCGTCCAGCGCCTGCATCGCGATCCACGTGTTGTTGGCGACAACAGCGACACCGGTGCCCAGGTCGATTACTTTTTCAACACCCGGCATCCCGGTGGCCTGCGAGGCGTCAAAGCGTATCATGCCGCCATGGCGCGGAGACATCCGGACCGAGGCGAATTTCATGCCGTCCAGCCGCACGTCGATGCCAAACTCCGCGGTGCCCGTGGTCTTGCCGACCATGTCCACGCGCGGCTGCGACTTGCCCAGCAAGCGCCATTCGGTGGCGGGCCGCAATTCGGTCTCGATCGGATCGAGCGCGGCGGCGGCCACGGCGAGATCTCCATAGGCAATCTCGGCGCCATCCGGCGCCATGACCTTGCCGTTCGCTGTCCTGAGCGATTGACGGTCAACACCAAGACGTTGCGCGGCGGCCTCTTTCAGTGTCTCACGCGCCGATGCCCCGGCTGCGCGCATCCGCTCGAACCCGTCGATCATCGAGGTCGATCCGCCGGTGACCTGCATGCCCATGACCTTGCCGAACACGCCGAGCGTTTCGGCGACACCGTGCATGAAGTCGGATTTGTCGTACCCCTTGCCGGGCAGGGCATCCCCAACGAGCGCGGTGTTGTAATAGGCGGTCGCCGCAGGACCGTGCAGGATGCGAACCGCGTCCGGGTCGACGTCGAGCTCTTCGGCAATAAGCGCCGCCCAGGTCGTCCTCACCCCCTGACCCATCTCGGCACGGGGCGCGAACAGCGTCACGCCCTGCTGGTCGATCAGTACGAAAGGATTCAACGCCGCTTCGCCCTCGGCGGGCTTCAGCGGGTTGGGGGCGGGTCGGGTGACATAATATGCTCCGAATGCCACGCCGCCGACGATGGCAGCGGAGCCGATCAGAAAGGTCCGGCGGGCGATTTTACCAAGGCTTGCCATGACTCAGGACTCCTTCATCTTGCCGGCGGCGGTGTGAATGGCTGCGCGGATGCGGGGGTAGGTGCCGCACCGGCACAGATTGCCCTGCATCGCGTCGTCGATCTCGGCATCTGTCGGATTTGGCGTCTCGGCCAGCAGCGCCGCCGCCTGCATGATCTGGCCGGACTGGCAATAGCCGCATTGGGCAACCTGGTGTTCGACCCAGGCTTCCTGAATGACCGCCATGGCGTCGGGTGTGCCAAGACCCTCGATCGTGGTGACGTCGCCCCAGACATCGGACAGCGGCACCTGACAACTGCGTACCGCTTCGCCATCGATATGCACCGTGCAGGCACCGCAGGCGGCGACGCCGCAACCGAACTTGGTGCCGGTCAGACCGATTTCGTCGCGCAGCACCCAGAGCAGCGGAACCTCGTCCGGGAGGTCCACCTGATGAGATTTGCCGTTGATGGTGAGTTGGGTCGACATGGCTGGCCCCGATCCTGGCGATTGCTATGACATTTTGGACATTTTGACAAATATATCAAAAAGTGTCAGAATGTCAATCGAGCGAAAAACCAAGGGTGATCAAGACCTTTTACCATGATGCATGATTCGAATGTTTCCAAACGCGATGCCATTCTCAGGTCGGCATTGCAGGTGTTTGCAACCTATGGGTTCCGCAAGACCTCCATGAACGACATTGCCGACAGCGCGGGAATGTCGCGCGCCGCGCTTTATCAGCATTACAGGAACAAGGACGACATCTTTCGCAGCCTGACGCAGCTATATTACGACACTGCGGCCGAGGATCTTTCAAAGGCTCTGAGCGCCGAAAAGCCCGTGCCCGAATTGTTGCAGGATGCATTCGAGACCCAGATCGGTGACATGATCGAAACGCTGGTCAGGTCTCCGCATGGCATGGAACTTCTCGACACCGGCGAAAAGACCACCGCGACCATCAAGCAGGCGGGAGAGGATCGCTTGCGCGAAATCTACGCGCAATGGCTGGAACGTTCTGCGGCAGAGGGCCGGGTCACACTGCCGGACGCGCCCGAGCAGGTCGCGGATGTCATCATGGTGGGGCTGAAAGGGTTGAAAACCACGGTGAATTCGGTTCCCCAATTGCGGGCAAGGCTCGCGATATTCGCAACACTCGTCGCGGGCGGTCTGATGGCGGGCTGAGCGGCGAGCCCTCAGAGACCGGTTCTCAGATGCCAAAGCTCCGGGAACAACTCAACCTCGAGCATCCGCTTTAGATAGCTGATGCCGCCGGTGCCCCCCGTGCCGCGCTTGAACCCGATGACGCGTTCGACGGTGGTGACATGGTTGAAACGCCAGCGGCGGAAATAGTCCTCCAGATCGACCAGTTTCTCGGCCAGTTCGTACAACTCCCAGTGGGTCTGCGGATCGCGATAGACCTTGCTCCAGGCGTCGGCGACCTGCGGGTTCTCGGCATGGGGCTGGTCGAGATCTCGGTTCAGAACCGCGTCAGGCAGGGGAAAACTCTGGTGCAGGGTGGCGAGGGCCACGTCATACAAGGAAGGTTTCGCCAGTTCCGCCGTCAGCAACGCCGTTATGTCGGGGCGATGGGCGTGGGGTTTGAGCAACGCGGTATTGCGGTTGCCCAGCATGAATTCGATCTGGCGATACTGGTGCGACTGGAAACCCGAGGATTGTCCGAGCGCTTCGCGAAACGTGGTGTAATCGCTTGGCGTCATGGTGCGCAGCACGTCCCACGCGCTGTTGAGCTGTTCGAATATGCGCGACACGCGCGACAGCATCTTGAAGGCGGGACGCCGGTCGCAACCTTGCAGCGCCTCCCGCGCCGCTGACAATTCGTGTATCGCCAGGCGCATCCACAGTTCCGAGGTCTGGTGCTGAATGATGAACAGCATCTCGTCATGTGCCCGGGACAGGGGTTTCTGCGCGTCAAGGATCTGTGACAGGTGCAGGTAGTCGCCATAGGACATGCGCCCGTCAAAGGACATCTGCGCCCCCTCGCGCGACGGGTCGTAGGGATCGGTCATGGTGATGGCTCCGGTTGCGGGTGAATGTGAAACCGCGAAATCGGGTGGCGCGTCGATCTCATGTGACCGCCGCGCGGGTCTTGTATTCGGCGCGGTCCCACAGCCGGTTCTGCATGACATCCCGAATGATCGCGACGGCGGCGTGTACATCGTCGGCGTCGATATAGAGTGGGGTAAAGCCAAATCGCATGATGTCCGGCGCGCGAAAATCGCCGATCACTCCGCGGGCGATCAGGGCCTGCATCGCGGCATAGCCATGCTCAAAGCGGAACGAGACCTGGCTGCCGCGTCCGGCGGCGTCGCGCGGGCTGGCCAGGGTCAGCATAGGACAGGAGGCCTCGATCGCGGATATGAACTGATCGCAGAGGGCAATCGAAGCCGCACGGACATCCCGCATATCCGCCATGTCCCAGATGTCCAGCGCGGTGTCCAGCGCCGCCAGTTGGATGATGGGCGGCGTGCCAACGCGCATCCGCTCGACCCCCTGACCGGGGCGATAGCTTTGCTCGAACGCGAAGGGCGCGTCATGACCCAGCCAGCCGGACAGGGCAGGGACCGCCCGCTCCGCGTGACGCGGCGCGACATAGATGAAAGCCGGCGCACCCGGCCCGCCATTGAGGTATTTGTAGGTGCAGCCGACGGCGAAGTCGGCTCCGGCACCGGAAACGTCCACCGGGACCGCACCTGCCGTATGCGCAAGGTCCCAGACCGTGATCACGCCGGCGTCATGCGCACGCCGCGTCAACTCCGCCATGTCGTGCAATCGCCCGGTGCGGTAATCGACCTCGGTCAGCATCATAACCGCAATCTCGTCGTTTATGGCCTCTTCCACCGCGTCCGGATCGACCACGCGCAATTCGTGACCCCGGCCAAGGCTGCGCAACAATCCTTCGGCCATGTAGAGATCGGACGGGAAGTTGCCGCTGTCACTGAGCACCACGCGGCGATCCGGGTTCATCTCGAGCGCGGCGGCAAGGGCCTGGTAGACCTTGATCGACAGGGTGTCTCCCAGCACCACCTGGCCCGGTTCGGCCCCGATCAGCTTGCCCACCCGATCGCCCAGGGCCATCGGCATCGCCATCCATCCGGCCTTGTTCCATCCGGTGATCAGCATCTTGCCCCATTCGTCGCTCAGCATCCGGGCCACACGTCCCTGTGCCGCCCGGGGCAGCGGACCCAGCGAGTTGCCATCCAGATACAGAATGCCCTCGGGAATTTCGAACATTGCCTTTGTGGCTGCAAAATCGGTCATTGGTCTTTCCTGGTTGATGGCGGTGCGCAGGTCCGGGCGCGGGCGTGTCTCACATCTGGCCTCCGGCGATCTCGATCACCTGGCCGTTCACGCTCTCCGATCCCGGACGCACGAGCCACATGGCGGCGGCGGCCACCTCTTCGGGTGCGATCAAGCGCTTGTGCCGGTTGGCGCTGACCATGACCGCGCGGGCGTCGTCCGCGCTGATCCCGGCGCGCTTGGCGATGTTGTCGGTGTTGCGTTCGACGATCGGCGTATCGACATAGGCGGGGCAGATGGCGTTGAAGGTTATCGGTTTGCCCAGGTAATCCTCGCTCAGTGCCCGCGTCAGTCCGATCAGCCCGTGTTTTGACGCGGTATAACAGGCTGCGCCCGGCAATCCCCTGACCCCGGCAATCGACGCCATCGTGATGACCCGTCCCCAGTCGGTCCCGCGCATGCTGTGCAGGCATTCGCGGATGGTCAGAAAAGCGCCATCCAGATTGGTCGCCATCATGTTGCGCCAGAAGTCCAGCGTGGTCTTGTGGACCGCGCGGCCTTCGGCAATGCCGGCATTGGCCACGCAAATCTGCACCGGGCCACGGGCATCGACCGCCGCCGCGACCTTGGACATAACGTCGTCTTCGTCGCGCACATCCATCGCCATGCCGAAGAGACCGTCGCCGGCGACCTCGTCGAGCACCTCCTGTCGCCGCCCGGTGATCGTCACCCGTGCGCCATCTGCCGCAAGCGCCCGCGCGATGGCCAGCCCGATCCCGGTGCCGCCGCCGGTGACGATCGCGTGTTTTCCCTCAAGTGTCATGCGGGTCCTCCCTTGCCTCGCTGTTACCCTATCGGCTCGCGCTCCGGACACAAGCGCACCCCGCCACGGGTTTGGTGATCGCTACGAATGGCCGGGTGGAAACGGGACGCGATTCAGGTACACATTCGCAGGTGGTAAACCATGCAAGGAGTCGCCCATCCGGCGAAGATGATCCGATGAAATGGATTGATGTTCCCCCGGTCTGGCTCTTGGGCTGCGTCGCGCTTGCCTGGGTTCAGTCGACGTATTTTTCCTACGGGTTGGGTTTCGGCGGCAAGTGGGCCGATCTGCTCGGCGGAATGATGATCGGCGGAGGGCTGCTGCTGATGGTGCTCGCCGTGAGCGAATTCCGCAGGCATGCGACCACGATCAACCCGCATGGGACGCCGGGCAGGCTGATCCAGTCGGGTATTTTCTCACGAACCCGCAACCCGATCTACGTGGGCGACGCGCTTGTGCTGGCGGGCCTCATCCTGCGATTTGACGCGGTGCTGTCGCTGCCGCTGGTGCCGATTTTCGTCTGGGTGATAGAAAAGCGTTTCATTCTTCCGGAAGAAGATAGATTGCGGCGCATTTTCCGGATGGATTTTGCCCGCTACGAAAGAAAAGTGCGCAGATGGGTGTGAGCAAGTAACATTTTTGACACGCGACAGTCTGCGCAGCTTGCGCAAGTTTGTTGCGCAAGGTAGTGAAGCGGCCAGAAATTAGGCCATATTGCGCCCGAACCGGGCAAATCAGGGGGACTTGGATTGAAGATAGGAACGCCGAAGGAAATTCACGAGGGCGAACATCGTGTCGCCATGACGCCCGAAAGCGCGGCGCAGCTTCAGAAGCTGGGACATGAATGCCTGATCGAAACCGGCGCAGGGCTTGAGGCCGGCTTTTCGGATGCGGCCTATGAGGCCGCAGGCGTCGAAGTGGTCAAGACCGCGGCCGCCCTTTACAAGGCCTCTGATGTCGTGGCCAAGGTGCGCCCGCCCACGGAAACCGAAGTCAAGCGGCTTCGCAAGGGCCAGACGCTGATTTCGTTCTTCTACCCGGGTTCCAACGAGGAGTTGATGGGCAAGGCCGCCGAAAAGGGCGCAACCGTCATCGCCATGGACATGGTGCCACGGATCAGCCGCGCCCAGAAGATGGACGCGCTGTCGTCGATGGCCAATATTGCGGGCTACCGCGCGGTCATCGAGGCGGGGAACAATTTCGGTCGCTTCTTCACCGGTCAGGTGACGGCGGCGGGCAAGGTTCCCCCGGCCAAGGTGCTGGTGGTTGGTGCCGGTGTGGCGGGGCTGGCCGCGATCGGGACTGCGACGTCGCTGGGCGCGATTACCTATGCCTTTGACGTACGTCCCGAAGTTGCGGAGCAGATCGAATCCATGGGGGCCGAGTTCGTGTTCCTCGAGTTCGACGAGTCCGAGTTGCCCGATGGTGCGGCGACCGGAGGCTATGCGCCGCCGTCCAGCCCCGAATTCCAGGCCAAGCAGCTTGAAAAATTCCGCGAAATTGCACCGGACATGGATATCGTCATCACCACGGCCCTGATCCCGAACCGGCCCGCGCCGGTGCTGTGGACCAAGGACATGGTCGAGTCGATGAAACCCGGCAGCGTGATCGTCGACCTTGCCGCCGAACGTGGCGGCAATTGTGAACTGACCGTGATGGACGAAAAAATCGTGACCGATAACGGGGTTACGATTATCGGCTATACCGATTTCCCGTCGCGCATGGCGGCGCAGAGCTCGACGCTCTATGCCAACAACATCCGTCACATGATGGCCGACCTGACGCCTGAAAAGGACGGGGCGATCAATCATGACATGGAAGATGACGTCATCCGTGGCGCCACCATCACCCATGACAAGGAAGTCACCTTCCCGCCGCCACCGCCCAAGGTGCAGGCGATCGCGGCCAAGCCCAAGGAAAAACCCAAGGAACTGAGCGCGGAAGAAAAACGCGCGCAGGAAGTGGCCGAGTTCAAGGCCCAGACCAAGCAACAGGTGACGCTGATCGCGGTGGGCGCGGTGGTGCTGCTCGCGGTCGGTCTGGTTGCACCGGCGAGCTTCATGCAGCATTTCATCGTCTTCGTGCTCTCGGTGTTTGTCGGGTTCCAGGTGATCTGGAACGTGTCGCACTCGCTGCACACGCCGCTGATGGCCGTCACGAATGCGATCAGCTCGATCATCATCCTCGGGGCGCTGATGCAGATCGGCTCAAGCAGCTTCCTCGTGATCATACTTGCCGCGCTTTCCATTTTCATGGCGGGGATCAATATCTTCGGCGGCTTTCTTGTCACCCGGCGGATGCTCGCCATGTTCCAGAAATCCTGAGGAGGCCGTAGCATGGAATTCGGATTCACGACGGCGGCCTATGTGGTCGCGGCAGTTCTCTTCATCCTGTCGCTGGGCGGCCTTTCCGGCCAGGAGAGCGCGAAACGCGCTGTCTGGTACGGTATCGTGGGCATGGCGCTGGCGATCTTTGCCACGCTGATCGGGCCCGGCTCGGGTCTCTGGCTGTTGTCGCTCCTGTTGATCGCTGCCGGTGGCGCGATCGGCTATGTGGTGGCACAGCGCGTGCAGATGACCGAGATGCCCCAACTGGTCGCGGCGATGCACAGCCTCGTCGGCCTTGCGGCGGTCTTCGTCGGCTTCAACGCGCATTTCGAACTGGGCAACGTGCTGGCGATGGACGACGCCGCCAGGAAATCTCTCGACGGGTTTGCGGCGCTTCTGGCCAAGAAGGACGCGGTCGAGATCAACATCCTTCGCGTCGAACTGTTCCTCGGCATCTTCATCGGTGCGATCACCTTTACCGGATCGGTCATCGCCTATGGCAAACTGGCAGGCAAGGTGACCTCTGCGGCGACCAAGCTGCCCGGCGGTCACGCTCTGAATGCCGGCGCGGCGGCGTTGTCGCTGATCTGTCTCATCTGGTATTTCAACACCGGTGGCTTCCTGCCGCTGCTGCTGATGACGCTTGCGGCGCTCTTCATCGGCTACCACCTGATCATGGGTATCGGCGGTGCCGACATGCCGGTCGTGGTGTCGATGCTGAACAGCTACTCGGGCTGGGCCGCGGCGGCGATCGGCTTCTCGCTGGGCAACGATCTGCTGATCGTGGTCGGCGCGCTGGTCGGTTCGTCGGGTGCGATCCTGTCCTATATCATGTGCAAGGCGATGAACCGTCACTTTGTCAGCGTGATCCTTGGCGGTTTCGGCGGCACCTCTGGCCCTGCCATGGAAGTCGAGGGCGAACAGGTCGCGATCGAGGCCGACGGCGTGGCGCAGGCGCTGAACGATGCCGACAGCATCATCATCATTCCGGGCTACGGAATGGCGGTTGCGCAGGCTCAGCAATCGGTCAGCGAACTCGTCCGCAAGCTGCGCGCCAAGGGCAAGAACGTGCGTTTCGCGATCCACCCGGTTGCCGGACGTCTGCCGGGGCACATGAACGTGCTTCTTGCCGAGGCCAAGGTGCCCTATGATATCGTGCTGGAAATGGACGAGATCAATGATGACTTCCCCGAAACCGATGTTGCCATCGTGATCGGCTCGAACGACATCGTGAACCCGGCGGCGCAGGAAGATCCCAACAGCCCCATCGCCGGCATGCCGGTGCTGGAATGCTGGAAGGCCAAGCAGGTCTTTGTCTCCAAACGCGGTCAGGGCACCGGCTATTCCGGCATCGAGAATCCGCTGTTCTTCAAGGAGAACACCCGGATGTTCTACGGTGACGCGAAAGAGTCGCTCGACAAGCTGCTGCCGATGATCGAGTGACCTGACGCAACGCGACGAAAATGAGCCCCTGCCGGACATCCGGCGGGGGCTTTTTCATTTCAGCATGCGGTGTGTCATCAAGGCGGGCCGGCCATTCAAGCCACTGAAATTGCGGCGGAGAAACGGATTGCGCCATGTTTCTTGCCCAGGCGACCGGCCACGTCCTATTTTCAGGCAGTTGCGTTTCTACGGCCCAGGTATACCAATGTATTCCTTTAACTGATTGAATTTATATGGTTTAGCGCCAATCGCACCCGGATTTTGCGGGCGCTCTGACAGGACGGTCCGATGCCCCCAATCGAAGATCACCCTTTACGCTATCGGCTGGCAAACGAATTGCATGCCCGCCCGTTTCCTGAAATCCAAGCGGGCAGCAGCGTCGTGTTCGTCGCGATCAAGCAACCGAACGAAGCGGTCAGCCGTGATCGGGGCGCGGATCTGTCCCACCTGATCGCGCTGCTGGATCGTCACGGCGCGCCACATCCGCAGCCCGGTGCGACGCATTACAGCAACCGCATCGGTCAGCACGTCCTGAAATGGGAGCAGCATACGGAATTCGTAAGCTACACCGCCTATCGCGACGGCGTGTCGAGCCGCCCGTTCGACCCGGCCGATTTCGAAGTGTTTCCCGAAGATTGGCTTGAGACCGCGCCGGGACAGCGGATCACCTCGGCGATGGTCCGGGTCGAGGCCCGGCCTGCTGACCAGGAGATCACGCGCAAGCTGGCCGACTGGTTCGTGCCCGAGAGCACGGCCATCGCGCATGTGCTGGACGAGAGTGCGATCATGTCGGGCGATTTCCGCATCGACCCCGCAGGACATTTGCGCTTCGCCGTTTTCGTGGCTGAGCAGACCAGCGAGTCGCGCATCGGTCGGCTGATCCAGCGCATCTGCGAAATCGAAACCTATAAATCCATGTCGATGCTCGGGTTTTCCCGCGCCAGAGAGATGTCGGCGCAGATTGCGCAGCTCGACAACAACCTCGCGGCGCTGATGACGGAAATGACCCGGGGCACAACGCCGCCGGAAGTGATCCTGCCCGAGCTGTTGTCGATTTCCTCGCAGCTCGAGACCCTGGCGGCGAATTCGTCGTTCCGGTTCGGTGCGACCGGAGCCTATGAGGCATTGGTCAACCAGCGTATCCGGGTGTTGCGTGAAACGCGGTTTCACGGGCGACAGACATTTGGCGAGTTCATGATGCGCCGTTATGCGCCCGCGATGCGCACCGTCAAATCAACCGAGACACGGCTGCAATCGCTGGCCGACCGGGCGATCCGGGCGGGCGATCTGTTGCGAACCCGCGTTGACGTCGAGCGCAGCGCGCAGAACCAGGCCCTGCTTGAGAGCATGGACCGCCGCGCCGATCTGCAACTGCGCCTGCAGCATACGGTCGAGGGGTTGTCGGTGGTGGCCATCAGCTATTACGCCGTTTCGCTGGCCGGATACCTGCTCTATCCGCTCGCCGGCGCGACCGGACTCAGCAAGGGAATGCTGACCGCGCTGGTGACGCTGCCGGTGATCGCGATGGTCTGGTGGATGGTGCGCCGCATTCGCCGCAGGATGGAGTGACGCGGGCGGCGGCATGAGAGGCCGGAGGGCGGCTTGCTCATCTGCCGCGAATACGCGGGTCCAGCGCATCGCGCAGCCCGTCACCGAGGTAATTGACGCTGAGCACGGTCAGCGAAATCGCCACACCCGGCCAGATCACCCGTTCGGGATAATCCTGGAGATAGTCCGTGCCGTCGAAAAGCAGCCGCCCCCAGGTCGGGAAATCCGGTGGAAAGCCGAGGCCGAGGAACGACAGGCTGCTTTCGGTGATGATCGCGGTGGCAATTCCCAGCGTCGCCGAGACCATGATCGGGCTGAGTACATTGGGCAGGATATGCCGCGCGATCATCTTGCTGTCGGTGGTGCCGATGCTGCGGGCCGCCAGAACGAATTCCCGTTCCTTCAATGCCAGTACATCGCCACGAACGATGCGGGCGGTGGGCATCCAGCTGGTGATGCCGATGGCGCAGACGATCAGGATGAAGATGCCCTGTTCCGCGCCGAACGCCGCGCTGAGCGGTTCGCGAAAGAGCAGCATCATCACCAGCAGCAGCGGCAGGAGAGGCAGGGCGAGGAACAGGTCCGTCAGCCGCATCAACGGGCCGTCGAGCCTGCGAAAATAGCCGGCGATCACACCGACGAAGGATCCGAGGAACAGCGCCAGCAGCATTGCCGTCATGCCCACGGAAACCGAGGTTTGCCCCCCCGACATCATGCGCGACAGGATATCACGCCCCAGCTGGTCCGTGCCGAAGGGATGCGCCAGGCTTGGTCCCTGGTTGCGGGCGCGAATGTCGATCTGGGTCGGCTCGATGGTCCAGACATAAGGACCGAGATAAACCGCCAGGATGATCAGCAGGAACAGGATACCGCCCCAGAGCGCGCCCTTGTGGGTCTTGAACTGATCCCACACATCCAGCCACTGGCTGCGCGGCGGGCGGTCCGGCATGGGGCCGCTTGCAGCGGTCGCGCCCGGATCATGCGCGGCGAGCGAGGCGATTTCGTCGACCGGATCGGATGACCTGTCGTGTCGCGGCTCAGTCATAGCGGATCCTCGGGTCAAGAATGCCGTAAAGAACATCGGCAATCAGGTTGAACAGAACGATCAGCACGGCAAAGATGAAGGCCAGTGTCTGAACCATCGGCAGGTCGTTCGCCTGAATGGAACTGATCAGCAACTGGCCGATGCCGTTCACCTTGAACACCTGCTCGGTGATGATGGCACCGCCAAAGATCGCGGGGACGCCCAGGGCGATCACCGTCACCACCGGGATCATCGAGTTGCGCAGCACATGCACCATGACGACGAAATACTCGCTGATGCCCTTGGCGCGGGCGGTGCGCACGTAATCCTGATTGAGGTTGTCCAGCATCGAGGCGCGCATGAAGCGGCTGATCTGTGCGGTGATCTGCAGGGCGAGCACCATGACCGGCATGATCATCTGTCGCAATTGCACGACAAAGCTGTTCCAGTCGGTGACCTCGTGGGTGGTGTCGTAGATCGAGGGGAACCAGCCGAGATTGACCGAGAAGATGACGATCACCAGCACCCCCGAGAAGAATGGCGGCACCGAAAAGCCGATCATCGACACGAAGGTGCCGGCCTGATCGAACCATGAATATTGCCGGTAGGCCGAGTATATGCCGATGGGCAGGGCGATCAGGATACCCACGACATAGGCGGTGCCCACCACCCAGAGGGTTTGCGGAATGCGCTGGACCACGATGTCCATGACCGGCGAGCGGGTTTGCCAGCTCAGCACGCGCAGCTTGCCATCCGCCAGTTGGGTGCCGAACACATTGTCGATTAGGATCTGCGGTTCGATCCAGAAAAACTGCACCATCCATTTCCAGAAACGTACCGGAACCGGTTCACCCAGCCCGAGCGCCCTGCGCATCTCTTCCCTGACCTCCACCGGCACCGTCAGCGGCACCTGCGACATCGGGTCCCCGGGTGCCAGTTCCAGCAACAGGAAGATGATCAGGCTGATGAAGAGAAGCGTCGGTACTGCCAGGACCAGTCGTCGAATCGTGAAGGTCAGCATTCAATTGCCCTTGCGGCTTGTTCTTGTTGCGACGGTGCCGCGCCCCGAAAGGAATGGGGACGCGGCAGGTCGGCGGATCAGGCAGCAGGGCCGTTACTTGCGGTACCAGTCGGCGACATTCCACAATTCGGAATCCCACACGTTCATGATGACGCCGCCCAGAGAATTCGCCTGTGCAGAGTTGCGGCCCCGGTGCGTCAGCGGGATCATGATATATTCCTGCATCAGGATATCATTCAGCTCTTTGGCGAGGCGGGCGCGCTCGTTAAGGTCGCCGGTAACGGCCATTTCGGCCACCAGCGCATCGTATTCTTCCGAGCAGAAGCGCATCATGTTGTTGCCCTGCCACTGGGTTTCCGGACGCGGAAACTCTTCGCAGATCCAATTGGCCATGTAGGCCTCGGGGTCGGTGCCGTCAAAGTTGTTGGTGAACATCTCGATATCGGCAAAGAACTTCTGGAACGTATCGGGCGAGCCGGGATCGGACCCGAAGAACACCGACGCATCGATGCTGCGCAGTTCGGTCTCGACGCCGATCTGCGACCACCAGTCCTTGATCAGCGCCTGGTAATCCTGCCGTACCGCATTGACCGAGGTCTGGAACAGGATCGACAGGCGCACGCCATCCTTGGCGCGGATGCCATCGGGGCCGCGTACCCATCCCGCCTCGTCCAGCAGCTTGTTGGCTCCGTCGATATCCTGCACAAGGCACCCGTCATTGGCGGTGGACGCATAGATCGCGGGTGCCGGCAGCACGTTGCAGGTGAGCTTGCCGAAATCACCATAACCGATTTCCGTCAGCAGGGCGCGGTCGATGGCCATGGACAAGGCCTGGCGCACCGCCTTGTCGGTCATGAAGGGGTGCGGATGCTTGGCGGTGCCGCGCTCGTCACCAAGAGCGGGGTCCACATCGGTCAGGTTGACATGAAGGCGCTCGACCTGGGTGCCGAAATCGACGATGTTCCTGCCCATACCGGCCTCTTCCATGCGTTTGAGCACTTCGGGCGCCAGTTGCAGGTTCCAGGCATAATCGAACTCGCCGGTTTCCATTACCGCACGGCCCGCCGCCGCGGCATCGCCGCCGCCTTTCAGCGTCATGGTCGCAAAGGCGGGCTTGTCCGGATCGCGATAATTTTCATTTGCCGCGAGGGTGACCACGTCGTTCGGGCGGAATTCGGTCACGGTGAACGGGCCGGTGCCGATCGGATTGAAGTTGGCTTCGGTGCATTCCGGTGCCTTGGGGCCAAGGCAATCCTTGAACTGCGCCTTCTGGATGACGGGCGCCTGGGCGCCGACAAACGGGCCATAGGGGAACGGCTTGGCCACGCCGAACCTGATGACAACTGTCCGCTCGTCCGGGGTTTCCACATCGATGACATCGCCGAATTTCTCGGATTGGGCACATCCGCCGCCCTCAGCGGTGCAGTATTCCCAGGTGAATTTCACGTCCTCGGAGGTGACGGGCGTGCCGTCTGACCACAACAGCCCCTCCTTGAGCGTCCATGTGATCGATTTCAGATCCTCGGTGACACCGCCATTCGCGACCGTCGGCACGTCCTCCGCGAGCCAGGGCACGATGTTGCCGTCCTGATCGTAGCGTGCAAGCGGCTCGATCACCAGCGAAGCGGCTTCTAGGTCCTTGGTGCCACCGGAAAGATAGGGGGTCATGATAGACGGTGCTTGCCAGTAGATCACCTTGAGTTCGCCGTCCGATCCACGCTCTGCAAACGCTGCGGGTGCAATCGCCGTTCCTGCGATTGCACCAAGCAACAGGGCTCTGATAGTCATGTCGTTCTCCTTGTTGGACGCTTTCGCGCCTTGTCCCCGCATGAAACTGCGGGTGTTTCTTGTGCTGCAACAGGGACATGCAGGAGACAGGATGACGGGTTAAAGCAACATGATGTTCGGGCGACATCCCTTGCGACACTTGTCTGCTTATCGAAACAGAGTTTGAAAAAAATGCAAGAGTTGCCTTTCCTTAATTCAACCGGGGGGTTTGACAGCGGTGGCGCTTGCGCCGTAGCCTTCGAACTTGTCAATCCCGGAGAACGTCTTTGCTGGATCAACCGATTGCGCAGATCAAGGGGCTGAAGGTCGAATTCCAGACCAAGGATGGACCGGTGGTCGGTGTCGAGGATGTCTCCTTTGACGTCAATCCCGGCGAAACCGTCTGTATCGTCGGAGAGTCGGGGTCCGGCAAATCGGTGACATCGCTTTCCCTCATGCGGCTGGTCGAATTCGGTGGCGGCCGCATCGGTGCGGGGCGGCTGATTTTCGATCGTCGTGACGGCGGGCAGCTCGACGTCGTGCAGGCCGACCAGGACCTGATGCGACAGATCCGCGGCAATGAGATCGGGATGATCTTTCAGGAGCCGATGACCGCGCTCAATCCGGTGTTCACGGTCGGGCGGCAACTCACCGAAGGCTTGCGGGTGCACAAGGGGCTGTCAAGGGCCGAAGCCGGGGAGCGCGCGTTGGCGTTGCTGCGCGAGGTGCGGATCCCCGAACCGGAACGGCGGCTGAAACAATATCCGCATGAACTGTCCGGGGGCATGCGGCAACGCGTGGTCATCGCCATGGCGATGGCCTGCGAACCCCGGCTGTTGATCGCCGATGAACCGACCACGGCGCTGGATGTCACGATCCAGGCCGAAATCCTCGCGCTGATGGACCGCCTGAAGCGCGAGACCGGCACGGCGGTGATGTTCATCACCCATGATATGGCGGTGGTCGCGCAGATGGCCGACCGCGTGATCGTCATGTTCCGTGGTCACAAGGTCGAGGAAGGCAGCGTCGAGCAGATCTTCGAGGCGCCGCAACATGACTATACCAAGGCGCTGCTGGCGGCGGTGCCCAAGCTTGGCGAGATGCGCGGCAAGAGCGCGCCGGAACCGATGAAACTGCTGGGGGCGCACGCGCAGAAAATCGCCCCGATCACCGGCACGGATGACGTTTTGCTGACAGTGCGCAACCTGACGACGCGTTTTCCGGTCAAGGGCGGATTTTTCAGGCGGACGGTTGCCAATGTTCACGCGGTCGAGGACCTGTCCTTTACCCTCAATCGCGGCCAGACGCTCAGCCTCGTGGGCGAGTCGGGGTGTGGCAAGTCCACCGCCGGCCGCTCGATCCTGCGTCTCGTCGAGCCCATGTCAGGGGAAATCGACCTGGATGGTGTCGATATCCTGGAACTTGACGCACGCGGATTGCGTGACGCGCGGCTGGACATGCAGATGATCTTTCAGGATCCTTTCGCCTCGCTCAATCCGCAGATGCAGTTGATGGACCAGGTGGCCGAGCCGCTGCGCAATTACGGCTCCAATTCCGCCGCATCGATTCGTGACCGGGTGGCGATGTTGTTCGATCGGGTCGAACTGCCGCGCGGTTTCATGCGCCGCTATCCGCATGAACTTTCGGGCGGACAACGTCAGCGGGTGGCCATCGCCCGCGCGCTGGCGCTCAATCCCAAGCTGATCATCGCCGATGAGGCGGTCAGCGCGCTGGACGTGTCGGTGCAGGCGCAGGTTCTGAACCTGATGATGGAGCTGCAGGCGGAGCTCGGCCTGTCCTTTCTGTTCATCAGCCATGACATGGCCGTGGTCGAGCGGGTCAGCCATCAGGTCGGCGTGATGTATCTGGGCCGGATCGTCGAACTCGGGCCGCGCGCCCGGGTCTTCGAGAATCCGCAGCACCCCTATACCCAGGCCTTGATGAAGGCGGTTCCGATTGCAGACCCGCGTCGGCGCAAATCCGAGAAAGACCTTGATTTCAAGCCGATCCCGTCGCCGATCCACGGCGTCGATTACCAGCCTGCCCCGTCGCTCTATGACGAGGTCGAGCCGGGGCATTATGTTCTGACGACTGACAGTGGCTACTGATGGAATCGCGGCCGACCCGGATCACGCCGCTTGAACTGATGACACGGCTCATCAGCTTTCCCACGGTGAGCAGCGAGACCAACCTGCCGTTGATCGATTGGGTTGCGGGCTATCTCGACGATCACGGCATTGTCGCGCATCGTTGGGTCGATCCCGTGCAACCGCACAAGGCGGCGCTGTTTGCGCATGTCGGTCCGCTGGAACCGGGGGCGGTGGTGCTGTCGGGGCATACCGACGTGGTGCCTGTCGCGGGTCAGGACTGGCAAAGCGACCCCTTTACCGTGGTCGAAAGGGGCGGGCGCTATTACGGGCGCGGCACCTGTGACATGAAAGGGTTCGACGCCATCGCCATCTGGGCGCTGGTCGAGGCACAGGCGCGCGGGGTAAAGCGCCCGCTGCAACTGGCGCTGAGCTTTGACGAAGAGATCGGCTGCACCGGGGCGCCGCCGATGATCGCGGCAATGCAGCAGACGCTGCCCGGGGGACGCGCGGTGATCGTGGGCGAACCGTCGATGATGAAGGCGGTCACCGGTCACAAGGGCGGGCATGGCTACTCCGTTCATGTCCGTGGTTTCGAGGTGCACAGTTCGCTGTTGCCCAGCGGCGTCAGCGCCATTCTGGAAGCGGGGCGGATTCTCGAATGGGTGAACGCCACGAATGCAGAACTGCAGGCGGCAGAGCCGACCCCGGTCGCGGCGATGTTCACGCCGCCGTTCACGACCTTGCATGTCGGGGCGATCCAGGGCGGAACCGCGCACAACATCACCGCCAAGGATTGCCGGCTGGAATTTGAAATACGGCCGGTCCCGGGCGAGGATTCCGGCGCGTGGAAGCAGCGTTTCATCGACAGGTTGCACGAGATCGAGACGGGGATGCGGCGCATTCACCCGGACTGCGGTATCGATGTTGTCCCGGTGTTCGACGTGCCGGGGTTGCGCCCGGAGACCGATGGAGAGGCCGAGGCGCTGGTGCGGGCCATCACCGGCGACAATGCCGCACATGTGGTCAGCTATGGCACCGAAGCCGGACAGTTCCAGGACGCGGGCTATTCCGCCGTGGTCTGTGGGCCGGGCGACATTGCACAGGCACATCAGCCCAACGAGTACATCGAAATAGCGCAGTTTCAGGCCGGCGTCGATTTCATGGAAAAGCTGCTGGCGAGGTTGCAGCAGGGCTAGCAGCCGTCGGCACGGATCCGGTTGAGCGTTGCAGGGCAGAGGCGTAGAACATGGGGCAGGTCCGCTCGACGCCTTGCAAGAATCAGGAGATATTCCCATGCCAGTCAAGAACCGCTTTGCAGAAATGCAGGATGAGATCACTGCCTGGCGTCGCGATATTCACCAGAATCCCGAAATCCTGTTCGAGACCCACCGCACCAGCGCGCTTGTCGCGGACAAGTTGAAAGCCTTCGGCTGTGACGAGGTGGTGACCGGGATCGGTCGCACAGGAGTTGTCGGGATCATCAAAGGCAAAACCGACACGCAGGGCAGGGTGATCGGATTGCGGGCGGATATGGATGCACTGCCGATCCACGAGGCGACGGGGCTTGAATATGCCAGCAAGACGGATGGTGCGATGCATGCCTGTGGCCATGACGGGCATACCGCGATGCTGTTGGGGGCTACCAAATACCTTGCAGAGACCCGGAATTTCGATGGCACCGTGGTGGTGATTTTCCAGCCCGCCGAAGAAGGCGGCGGCGGTGGGCGCGAAATGTGCGAAGATGGCATGATGGAGCGGTGGGGCATTCAGGAGGTGTATGGAATGCACAACTGGCCGGGGCAGCCCGTCGGCAGTTTCGCGATCCGACCAGGTGCCTTTTTTGCCGCCACCGACCAGTTCGACATCACGCTGAAAGGGCGGGGAGGTCATGCCGCCAAGCCGCATGAGACAGTCGATACCACGGTGATGGCGTCGCATGCCGTGCTGTCGCTACAAACCATTGCCAGCCGCAATGCCGATCCGGTGGATCAGGTCGTCGTTTCGGTAACGTCGTTTGAAACTTCGTCAAAGGCGTTCAATGTCATTCCGCAAGAGGTCCAGCTCAGGGGCACGGTGCGCACCATGAGCGCCGCCATGCGCGACTTGGCCGAACAGCGGATCAAGGAGATCTGCACCGGGGTCGCGGCGACATTTGGCGGTGAGGCGGAGGTGACCTATTACCGTGGCTATCCGGTGATGGTGAACCATGACGAGCAGACGGCCTTTGCCGCCGATGTGGCGCGGCAGGTCGCCGGCGCCTGTGAAGACGCGCCGCTGGTGATGGGGGGCGAGGACTTTGCGTTCATGCTCGAAGAGCGGCCGGGCGCCTATATTCTTGTTGGAAATGGCGATACGGCACCGGTGCATCACCCGGAATACAACTTCAACGACGAGACGATCCCCGCCGGGTGCAGCTGGTGGGCCGGGATCGTCGAACAGCGGATGCCGGCGGCCTGATACCGGATGCGTGTAAAAGGCGTCGGTGCGCGCAGCCGGTCCCTTGATACGAGCGTCAGCCGGCTTGCCAAAGCTGGCGATAGACGGCTTCGATCCCCTCGGCCTCGGTTGCGGCGCTGAAGCGCGTGCAGGCGACCTCGCGCGCCGCCGCCGACATCCCGGCGTAGCGGGCGCCATCGGTCAGAAGGCCGAATGTGACATCGGCGACCTGATCCGGGCTGTCCTGGTCAACGATCACACCGGTGCGTCCATCGACCGAGAAGGCGCGGTAATATCCGGCGTCGCTGCCGATGAAGGGCAGGCCGCTCGCCATGCCTTCGAGTGGAACCATGCCGTAGCCTTCGTACCGCGGGAGCTGCACCACAAGCGACAGGGCGCGCATCAGCGACGGCAGCCGATCCGCAGGAACCTCACCCGGAAACAGGATCCTGTCGGTGAGCCGCGCTGCCGCGATCTGTTCCTGCAATTGCTGCTGGAACCCGGCATGTTCGCGCGTCGCCCGTCCGATCACCAGCGCGACGGTGCCGGGCAGCCTGGGCAGCAGGCGCAGCATGGCGGCGACGAACCGGTCCGTGCCCTTTTCCGGGCGAATGCGGCCCACGGTTGCGAGCCCCATCGTGCCGCCGTACCCAAGAGCCGCCCAGTCCGCCGCGCGGTCGCGTGCCGGGGTGAACAGCTCTGTATCGACCCCGTGCGGCACCACTGCGCGGACGTGGGGCACAAACCCTGCCGCCGAGTGGGTCGTCGCGATCACCGCGTCCATGCGGCTGATCAACCAGCGGGGATAGGCCGAGTGCCGACGCTGCGCCGCCGAGGTGAACACGATCCGGATGGGCAGGCGCAGAACGTCACGGGCCCAGATCGCTGCCCGCATTTCCGGATTGCGGCGCACATGCCAGATCGAAAAGGGACGATCCGGCGGCGGGGTCCGGGACAAGGCGCGTGCTCTTGCGACGGAGATCGGCGCGGGGCAACCGGGCAGGGGGTGGCCCACAAGATGCAGGTCGTGAAACCGCGCCTGCTGTCTCAGCACATTTGCGGCGGTTGCCGACACCCCGGTGAAGCGCGGGTTCAGGTTCGTCACGAACAGTTCAGCCACGGGGCGCAAGCCCCAGGGCCGAACAGAGCGTGGTGACCAGACCGGCCAGCTTGTCCTGCTGGCTGGAAACGAAGGCACGTGCCGCGGCGCGTGCCTGTTCCAGGGCGGCCGGATCGTCCAGCCAGCCGCGCATCCCGTTTGCGAGGCCCGCCGCGTCGGAAACTTCGACCGCGCCGCCCATGGCCAGCAGGGGAGCATAGGTTTCGGCGAAATTGCTGACATGCGGGCCGGTCATCACTGCCGCCCCGGCCTGTGCAACCTCGTAGGGATTGTGGCCCCCGATGGGGCGCAGCGAGCCTCCGAGAAACACCAGCGGGCTGAGCGCATACCATGTTCCGGTCTCGCCCAGGGTGTCAGCCATGTAGACCTGTGTGTCGGCGGTGACCGGCTCCTGCGCGGTGCGGCGTGCCATGCTCAGCCCCGCGTCGCGCACCAGTGTTGCAACGTCATCCCCGCGTTCCGGATGGCGCGGCACCAGTATCAGGCACAGGTCCGGGTGATCCTGAAGCAGCGCCCGATGCGCCTGAAGCACCACCTGTTCCTCGCCGGGATGTGTCGAACTGGCAACCCAGGCCGGGCGATCGCCGAGGGCGCGCCGCGTCTGTTCCAGCGTGTCGTGATCCACGGGCAGAGGCGCAGAGGTGGCCTTGAGGTTGCTGCCCACCTCGACCCGCGCGGGATCGGCCCCGATCGACAGCAGCCTGTCGGCGATCTCGGCATTCTGTGTCAGCATCAGGTCGAAACGGTCGAGCACGAAACGCGCAGTCGCCGGCGCTTTCTGCCAGGTTGCGGCGGATTTTTCCGAGAGGCGCGCGTTGAGCAGGGCGAGCGGAACACCGCGGTTGTGCCCTTCGGCGAGAATACCGGGCCATAATTCGCTTTCGACAAAGATACCTGCGTCGGGTCGCCAGTGATCGTAAAACCGGCGGATCGGACCGGGCGCGTCCAGCGGCGCAAATTGATGCCGGGTGCGCGGCGGCAGCCGCCGCGCGATCAGCGCCGCCGAGGTCGCGGTGCCGCTGGTGATGAGAAACTCCGCATCCGTCAGATAGTCGCCCATATGCGTGATCAGGGTGAGCACCGACAGGCTCTCTCCGACACTTGCCGCGTGAAACCAGATCAACCGCCCGGTTGGGCGGTGTTCGCTGGCATTGCCCAGACGCTCGTGCATGCGGCGCGGGCTCACGTCATGGCGGCGCAGCTTGCGCGACACCAGCAGATAGGCCAGCGGCGACAACACCCTCGCGGCGCCGCGATAAAGGTGAAACAGAGCCGTCGGCCTGGCGACGGGGCGGGCCATCAGCCGCCCGTGTGGCTCATGTGGCGCGACATCTGCCCGTCCGGGCGCTGGCGGGAATAGTCGAAATCATGGCCCTTGGGCTTGTGCGCAATGGCCGCCCGGATTGCCTCGCGCAAGGGGGCTTCGGTGTCGGGGTGATCGCGCAGCGCGGCGCGCAGGTCCGCGTTGTCTTCCTGCCCCAGGCACATGAACAACTCGCCCGTGCAGGTCAGCCGCACGCGATTGCAGCTTTCGCAGAAATTATGGGTCAGCGGCGTGATGAAACCGATTTTCTGCCCGGTCTCTTCGAGGCGGACATAACGCGCGGGCCCGCCAGTGCGTTCTGCCAGATCGGTAACGGTGTAATGCTCGGCATAGGTGCGGCGCACATCCTTGAGTGACCAGTATTGCCCGATCCGGTTCTCGTTCCCGATGTCGCCCATCGGCATGACCTCGATCCAGGTCAGATCCATGTCCCGTTCGGCGCACCACTCCGTGATTGCCGGCAGTTCCTCTTCGTTGAACCCCTTGAGCGCGACTGCGTTGATCTTGACCCTCAGACCAGCGCGCTGGGCGGCGTCGATACCGCGAATGACCTGCGGAAGACGGCCCCAGCGGGTCACTTCCGCAAATTTGGCATCATCCAGCGTGTCGAGCGAGATATTCACCCGGCGCACGCCTGCGGCATAGAGGTCATCCGCAAAGCGCTCAAGCTGACTGCCATTTGTGGTCAGGGTCAACTCCCTCAGCGCGCCGCTGTCCAGATGACGGGTCATCGAGTCGAAAAACGTCATGATGCCTTTGCGCACCAGCGGTTCACCACCGGTAATGCGCAGCTTCTCCACGCCAAGCCCGATGAAGGTGGAACACATGCGGTCCAGTTCCTCCAGCGTCAGAAGTTCTTTCTTGGGCAGAAAGGTCATGTTTTCCGACATGCAATAGACACAGCGAAAATCACACCGGTCGGTGACGGAAACGCGCAGATAGGTAATGGCGCGGGCAAAGGGATCAATCAGGGGCGCAGTCATGTGGTATAGGTAAAGCGCGGGCCGCGACGCGACAAGGGGCATAAGGTCGGAGTTCCGCAAATACGCGCATAATCACACGCCGGGGCGATTGCCCGCGTTTCCGTGCGTTCATTCCGGCAGGATGCCCGTGGGCAGACCATCGATGGTCTTTCGGTTTCGTTCATCCCAATAACTGGAAATCCCATCCGTCCCGCGATCTTGCGTCCACTTGTCGAGCGTGTCCCGTTCGCCCTCGAAGGACATGAAAGGAACCTGATATCCGCAGGACGCCTGTACGAGATCGACGGTCAGGTCATAGACCTGCCGCGCGCCGATATGCGGCGGAAATCGACGGTTCAGATCGTGCCAGTCGTGATCGCGGGGGTGAACGGTGCGGGCCCGACCGTATGCGCGCAGGATCAGGGGGCGCCTTTCAAAGCTGCACCACATCACGGTCATGCGATTGACCCGCGCCAGATGACCGGCGGTTTCATTGCCCGACCCCGTCAGGTTGCGCCAGACGAGCCGGGTCGCAGAAAGCACGCGCAGCGAGTCACCGCCTTTCGGCGAGAGATTGACCCGCCCGCTCTCATCGGCCGTGGCGACAAAGAACAGATGCTGAGCCGCGATGAACTCCTGGTGCCTGTCATCGAGACTGTCGAATTGCCTGGCCCTCTATTCGACCGTGACCGATTTCGCGAGATTGCGTGGTTGATCCACGTCCGTGCCCTTGGCGACGGCGGTGTGATAGGCCAGCAGCTGCGCCGGGACCGCGTAAAGGATGGGCGCCAGCGATGTGTGGATATGCGGCATGCGGATCGTGTCCCAGACGCCATCGCTGGCTTCGGTGATGCCGCGATCGTCAGAGACCAGGATCACCTTGCCCCGACGCGCCATGACCTCTTGCATGTTGGACACCGTCTTGTCGAACAGCGTGTCGCGCGGTGCCATGACCACCACCGGCATATGCTTGTCAATCAGGGCGATCGGGCCGTGCTTGAGTTCACCCGACGCATAAGCTTCGGCATGAATGTAGCTGATTTCCTTGAGCTTCAACGCCCCTTCAAGTGCCAGCGGATACATCTGGCCACGCCCCAGGAACAGCACGTCTCGGGCTTCGCTAAGGCGCTGCGCCGCGGCCTTGATCGTGTCATTCTGATCGAGCGCGACATTCAGGATCGCCGGCAGTCCGCGCAGGGCCGCGATGTGGTCGGCTACCGTATCTTCGTCCAGTTCGCCGCGATCCGACGCGGCCTTGATGGCCAGGATCAGCAGCACGACGAGTTGACAGGTAAAGGCCTTGGTCGAGGCGACGCCGATCTCGATGCCGGCAAGGATCGGCAGGGCGAGATCGCTCTCGCGTGCGATGGAGCTCTCGGGGACGTTGATCACCGAAACGATCTGTTGCGCCTTGCCGCTGCAATAGCGCAGTGCCGCAAGCGTATCGGCGGTTTCGCCCGACTGGCTGACGAACAGGGCGAGCGTCCCCTCGGTGATCGGCGGTTCGCGATAACGGAACTCGGACGCGACATCGACCTCGACAGGCAGGCGCGCAATCTGTTCGAACCAGTATTTCGCCGTGAGGCAGGCATAATATGCGGTGCCACAGGCAACCATGGTGATCCGCCTGACGCGGGTGAAATCGATGCCGTCGCCGGGCAGGTTGACCGCGTCTTCGCCGCTGGGCAGGTAGTGGCGTATGGCATCGCCGATCACCTCGGGCTGCTCGGCGATTTCCTTGGCCATGAAATGCTTGTGCCCGGCCTTGTCGACACTGGTATTGGACAGCTTGATCTTCTTGATGGCGCGGTTGACGAGTTTGCCTCTGGCATCGTGAATGGTAACGCCCTGACGGGTCACGACGGCCCGGTCACCCTCTTCCAGATAGGTGATCCGATCGGTGAGGGGCGCCAGCGCGATGGCGTCGCTGCCCACGAACATCTCGCCGTCGCCATGCCCGATCGCCAGTGGAGAGCCCTTGCGTGCGGCAATGATCAGATCGTCGTTTCCGTCAAACAGGAACGCCAGCGCAAAGGCACCCTCCAGCCGCGCGATGGTCTTGTAGGCGGCTGCAATCGGGTCGTTGCCCTGCGACATGTAATGCTCGGTCAGCAGCGCGACCGTTTCCGTATCGGTATCGGTGGTGAACCGGATGCCTTCTTCGGCCAGCTCGGCACGCAATTCGCGGTAATTCTCGATGATGCCGTTGTGCACCACCGCCACGCCGCCGGCGCGATGCGGATGGGCGTTCTTGACCGAGGGCGCGCCATGGGTCGCCCAGCGGGTGTGCCCGATCCCGGACTTTCCGGGCAGCGGCTCGTGAACCAGCAGGTCGCTCAGGTTGACCAGCTTGCCCACCGCGCGCCGCCGGTTCAGGACACCGTCATTCAGGGTGGCGATACCGGCGCTGTCATAGCCCCGGTATTCCAGCCGCTTGAGAGCCTCGACCAGTATGGGCGCCACCTCGTGACTGCCCAGAACACCTACAATACCACACATGATTACCGTTCCTTGTCGCGTCTGGCCTTCTTGGCCCTTAATATCTCAAACAGTTTCCGGGCGCGACCGGGCTTGTTTTCCTGCTTGCTTCTGGAGATCGCCATCGCGTCATCCTCGACATTGCGGGTGATCACCGATCCGCTTGCGGTCATTGCATGGTCGCCGACCGAAACCGGAGCCACCAGCATGGTATTGGAACCGATAAAGGCATCCGCGCCGATATTTGTCCGATGCTTCATCACGCCGTCGTAGTTGCAGGTGATCGTGCCCGCCCCGATATTGGCGCGCGCGCCGACCGACGCATCTCCGACATAGGACAGGTGGTTGACCTTTGCGCCCGCGTCGATGACGGCATTCTTGATCTCGACGAAATTCCCGATCCGCGCGCCTTCGGCCAACTCGGCGCCGGGGCGCAGCCGGGCATAGGGGCCGACCACCGCGCCGCGGCTGACGTGGCAGCCTTCCAGATGCGAAAACGCCCGGATGGTGACGCCGGATTCGACGGTGACGCCGGGGCCGAATACCACGTTGGGCTCGATAACGGTGTCACGACCGATCACCGTATCCTGGGCCAGATAAACGGTCTCGGGGGCCATCAGCGTTACCCCGAGGGCAAGCAGGTCGGCACGGGCGCGGGCCTGAAAGACGCCATCCGCCGCAGCCAGTTCCGCGCGCGAATTCACCCCCAGCGTTTCGCTCTCGTCGCAGGTGACGGCGGTTGCGGACAGGCCCCGCTTGCGGGCGAGCGCCACGATGTCGGTGAGATAGTATTCTCCGGCGGCGTTGTCATTGTCGATCTCGGCAATCAGTTCGAACAGCAGCCCGGCGTCACAGGCGACAAGGCCGCTGTTGCACAGGCTGATCTGCCGCTCTTCGTCGGTGGCGTCCTTGAACTCCACGATGCGCTGCAACTGATCGCCCTCTGTGACCAGCCGGCCATAGCGTCCGGGCTCGGCGGCATGAAATCCGAGGATCACAAGGTCATGTTTCGCGCGCGCCGCCACCATCCGTGCGAGCGTTTCGGGCTGCACGAAGGGCGTATCGCCGTAAAGCACGACCACATCACCCGAGAACCCGGCCAGCGCCTCGCGCGCCTGATCGACCGCATGGGCAGTGCCCAGTTGTTCGGTCTGCATCACGATCCGGGCGGTTTCACTTTCGCCCTGCGCGACCCTGGCGACCTGCTCGGCCCCGTGGCCCGCGACGATCACCACCTCTTGTGGTTCCAGTGCCGCTCCGGCACGCATCGCGTGGAGCAGCATCGGCACCTGCGCGATCGGGTGCAGCACCTTGGGCAGGTCCGACTCCATCCGGGTGCCCTTGCCCGCCGCCAGAATGACCAATGCAATACTCATATGAATTCTCTTTGTGTTTTTGCGCCGACCGTTTTATCCGCTGGGCGTGGCATGGCAAGGCTTGCAGCAATCACACAAGGTTGCGGTATGCAACAGGGGCGGGCGAATTGCCGCCGGTTGGTCAGACGGGGGAATGGATGCGCACGGTTATTTTCGATCTTGATGGAACGCTGGCGGACACGTCGGGCGATCTGCTCGCGGCGGCAAATGCCTGTTTTCGCGGGCTTGGACACGGCGATGTTCTGGTGCCCGAGCAGGACGCGGGGATCGCGCTGCGCGGCGGCAAGATGATGCTGCGACACGGGTTGGAGCGATTGGGTCTTTACGACGCGGCGACGGTCGAAGCGCAATACCCGGTCCTGCTCGCGGCCTATCGAGAGGCGATTGACACGCATACGGTGCTTTATGACGGTGCGATGGATGCCGTTCAGTCTCTGAAATCCGCCGGTTATGGTGTCGGGATCTGTACCAACAAACCCGAGGCGCTGGCAGATCTGCTGCTGCGTCGTCTGGGGGTGCGCGATGCCTTCGCGTCGCTGGTCGGCGCGGACACTCTGGCTGTGCGCAAGCCCGACCCGGAACCGCTGCGCGAAGCGGCGCGGCGCGCGGGGGGCGACCCGGCCCATTGCGTTCTGATCGGCGATTCCGATACCGACCGAAACACCGCGCGGGCCGCCGGGGTGCCCTCGGTACTGGTCACGTTCGGGCCGTCGGGCGACGATATGGCGGCGCTGCAGCCCGAGGCATTGCTGCAACGGTTCGCCGACCTGCCCGGGATCGTTGCCGATCTGATCGGTTAGAGCGTCTGGCGAGTGACGCGAAGCGCGCCGCATCGTCCACGGCGCAGAGGGCGCACGACACAGCATCCGGCGCCGCGCGGGTTTCAGGTGACAAAAGGAGCGGGCCACCCTGTCCTTGACCCATCGTGGTTGTGGCGCGACACTGCCGCATGAGCGAACAGGATACTGTCGGATTTCAGCGGCGACATGCGCGGCGGCGCTGCCTTGGTGAGCCGACCCGCACGATATTCCGATCCGGACTGAAACCCATCATCCCTTTTTCGCTACGATCTGCCGTTGACGTCCAAGCGGCCGAACTGGATCGGGAATGGCCATCATATCACGTTCTTGCAATGGTTTGCCGCCGTTTCTGCAGCCCTCGTGCTGGCGGTCGACATGCGCGTTCTCGGCCTGCCGCCGCATGACAGTTGACCGACTCGGTTCCGGCTGTTATGAGTTTATTGAACGGTCGTTCATTAAATCGGAGGAGGGAGATCGCGATGTTCAACGCTTCAATGCACTTTGACCTGGGCGAGGATGTGAATGCGCTGCGGGACATGGTACATCGCTGGGCGCAGGAGCGGGTCAAGCCGATGGCCGCCGAGATTGACAGTTCGAACGATTTCCCCGCCGATCTCTGGAAGGAGATGGGCGAACTGGGCCTGTTGGGCATTACCGTTCCCGAAGAGTTCGGCGGCTCGGGCATGTCCTATCTGGCGCATGTAATCGCTGTGGAAGAGATCGCCCGCGCAAGCGCATCGGTTTCGCTCTCCTACGGCGCGCATTCCAATCTCTGCGTCAACCAGATCAAGCTGAACGGCAATGACGAGCAGAAGCGCAAATACCTGCCAGGGCTGGTCTCGGGCGAGCATGTGGGCGCGCTGGCCATGTCCGAAGCGGGGGCGGGCTCCGATGTCGTGTCGATGAAGCTGCGCGCGGAAAAGCGCAACGATCGCTTCGTCCTGAACGGCAACAAGTACTGGATCACCAACGGTCCCGATGCGGATACGCTGGTGGTCTATGCCAAGACCGATCCCGAAGCCGGCAGCAGGGGTATCACCGCCTTTCTGATCGAAAAGAGCTTCAAGGGGTTCTCGACGAGCCCGCATTTCGACAAGCTGGGCATGCGTGGTTCGAACACCGCCGAACTGATCTTCGAGGATTGCGAGGTGCCGTTTGAAAACGTTCTGGGCGAAGAGGGGCGCGGTGTCGCGGTCCTGATGTCCGGGCTCGATTATGAGCGCGTTGTCCTGGCCGGCATCGGCACGGGCATCATGGCGGCCTGTCTCGACGAGATCATGCCCTACATGGCCGAGCGCAAGCAGTTCGGCAAACCCATCGGCAGCTTTCAGTTGATGCAGGGCAAGATGGCAGACATGTATACCGCGATGAACAGCGCGCGGGCCTATGTCTACGAGGTGGCCAAGGCCTGTGATCGCGGTGACGTGACCCGTCAGGACGCGGCGGCCTGCTGTCTTTATGCCTCCGAGCAGGCGATGGTCCAGGCGCATCAGGCGGTGCAGGCGATGGGTGGTGCGGGATACCTGTCCGACAACCCGGTTGGCCGCATCTTCCGCGATGCCAAGCTGATGGAAATCGGCGCCGGCACCAGCGAAATCCGCAGGATGCTGGTGGGCCGCGAGATGCTGGGAACCATGGGCTGAGCCATGCCCGGTCATCGCGGCGTCACGTATCGACCCGCGTCGGGGTCCGGTCGCCGGATCGCTTGAGTACATGTTGAGGATCGCCTGACAAGGCGCTCATATAAAAAGGAAGTTTTATCTTCCGCCAGGCTGCCCGGTGCTCGTCAGACGGCGAGTCCCCGGCAACTCAATCGTCGCGTCGCGGCGGAACAGGAGGCTGAACCGTGAGACTGACATCAAGCGCCCTGCCGTCTTCGGACGGTTTCAAACAGAACCGTGCGGCGCATCTTGAGGCGCTGGAGATCATCCGCGGTGCCGCCGAGGCCGCCCGGATCGGTGGCGGCGAGAAATCCCGCGCGCGCCATGAGAGCCGGGGCAAGATGCTGCCGCGCCGGCGGGTTGCCAACCTGCTGGATGCGGGGTCGCCTTTCCTCGAGATCGGTGCAACGGCGGCGCATGACATGTATGACGGCGCGGCCCCCTGCGCCGGCGTGATCGCGGGGATCGGACGTGTCCAGGGCCAGGAGGTCATGGTGGTCTGCAACGACGCCACGGTAAAGGGCGGCACCTACTATCCGATGACCGTAAAAAAGCACCTGCGCGCGCAGGAGATTGCCGAGGAGAACCACCTTCCCTGCATCTATCTCGTGGACAGCGGCGGCGCCAACCTGCCCAATCAGGACGAGGTGTTTCCGGATCGCGATCATTTCGGGCGGATTTTCTACAATCAGGCCCGCATGAGCGGCAAGGGCATCCCGCAAATCGCCGTGGTGATGGGCTCCTGCACGGCGGGCGGCGCCTACGTGCCCGCAATGTCGGATGTCACCATCATCGTCCGCGAACAGGGTACGATCTTCCTCGCCGGTCCGCCGCTGGTCAAGGCCGCAACCGGCGAGGTGGTCAGCGCCGAGGATCTCGGCGGCGGCGATGTGCATACGCGGCTCTCCGGCGTGGCCGACTATCTCGCCGAGGACGATGCGCATGCGCTGGCATTGGCGCGCCGGGCGGTGGCATCGCTGAACCGCGGCAGGCCGGTGACGGTTCAATGGGAAACCCCCGAAGAGCCGGCCCACGACCCGGATGAAATCCTCGGCGTGGTGCCCGCCGATCTGCGGACTCCCTATGACATCCGCGAGGTCATCCTGCGGCTGGTGGACGGCAGCCGTTTCGACGAGTTCAAGCCCCGCTTCGGCGAAACGCTGGTAACCGGGTTCGCACATCTCAAGGGCTGCCCGATCGGGATCATCGCCAATAACGGTGTGCTGTTCTCCGAAGCCGCACAAAAGGGCGCGCATTTCGTCGAACTCTGCTCGCAGCGGAAAATCCCTCTGGTTTTCCTGCAGAACATCACCGGCTTCATGGTGGGGCGCAAATACGAAAACGAAGGCATCGCGCGGCATGGCGCCAAGCTGGTGACGGCGGTGGCAACCACCAACGTGCCCAAGATCACCATGCTGGTCGGCGGCTCGTTCGGCGCGGGGAATTACGGCATGGCCGGACGCGCCTATCAGCCACGCTTCCTGTGGACATGGCCCAACAGCCGGATTTCGGTCATGGGCGGTGAACAGGCCGCCGGCGTCCTGGCAACCGTCAAGCGCGACGCCATCGAGCGCGGCGGCGGCGAATGGTCGCCCGAGGAAGAGGCCGAGTTCAAGCGCCCGACAATCGACATGTTCGAACATCAGTCGCACCCGCTCTACGCCAGCGCGCGGCTCTGGGATGACGGGGTGATCGATCCGCGCAAATCACGTGAGGTTCTGGCGCTGAGCCTGTCAGCCGCCCTGAATGCCCCGATCGAAGACACGCGGTTCGGCGTGTTCCGGATGTGAGCCATCCCGGTGGCCTCCGGGCGCAATGCCGCGCCGGAAACGGCAAGGCGCACCCTGTCCGGCATCGGTCCTGCCGCCGCCAGCCGCACGCGGCCCGTTCTGGAATGTGCGGCGGTTTCGACCTTTTTCCTGCCTGAAATATCCCGGGGGTCCGGGGGCTGGCCCCCGGCGACCCGAAAAGCCAAAGGATCAGAGTGATGTTTGACACGATACTGATTGCCAACCGCGGAGAAATCGCCTGCCGCGTCATGGAAACCGCGCAGAAGATGGGCGTGCGCTGTGTCGCCGTCTACTCGGACGCCGATGCCGCGGCCAGGCACGTGCAGATGGCGGACGTGGCGGTGCATATCGGCGGCTCTGCCCCGGCCGAAAGCTATCTGCTGGGCGGGCGCATCATTCAGGCGGCCCGCGACACCGGCGCCCAGGCGATCCATCCCGGCTACGGGTTCCTATCCGAGAACCCGGACTTCGTTGACGAGGTGCAGGCCGCCGGGCTGACCTTTATCGGGCCGTCCGGCGACGCGATCCGCAAGATGGGCCTCAAGGATGCGGCCAAGGCGCTGATGGAAGAGGCCGGTGTGCCCGTGGTGCCCGGCTATCACGGCGACAACCAGGATCCGGCCCACCTCGCGGCGGCGGCAGAGGAGATCGGCTATCCGGTGCTGATCAAGGCGGTTGCGGGCGGCGGCGGCAAGGGAATGCGGCTGGTGGAAAAGGCGGCGGATTTCGCGGCGGCGCTGGACAGCGCGCGCGGCGAGGCCCGGACCGCTTTCGGCAACGATGCCGTCCTGGTCGAGAAATTCGTCTCCAAGCCGCGTCACATCGAAGTGCAGGTCTTTGGTGACGGAACGCGGGCGGTGCACCTGTTCGAGCGCGATTGCTCGCTGCAGCGGCGTCACCAGAAGGTGATCGAAGAGGCACCGGCACCGGGCATGACCGAAGACATGCGCGAGGCGATGGGACAGGCGGGCGTGCGCGCCGCCGAAGCCATCGGCTATGCGGGGGCCGGTACCGTGGAATTCATCGTCGACGCAAGCGAGGGGCTGCGGCCGGATCGCTTCTGGTTCATGGAAATGAACACGCGCCTTCAGGTCGAGCACCCGGTGACCGAGGCGATCACCGGTGTCGATCTGGTGGAATGGCAATTGCGCGTCGCCTCCGGAGAAGCGTTGCCTGCCGCGCAAGAGCAACTGTCGATCAATGGGCACGCGTTCGAGGCGCGGCTTTATGCCGAGGATGTGCCAAAGGGGTTTCTGCCTGCCACCGGCACCCTGACGCACCTGTCTTTCCCCGACGATTGCCGCGCCGACAGCGGGGTCCGTTCGGGGGACGTGATCTCGCCGTGGTATGACCCGATGATCGCCAAGGTCACGGTGCATGGCCCGACCCGCGCGGTGGCGCTGGCCCGGCTGGATCGCGCCCTGGCGCGGACCGAAGTGGCGGGCACGGTTACCAATCTCGCCTTCCTCGGCGCATTGACGCGGCATCCGGGGTTCGCGTCGGGTGATGTGGATACCGGCCTGATCGGGCGCGACATCGACGATCTGATCGCCACCGCCGACCCGGAACCGCGTCACTGGGTGGCGGCGGGCATGGTGGCGCTTGGCATGACCGGCGGCGATTGGGCGACGGGCTTTACCCTGTGGGGGCCGCTGGTCCGCGCGGTGACGCTCGCATGGCAGGGCGAACCGGTCGAACTGCAGATGCGCGCCGACGGCCCGGACCGGCAATCCTGGACCCTGGGTGATCGCGACGTGAGCGCGGTGCGGGTTGGCGGGCGCTGGTTGGTCGATGGTGAGCCGATGCCGGACACCGCCTGTGCTGCGGGTGTCGTCACCGTGTTTGACAGCTATGGTCTGGCCTTTGACATCATCGATCCGCTGGAGCGTGCGGCGGGGGCCGCTGGCGATGGCAATCTGATCGAGGCGCCGATGCCGGGGCTGGTCAAGGCGGTCTTTGCACAAGTGGGACAAGCGGTTGCTGCGGGCGACCGGCTCGCGGTACTGGAGGCCATGAAGATGGAACACGCGTTGCTGGCGGCGCGCGACGGTATCGTTGCCGAGGTGCTGGCAGCCGCCGGTTCCCAGGTCGAGGCCGGCGCAGCGCTGGTGCGGCTGGAACCCGAAGACGACTGAACGGCACAGGTCATGTAGCGGTGGGAGAGACAATGAGCGACTCAGTAGAGATTTTCGAAGTCGGGCCGCGTGACGGGCTTCAGAACGAAAAACGCGAAATTCCGGTGGCGGAAAAGGTCGCGCTGGTGGATTGCCTGAGCGGTGCCGGATTCTCGCGGATCGAAGTGGCAAGCTTCGTATCCCCGAAATGGGTGCCGCAGATGGCGGGCAGTGCCGAGGTGCTGGCCGGTATCACCCGTGTTCCGGGGGTGCGCTATGCGGCGCTGACACCGAACATGCGCGGCTATGATGACGCGCGGGCGGCACAGGCTGACGAGATCGCGGTGTTCGCCTCGGCCAGCGAAGGGTTTTCCAAGGCGAATGTGAACGCGACGATCGCCGAATCCATCGAGCGTTTCAAACCCATTCTCGCGGCGGCGCGTCACGTGGATTTGCCGGTACGCGGCTATATTTCCTGCGTGACCGACTGCCCCTACGACGGCAAGACCGATCCGGCGCGGGTCGCCGAACTGGCGGATACGCTGTTTGGTTTCGGCTGCTACGAGATTTCGCTTGGCGACACGATCGGTCAGGCCACGCCGGACAGTATCGCACGCATGCTGATGGCGGTGCGCGACCGCGTGCCGGTGTCGCGTCTGGCCGGGCACTACCATGACACGGCAGGTCGTGCGCTTGCCAATATCGATGCGTCGCTGTCGCTTGGGGTGCGGGTGTTCGACGCGGCTGTTGGCGGCCTTGGCGGCTGCCCCTATGCGCCCGGAGCAAGCGGCAACGTCGCCACCGAGGCGGTTGCCGCGCACCTGCAGCGGCAGGGCTATTCGACCGGTCTGAAACCTGATGTGCTGCGCAAGGCAGCGGAAATGGCGCGCGCGATGCGCGGGGAGTCGTGATGTACGAGACAATTGAGATCGCCAAGGACGCACGCGGTGTTGCGACGCTGACGCTGGTTCGGGTGGACAAGCACAACGCCATGTCGGCGCAGATGATTGCCGAGTTGACGCAAGCCGCCGCGCAACTGGGCGCGGACGACACGGTGCGGGTGGTGGTGCTGGCAGCGAAGGGCAAATCGTTCTGCGCCGGTGGCGACCTGGGCTGGATGCAGGCGCAGATGGCGGCCGACGGTGAAACCCGCTTTCGCGAGGCGCGCAAGCTGGCCGAGATGCTTGGCGCGCTGAACACCCTGCCGAAACCGGTGATCGGTGCGGTCCAGGGCAACGCCTTTGGCGGCGGTCTCGGACTGGTCAGCGTCTGCGACGTGGCGATCGGGGTGGATCACGTCAGGATGGGGCTGACGGAAACCCGTCTGGGATTGATCCCCGCGACCATCGGACCCTATGTCGTGGCCCGGATGGGCGAAGCGCGGGCGCGGCGCGTCTTCATGTCGGCGCGGCTGTTTGATGCGGCCGAAGCGGTTGATCTCGGGCTGCTGGCACGCACGGTTGCGCCCGGCGATCTGGCAGAGGCGGTCGAACGCGAAGTCGTACCCTACCTGTCCTGCGCGCCGGGTGCTGTGGCATCGGCCAAGAAACTGGTGCGCGACCTGGCGCCGCAGGTGGATGAGGCCGCGATCGACCTGACGATCCGCGCGCTTGTCGATCGCTGGGAAACCGCCGAGGCCGCCGAAGGCATCGCCGCCTTCTTCGACAAGCGCAAGGCGGCATGGATGTCCTGAGCCGCGTCAACCGAAAAGCGTCAGGGTTTCCTCCCAGAGCCGGGTGACGATCCGGGCCGCCGGTTCGTCCGATGCGCGGGCTGCGGCCTGTCCGGCCCAGGCCTGCATCGCGTCGATATTTCCATCCCTGGCGGCCTGCGCACGCATCGGGCCGGTCAGCGATCGCTGAATCGGGTAGGGGGCCGGTTCCGGGCCATCCGCCGCCGCGTACGCGTTGCGCACCGAACGGCCCAGGCGCCCGGAAAATGCCCGCGTTGCGATGGTGTCCTCGGGTGCGGTCCGCGCCAGGGCGTCGGCCCATGTGGGATTGGTGCCAGCCTCGGGCGCGCGCAGGAACCCGGTGCCGATCTGTACCGCAGAGGCGCCCAGCATCAGCGCCGCCGCGATGCCGCGCGCATCGGCGATGCCTCCGGTTGCCACGACCGGCACATCCACCGCGTCCACCACCGCCGGAAGCAGCGCGAACAGCCCGACCAGCGCGGTGGCCGCCTGGTCCGCGTCAAAGGCGCCGCGATGCCCGCCCGCTTCCATCCCCTGTGCGACAATCACATCCGCCCCCGCCGCGGCAGCGGCGCGCGCCTCGGCGACCGTGGTGACAGTGGCAAACCACCGGATACCGCGCGCCTTGATCTCGGTCACGACGTCGGGCGGAAACACTCCCATGATCGAGGACATTGCCGCCGGAGAGGCCGCGAGCATCGCCTCGCATTGGGCGTCGAAATCGAGCATCGGTGTTTCCGCAGCATCCGCCGGAACCGCAGGCCCCCACTCCGCCAGGTGCGTGCGCAGCCGTTCCTCACGGGCCGCATCCCGTCGCGGGGCGGGGTCGGGGATCCAGATGTTCATCTGGAACCCGCCATTCGAGGTTTCACGCATGTCGCGCGCCCAGCCGGCAATCTGCCCGGGTGACATCAGCAATGCGCCACAGGCTCCGAGCCCGCCGCCTGCCGCCACCGCCGCCGAAAGCGATACTGGACAGGCGCCCGCCATCGGGGCGAGCAGAATGGGCCGGTCAATGCCCAGGTCGCGGGCAAAACCGCTGGCGCGGGTCAGGGCCAAATGCATTGCATTCTCCATGTTTGCTGATGATCCGGCGACATGAACACATGCCGTAACCGCCGCGTCAAGCGCGCTGAGAACGCCGGGAGATCGGCAAAACCGGCTGCCCCCTGTGTCGATAACACCCAGCCTTCCGGAGTTTCCCTTGGTTGACCCCCCGGATTGTCAAGAGTAGACAAATCCCTAGTCAGCGTCGCGTGAGACCGCGCGCAGCAAAAATGGAGACGCTCGTGGAAGAGATGTTGCGGGAATACCTCCCGATCCTGGTGTTTCTGGTCGTCGCGACAGGGCTTGGAATCGTTCTGATCCTGGCAGCGGTGATCCTGGCTGTGCGCAATCCGGACCCTGAAAAGGTCAGCGCCTATGAGTGTGGCTTCAACGCGTTTGACGATGCGCGGATGAAATTCGACGTTCGATTCTACCTCGTCTCGATCCTGTTCATCATTTTCGACCTCGAAATCGCCTTTCTTTTTCCCTGGGCCGTCGGCTTCAAGGATCTGAGCGACGCGGCCTTCTGGTCGATGATGGCCTTCCTCGCCGTGCTGACGCTTGGCTTCGCCTATGAATGGAAGAAAGGGGCGATGGAATGGGAGTAGGTCAGACCGCCGTGCAGACGGGTGCAAACACCGCCGGTGCCGACAAGGAGGTCGCCACACGGGCCCTCAACGCCCAATTGCAGGACAAGGGCTTCCTGCTGACGTCGACCGAAGACATCATCAACTGGGCGCGTACCGGCAGCCTGCACTGGATGACCTTCGGACTTGCCTGCTGCGCGGTTGAAATGATGCATACCTCGATGCCGCGCTATGATGCCGAACGGTTCGGTATCGCGCCGCGTGCCTCTCCGCGACAGTCGGACGTTATGATTGTTGCCGGGACACTGACCAACAAGATGGCACCGGCCCTGCGCAAGGTCTATGACCAGATGCCCGAACCGCGGTACGTGATCTCGATGGGGTCCTGCGCCAATGGCGGCGGCTACTACCACTACAGCTACTCGGTCGTTCGGGGCTGTGACCGTGTGGTTCCTGTCGATATCTATGTTCCGGGATGCCCGCCCACCGCCGAGGCATTGCTGTACGGGCTGATGCAGCTGCAGCGCAAGATTCGCCGCACGGGGACGATCGTAAGATGAGCGATGCACTGAAGGAACTTGGCACGCATATCGAACTCAAGCGCCCGGATTCCGTGCTGTCATGGGATGTGTCGCATGGCGAGTTGAACGTGGATGTCACGCCGGGGTCGATCGTGCCCTTCGTCGAATTTCTCAAGTCGGACGCGACCTGCAGGTTCTCGACCCTGGTCGACATCACTGCGGTCGACTACCCCGACCGGGCCAAACGTTTCGACGTGGTCTATCATTTCCTGTCGATGTACCAGAACCACCGGATCCGCCTGCGGGTCGGTCTGCGGGACGACGACATGGTGCCGTCGATCATCGAGGTTCACCCCTCGGCCAACTGGTTCGAGCGCGAAGTCTTTGACATGTTCGGCATCCTGTTCACCGGCCACCCGGATCTGCGGCGCATCCTGACGGATTACGGCTTTCGCGGCCATCCGCTGCGCAAGGATTTCCCGACGACCGGTTATACCGAAGTGCGCTATGACGAAGCCGAAAAGCGCGTCGTCTACGAGCCCGTGTCGCTGGTTCAGGAATACCGGCAGTTCGATTTCATGAGCCCGTGGGAAGGGGCCGAGTACATCCTGCCAGGCGATGAGAAACCGGAGGCCAAGTGATGGACGGATTGTGGTGGCTGATCCTGTCGGCCCTGACGGCGATACCGATGCTCAAGCTGTTGCCGTTCTTTGGCATAAACAAGTACTGGGCCGTGGCGTGCCTCGTCCCGTTCGGAACCATCGCCCTGTTGTGGTGGATGGGTATCAAGCTGCAAGAGCTGGAGAAAATGTAGATGGACGGCTCGAAATTTGACGACGGTTCGACCGACGCCCTGACGGGCGAGCAGAGCATCCGCAATTTCAACATCAATTTCGGGCCCCAGCACCCGGCTGCGCATGGGGTGTTGCGGCTGGTGCTCGAACTTGACGGCGAGATCGTCGAGCGTTGCGACCCCCATATCGGCCTGTTGCATCGCGGCACCGAGAAGTTGATGGAGAGCCGCACCTACCTGCAGAACCTGCCCTATTTCGACCGGCTCGACTATGTGGCGCCGATGAACCAGGAACATGCCTGGTGCCTGGCCATCGAAAAGCTGACCGGCGTGGAGGTGCCCCGTCGCGCCAGTCTGATCCGGGTGCTTTACTCCGAAATCGGCCGCATCCTGAACCACCTGCTGAACGTGACCACGCAGGCGATGGATGTCGGCGCGCTGACCCCGCCGCTCTGGGGATTTGAAGAGCGCGAAAAGCTGATGGTCTTCTACGAACGCGCCTGCGGCGCGCGTCTGCACGCGGCCTATTTCCGCCCCGGCGGCGTCCACCAGGACCTGCCCGGCGACCTGCTCGACGATATCGAGACATGGGCCGCCGATTTCCCGCGCGTGCTGGCGGATATCGACGGGTTGCTGACCGAGAACCGCATCTTCAAGCAGCGCAACGCCGATATCGGGGTGGTGTCCGAGCAGGACATCCTCGATTACGGCTTCTCCGGCGTGATGGTGCGTGGCTCCGGTCTCGCCTGGGACCTGCGCCGCGCGCAGCCCTACGAATGCTATGACGAGTTCGAGTTCCGGATTCCCGTGGGCAAGAACGGCGATTGCTATGACCGCTACCTCGTGCGCATGGAGGAAATGCGCCAGTCCCTGCACATCATCACCCAGGCCATCGCCAAGCTGCGCGCACCCGACGGCAGGGGTGACGTGCTCGCGCGCGGCAAGATCACACCGCCGGCGCGCAGCGACATGAAAACCTCGATGGAAAGCCTGATTCATCACTTCAAGCTCTATACCGAGGGCTTTCACGTGCCCGAGGGCGAGGTCTATGCCGCCGTCGAGGCACCAAAGGGCGAATTCGGCGTCTACCTCGTCGCGGATGGCAGCAACAAGCCCTACCGTGCCAAGATCCGTGCGCCGGGCTTCCTGCACCTGCAGGCGATGGATCACGTCGCGGGCGGTCATCAACTCGCCGACGTGGCGGCGATCATCGGCACCATGGATGTCGTGTTCGGGGAGATCGACCGGTGATGCTGTCCCCCTGTCTTCAGCTTTGTGAAAATACTCCCGCCGGAGGCGTCCGACGTCTCGGCGTGAACAGAAAGACGAATTGATGCTCCGCCGTCTGTACTCAGAACAGCCCGAAAGTTTTGCCTTCACCGACGCCAACATGGCCTGGGCCGAAGCGCAGATCAGCAAATACCCTGAAGGTCGACAGGCCAGCGCGGTGATCCCGCTGTTGTGGCGGGCGCAGGAACAGGAAGGCTGGTTGACCCGCCCGGCGATCGAAACCGTGGCCGACATGCTCGGCATGGCCTATATCCGCGCGCTCGAAGTCGCCAGCTTCTACTTCATGTTTCAGTTGCAACCAGTTGGCAGTGTTGCACATTTCCAGGTTTGCGGAACCACGTCCTGCATGATCTGCGGCGCCGAGGACCTGATGGGCGTCTGCCAGGAAAAGATTGCCGCCAAACCGCATACCCTGTCCGCGGATGGCAAGTTCAGCTGGGAAGAGGTGGAATGCCTCGGCTCCTGTGCCAACGCGCCGATGGTGCAGATCGGCAAGGATTACTACGAGGACCTGACCGCCGACCGTTTCGGCGAAATCATCGACGAACTGGCGGCGGGCAAGGTGCCGGTTCCGGGGCCGCAGAATGGCCGCTTCGCCTCCGAACCGCTGAGCGGTCTGACCAGTCTCAAGGAATTCGACAGCGGCCACACCAAGTATAACGCAAGCGCGCAACTGGCGGTGGATATCGGCGATACCATCAAGCGGATCGACGGCACCGAGGTGCCGTTGCTGACACCCTGGCGCAGGGACGCGGCGAATGATGCGGGCAAACCGTCCGCGTCGCCCGAGGCGAAGGACGCGGAAACGCCCGCATCGGTTGCCAAATCCCGCGAGGGCGGTGACGCTGCACGGATCAAACCGTCCGCCGGATTGCCCGGGCAGCAGGAACTTGCCGCGCGCAAGGGGAACTGGAAGTATCCGGCAGGGTCTGCTGCGAAACCGGATGCCGCCGCCGCGAGGGAAGGGACGGTCTCATCCGACGAGCAAACCGGCCAAAAGCCGGTGTTCCTTGACGCCGCACGGGACGGGAGGGCCGATGATCTCAAGCTGATCAAGGGGATCGGCCCGAAACTCGAAGGCGTGCTGAACGGTATCGGCGTCTATCATTTCGATCAGATCGCGGCGTGGAGCGCAGCCGAGGTCGCCTGGGTCGATGACAACCTGATCGGCTTCAAGGGCCGGGTCAGTCGCGATGACTGGGTCGCGCAGGCCGGCAAGCTGGCGGC